>JAGWRA010000178.1 GCA_028876655.1 Acidobacteriota bacterium | reverse complement strand
CGTCACCATGTTCCACGAGTTCGGCCACGCCCTCCACGGCTTCTTCGCCGACCAGGAGTACCCGAGCCTGTCGGGGACGAGCGTCGCGCGCGACTTCGTGGAGTTCCCCTCGCAGTTCAACGAGCACTGGGCGTTCGAGCCGTCGGTGCTGGCGCACTACGCGTTCGACTACAAGACGGGCGCGCCGATGCCAGAGGCGCTCGTGAAGAAGATCCTGGCGGCGAACGACTTCAACGCCGGGTACAACATGACCGAACTGCTGTCGGCCGCCGAGCTCGACATGAAGTGGCACACCCTGCCGGCCTCGGCCCCGCTCGAGAACGTCGACACCTTCGAGCAGCAGGCGCTCGCCGCGACGCACGTGAACCTGCCGCAGGTGCCGCCGCGCTACCGCTCCAGCTACTTCCTGCACATCTGGGCAAATGGCTACCAGGCGGGGTACTACTCGTACCTCTGGACGCAGATGCTGGCCGACGATGCCTTCGCCTGGTTCAAGGCCCACGGCGGATTGACGCGCGCCAACGGGGATCACTTCCGCGCGACGGTGCTGTCGCGCGGGAACACGCAGGACCTCGGCGTGATGTACCGGAACCTGACCGGGCACGATCCGGAGATCGGGCCGATGCTGAAGTACCGGGGGTTGACGGGAACTCCGTAGTCCGGGGAGTGAACGCCGCGGGCCCGCCCGGGCCCGCGGCGGCGCGATCGATCTAACGCTGCTGCGCCTTCCGGATCGCCTCACAGAGCACGACCGGTTCGTCGGTTCCCACGCGGAGTTTGCGCCCATCCTGCAGCGTCAGTTCCACCGCCTGCGCTCCCGACACGTTGTAGAGCCATCCGTCCGGCATCCGGTGGATGCCCAGGCCGTACCACCAGCGGTTCGTCACTGGCCGGCAGGACCGAATCTCCGACAGGAGGAAAGAACGCCGGATCAGGCGGGAGCCGAACCAGAACCTGAAGCGCTCGTGGTCGACTTCGGTGGTGAGCGATCCGAAGACGTACGCGGCCGCCAGCAGAACGACGATCCCCAGTCGGAGGGCGACGCCGGCGCGGGTGACGATGGCCAGGCACACCATGACTGCGGCAGCGGAGAGCAGAAGGCCGATCGTCAAATAGCCGGGCTGGGTGTGCTTGTACATCAGCATCGAACGCATGCGCGCCGCCGGTCGGTGACCCGGATGCCCTGCCGACCCGCGCGTGTACCCGCGGCCAATCGCGTGGGTCTTTCGCTCACGACTGGCCGACACGGAGGCGGGCGAACGAGGTCAGGCCCGCGGCTTCCAGCACCGCCGCGTCATGGGGCTCCACGGCGGCGTTCCGCGCCCGCACCCCGAAATCGACACCGACGACGCTCCGGAAGGGCCGGGAGCCGGCCGGCATGTCGATGAGCTCGACGAGCCGGTCCACCACCAGGCCCGGGTCGGTCGGCGCGCCCGGATCGTGGAACAGTCCCTCGAACATCCCGCCGATCGCGGCGAAGGTCTCGTGCACGACCGGCGGGTAGCTCCCGGCGCGACCGTCCGCATCCGCGGGCAGCCTCATCGTCGGGAACAGGGCGGTGGTCGCTGGCCCGGGCTCGACAACGACCACGTCGACGCCCGAAGACGCCAGCTCCGCCCGGAGCCCCATCGAGTAGCCCTCCAGCCCCCACTTACTGGCATGGTATACGGCGCTGAACGGCACGCCGATCCGCCCTGGCATCACAGCGTGAAATGCAGCCGGCGCGTCCGATGACGACATCTTGATTCCTTGCCGGGCTGGCTCAAGGATTCGGCCCGGAGGGCAGGGAGAGGTTCTTTCTCGTTGCTGTTCGAGGAGGAGAATCCGATGACATCACAGACGATCGTGACAAGACCGCTTGCCGTCGTCCTCAGCGTCGTCCTCGCACGTCTCGGCGGCCCCGTTTCCAGCGGCGGCAGCGGCTCCTAAGTCCAAGGGGCCTCAATCCACGGTGACGACCGAGGAGCATCTGTTCGGGGCTACCGCGCAGGCGTACCTGAAGAAGCGGTATGCGGCGCATCCCCACTTCGCGGAGGCGTACGCAAAACGGCGCGCGATCATGATCGCACGAGGCTTCAAGCCGATGGACGATCAGATCCTGATCATCCGGCGGACGGTCCAAAAGGCGACACCGGCGCCGCAGAACGCCCTGGCCTCGCTGATCGGCCGGCTCAAGGACTTCTTTATGCCGACGCTGAAGGCCGACTGCTACATCAGCGACCATCACACTACCGATGGCGCACAATGGACGATCAAGTCTGCGGCCAACTGCGACGCGAGCACCAGCGGCGGCGAGACTGACTCAGGCTCACCGCCTTGAGCTTGAATTCCAGGCTGTGCCGACGGAGTTTCGGACGATCGCCCCCGCCTGCCTCAGCTTCTTCGCGATGAACGCATCGTCGGGCGGCCGCGAGCCGGCCAGCGCCACCGAGCCGGCCGTCGTCGGCATGTCGGCCGTGTCGACGTTGTCCTTCAGCAGCACGGGAATGCCGAACATCGGTCCAAGGTGCCCGTGGCCGTGGCGCTGCGCGCGCTGCGCCGTGGCCAGCGCGTACGGGTTGACTCTGATGAACGCGTTCAGGTCCGGACCGTTGAGGTCGTATGCGGCGATGCGATCGAGGTATTGCCTGGTGAGTCGCTTCGAATCGATCCGGTGCGCGGCGAACGCGTCCTGGATCTCGGGAATCGTCGCCTCGACGATCTGAAAGGCGTGTGGGGGCCGGTGGTCCGGCCCGTGCGCGGACGAGACCGGGACCGGACGGACGAGGAACAGCGACAGCGCGGCGGCGACGAGGACCAGTGGCCCGATCGACTGGCGTCTCATGCGGACCTCCTTGTTTACTCGGGGCTCTGCCCTGAACCCCGGCTCCCTTCGTGACGCTCGCGGTCCGGCTCGCTCCACTCCGGTCGCGGGCCCGCGGTGCGGGCCGTTGCGCGGAGTGCTCTGCCCCGAACCTGTCGAGGGGCGGGCGCACGGTGCGCGTCGCCGACCGTTGCCCGGCCTGCGACGTGACGATTACGCGAAGACGTGCGCGGATCGTGTCTGTGACGGGTGACCCTCGATGATCCGGCGGGCGCGTGTTGCGTGCAACGTGCGAAGGCGTCGGCGTGAGATCGGAGAGGCGACGGGAGGAACGACGACGGGCGGCAACGGACTCGATGATGCGGAGCGGTGCAGGCTGACGCGGGAACCGGCAGGGAGGTCCGGACGAGAAAGCGTGAAAGCGTTTCTGGCGATCAGTCGGCGGGCGGCGCCGCCTGCCGCGGCTTGCGCGCGGGCAGCATGATGCGGGCCCAGCCGCCGGCAATCAGCGCGCTGACGTTGGTCATCACGCCCGGCCACTCCCACGCGTTCTGGTAGGCGAGGTAGCGCGGCACCCACTCGGGATCGAACTTCTGCTTGTAGAAGCGCAACCCCTGGAAGTTGTACCAGTTCTCGCCGTGCTGGAAGAGCAGGCCCGCCAGCCGCTCGCGGGCGTGCGCCCCCCGCATCTGTCCGACGCTGGCGAGCGGCGCCATCCCGAGGTTGAACCGCTGGTAGCCCTCGGCCTTGCCGTGGAGGAACAGCGAGACGAACAGGAAGTCCATGATGTTCGACCCGCCGCCGCGATAGCGCATCAGGTCGACCGACAGCTCCTCGCGATGCGGGCCGGGCAGCAGGTTCGCGAACGCCACCAGCTGCGGCTCGCCGCCCCCCTCCGGCAGCTGCTCGACGAGCGCGCAGGGAAAGCGCTGCAGGTACAGCTCGTCGAAGAAGCCGATCGAGAACTGCCGCTCGCCGGTCTTCTTGGCCTCGAGCCAGGCCTGCGACACGGCGGCGAGCTCGGACATCAGCGCCGGCACCGCCTCCGGGCCGACGATCCGGAAGCGCAGCCGGTCGCGCTCGGCGCGCCGGAGGATCTGCCGGTACATCTTCCCGGCGTGCCCCTCGAGCGTCACGCGATCCAGGCGGACGTGGGCCTCTTCGCCGAGCTTGAAGAAGATGTAGCCGCGGTCGTGCAGGGCGGGGATCCATTCCAGCGAGATCTGGTAGAAGACCGGCGTCCGATCCAGCCCGCCCGCGAACGAGAAGAGCGCGTTCAGGAAGTCGCCGCGCTCGGACGGGTGGCGGACGGCGGGGTCGGCGAACACCGCGAGGTACGGGCCCGCTGTCCGGTACAGGCAGACGCCGCGGTCGTCGTCGAAGAAGACCGCCTTGTCGCCGTTGGCGACCATCAGGAACGACGTGTCGTGGCCGATCCGACCGTGGACGGCCAGGGCGCGATCGAGCTCGGCCTCGTCGAGGCGGGTGAAGCGGACCGGCACCCGCATCAGCAGGTACAGGCCGCCGATGGCGACGACGAGCGCCATCGTTCCCGCCGATCGCAGGTAGCGCGCCCGCTCGAACTGGTAGCCGAACTCGGTGAGGCGCGACAGCGCGCCGGGGCCGAGCCGGAAGGAGAAGGCGCCGAAGACCAGGAACAGGGCGAGCGCGACGGCCGCGAGCGCCAGGTCGCGCGGCTCGAGCCAGCTGCCGCGGCTCTCGCGGTCGAAGAGCGGCGACTGCGACCAGACGGCCAGCGCAACGCCCGTGAGGATCGCCGCCTCCTCCCAGTCGAGCGCCTTGAGGATGGCCGAGACGGCCGCCAGGCCGAGGATGCTGATCGTCGCCACGAGCGCGGTGCGGTACCCGCGGTTGAGACCGCGCGCCAGGACGAGCAGCAGCAGGCCGGTCAGCGCGGCGGTGATCGTGCTCGCCTCGACGAGCGGCAGCGGGATGGCCTGCTCGACGATGAGCAGCCGCGCGTGCAGGGCCGGCGACGCCGTGCTCAGCAGCATCAGCACGCCGCCGGCGCCGACCAGGCCGGCGACGATCCGGCGCGCCACCTCGAGGCGGCGCGACGCCCGCCGGGTCGCCCACGACAGCAGCAGCAGCGACGCGGCGGCCCAGGGGATGACGTAGTAGATCGCGCGGTAGGCGACCAGGCCGGCGGTGGCCACGCTGACCGGCATCGGCAGGTGCGCGATCCAGAAGGCGTCGGCGCTGCCGAACCCGCCGGGCACCAGGCTGGCCAGCCCGATCGCCTGGCCGAGGAAGAACGATCGGATCGTGTCGATCACCGGCACCACGTGGCCGGTGGCGCGCAGGCAGCCGAGGTACGCGACGCCGGCGAGCAGCCAGTCGCACCAGCCGATGCCCGCCAGCGCCAGCGCGCCGCGCCAGCCGGTCTTGATGCCGCCGTACCGCTCGATCCGCTCGACGATGCGGCGGCCGGCGTAGATGCCCGCGAAGGCGAGCCCGAAGGCGAGCGCGGCGGCCAGCAGGCCGCCGTCCAGCCGCAGGCCGGTCGGGACGATCAGGGCGGCGACGGTCCAGCCGACCAGGCCCGACAGGAAGGAGATGGTGATCGACAGCACGCCGGTCTCGAGGTCGGCGAGGCGGTCGATCGCCGGACGGTACAGCCAGAAGCGGATGGCGGGGCCGGCGAACGGGCCGAGCGTGAGGAAGTTGCTCCAGGCGAACGCCACGGCGCCGTACTTCCACCGTTCGACCGCGCTCGATCGCGTGCTCTCGAACGCGCCGACGTCGTAGAGGCCCATCACCGCGACGTTCAGCGCGGTGACGGCGGCGGCGAACGCGAGCCACGCCCCGTCCATCCCGTGCAGCGCGATCCGGACGTCGCGCCAGTGCACCTGGTGCAGCGTCTCCCAGGTGAGGGCGATGACGGCCCCGACGACGACGATCGGGATGACGGGGCTGGCATGGCCGATCAGCCACACGCCGAGCGTCTTGAAGCGCGAGCCCCGCCCGCGCGGACGCGGATCAGCGTAGTCGGTCATGCCCTCAGAATCCGCCGGTGGCGGACGTGCGCGCGTGGATGAACGTCAGGATGCGCTCGGTCAGGGCGTCGTAGTCGTCGCCGAAGTGATGCCCGCCCGGCAGGTGCACCACGTCCATGCCGGGCGTCCCCTCAATGGCCGTGCAGCCGCTCTCGTCCTCCTTGGAGCCAGCCATGCACAGCGTCGGCAGCCCGACCTCCTTCACGGCCGGCGCGACCATCGTCTTCGGGTCGGTCTTCGGCTCGCGCACCCAGTCGAGCGGGTTGATCTCGAAGCTGGCGCTCAGGCCCGGCGCGAGCAGGATGAGACCGGCCAGCCGGCGCCGCTCGTCCGGCGTCCAGCCGCGGAGGCTCACGGGGACGACCTCGGCGCCGAAGGAGTACCCGCCGGCGAACACCGGCTTGTGCTCCGCGGCCAGGACGTCGAGGAAGCGGCCCACGACGGTGGCGACATCCTCGGGCGTCTTCTTCTCCCAGAAGTAGCGCAGCGAACTCAGGCCGACGACGCCGATGCCGTGTTGCGCGAGCCGGGTCGAGACGCCGTTGTCGATCGACGCCCAGCCGCCGTCGCCCGAGAGGAAGATCATGAACGCCGCGGGCGTTGTTTCCGGCATGCGGTACTCGAGGTTGAGGCCGAGGCCGTTCAGCGACGTCTCGAGCGCGCTGATGGCCGGAGGCGGCGGGACGGCCGGCGCGGGCCGCCGTTCGGCCTCGGCCCAGAGCGCGTCGACGGCCTGGTCGAGCGGCGCGGCCCAGTCGCGCTCCACCCCGAAGCCGTGGCCGGTGCGGGGCACCTCGATGAGGTGGGTGCGCGGCATCCCCTCGATGAAGCGGCTCACGGCGGCCGGCGACGTCACCTTGTCGTCGGCTCCCTGCAGGATGTACCAGTCCTTCGGCAGCGTCTTCGTCGGCGGCAGGCTGTTCGTGCGGCGTTTCGCGCTGTACTGCGGGAACCAGACATCGCCGAGGCACACGTGCCGTGCGACCTCGAGCTCGGGCGAGAAGGCGAGGCTGACGGCGCCGGCGAACGTCACGGCCGGGGCCGGGGCGAGGCCGGCGTAGACGGCTCCGGCGCCGGACGAATAGCCGAGGAGCACTGGCGGCGTGTACTGCGGCAGGTTCAGCAGGCGCTGACCCTCGTGCGAGAGCAGCTCGAGGTCGGACGCCACGTACCAGCAGCCCGACTGGCGGGCGGCGGCGCGGGCGAGGGCGGGATACGACACGCCGATGACGATGTCGTGCGCGGCCAGGTGCTCGGCGATGCGCGCCACGCGCGGCTCCCAGCCGCCGTCGCCGCTGATGAAGAGGACGACGCGGCTGGTGGGCTCGCGCGGCACGTAGGCCACCGACGGCCCGACCAGGGGCAGCCGGATGTGGCGGACCGTCCAGGCCGCGGCGGGCGCCGGCGGCGGTGCGGTGGGGCGGG
>JAGWRA010000177.1 GCA_028876655.1 Acidobacteriota bacterium | reverse complement strand
GCGCCGGCTCGCCCCCGGCGAGCTCCGGCGGCGACAGCACCCCCTGGACGCGCCCGCGGACCCGCGCGATCGGCTGCAGGAAGTGGAGCCACGCAATCGTGGCGCGGTAGAGCAGGCGGCTCGTCCGCCGCGACCGCCGCCCGATCGACGGCAGCGCGTCGATCTCCGACCGCCACGCGTAGCCGAGGCAGCGGGCGATGGTGGCCGTCAGGCCGCTCAGGCCGGCCGCGAGCAGCAGGATGGCCGCCCAGGCATGGCCGCCGCCGGTGCCGAAGACGACCGCGCCGGCCAGCACCAGCGCGAACGACAGCGCCTGCCACTTGGCCGAGTGCGGCATGAAGGCGAAGGGATGCGCGCCGGTCTGGTAGACCGACGGGAACGCCGCCGTCCCCCAGACGCCCGAGTTGATGCGCGTCGACGACAGCGAGCGGACGAACGGCAGCGGGCTGTAGATCCGGCCGTGCCACAGCATGTGGCCGTCGAGGAACTTCTCGGGGTGGTGGGCCATCAGCCAGGCCTCGCCCTCGCCGTAGCCGAGCTGCTGCCGCCAGTAGGCCCCGACGCTGGCGCGGTGGTGGTGCCAGACGAGCGCCGACGCCGCGAAGCCGATCTTCCAGCCGCGCGCCTGCAGCCGCCAGCAGACGTCCACGTCGTCGCCCGCCCGGAGGTAGATGGGATTGAAGCCGCCGATCGCCAGCAGCGCCTCGCGGCGGAACGCCATGTTGCAGCCGGGCACGTGCTCGGCAATCCGATCGTCGAGCAGGACGTGCGTCGGGCCGCCGGGGCCGCGCGCCACACACTGCGCCACCCAGGGATCGTCGGCCGGCACCACGTTCGGGCCCCCCGACCCGACGACGTCCGAGGTGAGGAACGGCTGGACGAGATAGGTGAGCCAGTCCGGGTCCACCCGGACGTCGGCGTCCGTGTAGGCGACCACCTCGCCCCGCGCCGCGGCCAGGCCGACGTTGCGCGCCGCGCTCAGCCCGCCGTTGGCGATGTCGAGCACCCGCAGCCGCGGCCCCTCGTGCGCGTGGGCGATGGCGCCCGTCCGGTCGCGCGAGCCGTCGTTGACGACGATCACCTCGAAGTCGGGATAGGTGAGCCGCTCGAGCGACGAGAGGCAGTCCTCCAGCGTGTCGGCCGCGTTGTAGGCGCAGACGACCACCGAGACCTTCGGCCAGCTGCGCCGCTCGGCCGCCGAGAACGGGACGTCGGCGAACACCTGGGCCACCGCCTGCGCGGCCGGCTTGGGCCGGCGATCGCGATCGACCAGGCCGAACGCCCAGTCGTCCACCGGCTGGCCCCCGCGCCACCATTCATCCGTCCACGAGAAGGCGATCGCGCCGCACGCCCCTTCGGCGAACGCGGCCCGCAGGTGCATGTGGAGGATGGCGGCCTGCCCGGCCTCGCCCTCGCGCAGGCTGTCGGCCCCCGCTTCGGCCAGCAGCAGCGGCTTGTGGCCGGCCAGGTGCTGGAGGCGCGCGAGGTAGGCGCGCAGGTCGGATTCGCGGTGCAGGTAGACGTTGAAGGCGCAGACGTCGAAGAAGGGCAGCTCGAGGTACTCGGTCGGCGGGAAGTTCACGTAGGTGAACAGGCCGTCGGGCACCGCCTGCTTCGCCTCGTCGTACAGCTCGCGCAGGAAGTCCTCGACGCGGCGGCGGCCGTGCCACCGGATGACGCCGGGCGGGATCTCGTTGCCGAGCGCGAAGAGCAGCGCCGCCGGATGGCCGCCGAGCTCGCGGACGCGGGCGACGAGGTCGCGGCGGATCGCCTGGCGCAGCCGGCGGTCGTCGAGGAAGGCGACGTGCTGCGTCCACGGCAGGCCGATCATCAGCCGCAGGCCGTGCGCGGCGGCCAGGTCGAGCATCGCCCGGTCGGGCGGCGTGTAGACGCGGACCGTGTTGATGCCGAGCGCCTCCATCTGCGCGAAGTCGGCGTCCACGCGGGCGGAGGGCGGGAACTGCCGGCCGTCGGCCCCCGGAGCGAACGTCCCGTACGCCACCCCCTTCACGAGGAAGCGGGCGTCGCCCGCGCGCAGGAACTTCCCCTCGGTCCGGAACGACTGGCCGATCGGAATCCCGGCGGGCGCGGCAGGCGTGAGGGGTTCGAGGAGAGTGCTGGACACGCTGCGAGGAGCAGAATCAAGACCCTTGCCACGTCCGGCGCGCGGATCCGGCCGGAAATGCGGGGGTGCGCGGCCTGCGGCGCCGGCCGCGGTGGGGCGGTTTTGCCGGTCCCTGTGGCGCGGCGGTACCCCCCATCCACTCGGCGCATCGGGCCGATGATCGGCGCGCATCGGCAATCAATCTCGTTCTTGCATGAGTCGTATCAGGTAATTGTATTTTACTTATGCTGCCCGATCGGCGATAACTCAAGCCTCCGCTTCCGCCACCCGCTGGTACATCACGCTTCGGCCGGATGTGTCCCGTGGCTACCGGTGTCGGCGGCGGAGCCAGACGAGGGGAACCGAGCGCACGGAAGGCAGCCATGACACGGGAATCCGGACCACCACCAGCCCAGGGCCTCTACGATCCGCGCCACGAGCACGACGCGTGCGGCGCCGGGTTCGTCGCCAGCATCCGCGGCGAGCGCTCGCACGCCATCGTCGATCAGGCGCTGGAGGTGCTGGTGCACCTCGAGCACCGCGGGGCGTGCGGCTGCGAGGCGAGCACCGGCGACGGCGCCGGCATCCTCGTCCAGGTGCCGGACCGGTTCCTGCGGAAGGAGGCGGCCCGCCTCGGCTTCGCGCTGCCGCCCGCCGGCGCGTACGGCGTCGGCATGGTCTTCCTGCCGCGCGAGGCCGGACCGCGCGCCGCCTGCGAGGCGCTGCTCGAGCGGACGATCGCGGAAGAGGGGCAGCGGGTGGTCGGCTGGCGCGACGTGCCGACCGACGATCGGCTGCTCGGCCCGAGCGCCGTCGCCAGCGAGCCCTGCATCCGGCAGATCTTCATCGCGCGCGATCCGGCCATTGACGGGCCCGACGCGCGCGTCCGGTTCGAGCGGAAGCTCTACGTCATCCGCAAGCGGGTGGAGCACGCGGCCGATCGCGACGGCACGGCCGGCGGCGGCTGCTTCTACCTGCCGAGCCTGTCGGCGAACACGCTGATCTACAAGGGGATGCTGACCGCCGCGCAAATCGCGCCGATGTTCCCCGACCTGGCCGACCCCGACTTCGAGTCGGCGCTCGCGCTCGTGCACCAGCGGTTCAGCACGAATACGTTCCCCTCGTGGCCGCTCGCCCATCCGTACCGCTACGTCGCCCACAACGGCGAGATCAACACGCTCCGGGGGAACATCAACTGGATGCAGGCGCGCGAGGCGCTGTTCCGGTCGGACGTCCTCGGCGACGACCTGCCGAAGATCCTGCCGGTGATCCGCGCGGGCGGCAGCGACACGGCCACCTTCGACAACGTGCTCGAGTTCCTCGTCATGGCGGGCCGCTCGCTGCCGCACGCCCTGCTGATGATGATTCCCGAGCCGTGGCACGGGCACGAGGAGATGAGCCCGGAGGTGCGGGCCTTCTACGAGTACCACTCGTCGCTGATGGAGCCGTGGGATGGCCCGGCCTCGATGCTGTTCACCGATGGCACGCTCATCGGCGCCGTGCTCGACCGCAACGGCCTCCGGCCGTCCCGCTACTACGTCACGACCGACGGCCTCGTCATCCTCGCGTCGGAAGTCGGCGTGCTCGACATTCCGGCCGGGCGGATCGCGGTGAAGGAGCGGCTGCACCCCGGCCGCATCTTCCTCGTGGACACGGCCGCCGGCCGGCTCGTCGACGACCGCGAAATCAAGGAGGCGCTGGCGCGCGAGCGTCCCTACGGCCAGTGGCTCGACGAGCACCTCGTCTCGCTCGAGGAACTGCCCGAGGCGCCCGAGCTGCCGCTGCCCGACCACGAGACGATGCTGCAGCGGCAGCAGCTGTTCGGGTACACGCGTGAGGACGTCCGGACGCTGCTCGCCTCGATGGCCCGTACCGGCACCGAGCCGATCGGATCGATGGGGACCGACGCCGCGCTGGCGGTCCTGTCCGACCGCCCGCGGCTCCTCTACGACTACTTCAAGCAGCTGTTCGCGCAGGTCACCAATCCGCCGCTGGACGCCATCCGCGAGGAGCTGGTCACGTCGATGGCCTCGACGGTCGGCCCCGAGCGGAACCTCCTGCAGCCCGAGCCCGAGTCGTGCCGCCAGATCACGATCCCCTACCCGGTGCTGAACAACGAGGAGGTCGCCAAGCTGCGGTTCGCCCGCCACGCCGGCCCCGACGGGTCTGAGGGCGTGCCGGAGACCGGCCTGCGCGCGATCACCCTGCCGATGCTCTACAGGGCGGCTGACGGCGGCCCGGGGCTCGAGCGGGCGATGGACGAGCTGTGCACGCAGGCCGTCGCGGCGATCGACGCCGGCTACGAGATCCTCATCCTCTCCGACCGGGGCGTCGATCGTGAGCGGGCGCCGATTCCGAGCCTGCTCGCGACGGCCGGCGTGCACCACCACCTGGTGCGCGAGGGCCGCCGCACCCGCTGCGGCCTCGTGATCGAGTCGGGCGACGCGCGCGAGGTGCACCATGTCGCGCTGCTGCTCGGCTACGGCGCCGGCGCGGTGAACCCGTACCTCGCCTTCGAGTCGCTGGACGACCTGATCCGGGAAGGCGTGCTCGAGGAGGTGACGCACGCCGAGGCCGTCGACCGCTGCATCCACGCGCTGAACAAGGGCGTGCTGAAGGTCATGTCGAAGATGGGGATCTCCACGCTGCAGAGCTACTGCGGCGCGCAGATCTTCGAGGCCATCGGCCTGGCCCGCGCCTTCGTCGATCGCTACTTCACCGGCACCGCCACGCGCATCGAGGGCGTCGGCCTCGACGTCGTCGCGGCCGAGGTGCGCCGGCGCTGGGACGCGGCGTTCGACGCCCGGCAGGCGACACAGCCCGAGCTCGACAGCGGCGGCGAGTACCAGTGGCGCCGCGACGGCGAGCACCACCTGTTCAACCCCGAGACCGTGTTCAAGCTGCAGCACGCCACCCGCAGCGGCCAGTACGCGATCTACCGCGAGTACGCCGCGCTGGTGAACGAGCAGAACCGGCGCCTCGCCACCTTGCGCGGCCTGTTCGACCTCAAGCCGGCCGCCACGCCCGTGCCGCTCGACGAGGTCGAGCCGGTCGAGTCGATCGTGAAGCGCTTCGCCACCGGCGCCATGTCCTACGGGTCGATCAGCCAGGAGGCGCACGAGACGCTGGCGATCGCCATGAACCGGATCGGCGCCAAGTCGAACTCGGGCGAAGGGGGCGAGGATCCCGCCCGCTACCGGCGCGACGCCAGCGGCGACTGGCGCCGCAGCGCCGTGAAGCAGGTGGCGTCGGCGCGCTTCGGCGTGACCAGCGAGTACCTCGTCAACGCCGACGACCTGCAGATCAAGATGGCGCAGGGGGCCAAGCCGGGCGAGGGCGGCCAGCTGCCGGGCTACAAGGTCTATCCGTGGATTGCGAAGGTGCGGCACTCGACGCCGGGGGTGTCGCTGATCTCCCCGCCGCCGCACCACGACATCTACTCGATCGAGGACCTCGCCCAGCTGATCTTCGATCTGAAGAATGCGAATCCGGCGGCGCGGATCCACGTGAAGCTCGTGTCGTCGGTGGGGGTCGGCACGGTGGCTGCGGGCGTAGCCAAGGCGCACGCAGACGTCGTGCTGATCTCCGGTTTCGACGGCGGCACCGGCGCCGCGCCGCTCACCAGCATCAAGCACGCCGGCATCCCGTGGGAGCTCGGCCTCGCCGAGGCGCAGCAGGTGCTGATGATGAACGGCCTGCGCGACCGGATCGTCGTGCAGGTCGACGGCCAGATGAAGACCGGCCGCGACGTCGTCATCGCGGCGCTGCTCGGCGCCGAGGAGTTCGGCTTCGCCACCGCGCCCCTCGTCGTCTCGGGCTGCGTGATGATGCGGGTCTGCCACCTGAACACCTGCCCGGTCGGGATCGCCACGCAGGACCCCGAGCTGCGGAAGCACTTCACCGGGAAGCCCGAGTTCGTCGTCAACTACTTCCGGTTCATCGCCGAGGAAGTGCGCGAGCTGATGGCGGCGCTCGGCTTCCGGACGATCGACGAGATGGTCGGCCGGACCGATCGCCTCGACCTGCGGCGCGCCGTCGACCACTGGAAGGCCTCGGGCCTCGACCTGTCGGCCATCCTTCACGAGCCGGAGGCGGCGACCGACGCCCCCCGTCACTGCGTCCAGGCGCAGGACCACGGCCTGGACCAGGTGCTCGACCGGACGCTCGTCGCGCAGTGCGCCCCGGCGCTCGAGCACGGCGATCCGGTGGAACTCGCGCTCCCGATCCGCAACGTGAACCGCGCCGTCGGGACGATGCTCGGCGGAGAAGTGACGAAGCGGTACGGCGCCGAAGGGCTGCCGGACGACACCATCCGCCTGCACTTCACCGGATCGGCGGGACAGAGCTTCGGCGCCTTCGTGCCGCGCGGCCTCACGCTGACGCTCGAGGGCGACGCGAACGACTACTGGGGCAAGGGGCTGTCGGGCGGGCGGCTCGCGGTCTTCCCGCCGCGGGGCGCCGCCTTCACGCCCGAGACGAACATCGTCATCGGCAACGTCGCGCTCTACGGCGCCACCAGCGGCGAGGCGTTCGTCCACGGCGTCGCCGGCGAGCGGTTCGCCGTCCGCAACAGCGGCGCGCTGGCCGTCGTCGAGGGCGTGGGCGACCACGGCTGCGAGTACATGACCGGCGGCTGCGTGGTGGTGCTCGGCGAGACGGGCCGGAATTTCGCGGCCGGCATGAGCGGCGGCGTCGCCTACGTGCTGGACCCAGAGGGAACCTTCGCGCGGCGGTGCAACCGCGAGCTGGTCGACCTCGAGCCCCTCGACGATGGGGAGGAGGCCGAGCGGGTGCACGACCTGATCGCGCGGCACGTCGTGCACACGGGCAGCGACCATGCGGCGCGACTGCTCGACGGGTGGGACCAGGCCCGGAGGCAGTTCGTCCGGGTGATGCCGCGCGACTACCGCCGCGTCCGCGACGCCGAGGCGCGCGCGAGGGCCGAGAACCGCGAGCCCGAGTTCGAAGAGCTGGTCGGCCAGATCGCGTAGGAGTACTTCGCCGGAGGCCATGCCGAGCCGAGGACATGTAGATCCGAGGCGAGGCGTCGGCGCCAGTTCCGCGTGGGGGTGGGGCCCCACGCGCAGTGAATAAAGAAATCACTCACAATGGGCAAGATCACCGGATTCATCGAAATCAAGCGGCAGAAGCCGCCGGCGCGGCCGGTCGAGGAGCGAGTCCGCGACTGGAAGGAGGTCTACCTGTCGCAGGCGGCCGAGACGCTCCGCAGCCAGGGGGCGCGCTGCATGGACTGCGGCATCCCCTTCTGCCATCAGGGCTGCCCGCTCGGCAACTTCATCCCCGACTGGAACGACCTGGTCTACCGCGACAACTGGCAGCGGGCGTGGGAGCGGCTGCAGGCGACCAACAACTTCCCCGAGTGGACCGGCCGGCTCTGTCCCGCGCCGTGCGAGGGGGCCTGCGTCCTCGGCATCAACAACGATCCGGTCACCATCAAGGCCGTCGAGCTGGCCATCGTCGAGCGGGCGTTCGACGAGGGGTGGATTGCGCCGAAGCCGCCGGACCACCGCACTGGGCGCCGTGTGGCGATCGTCGGATCGGGGCCGGCCGGGCTGGCGGCGGCCGATCAGCTGAACCGCGTCGGCCACGAGGTGACCGTCCTCGAGCGCGACGATCGGATCGGCGGGCTGCTGCGGTACGGGATCCCCGAGTTCAAGATGGAGAAGCGGTTCCTCGATCGCCGGCTCGACGTGATGGCGGGCGAGGGGATCGTGTTCCGCGCGAACGTTGACGTGGGGAGCGGCGTGACGGTCGCGGATCTGCGGCGCGACTACGACGCCGTGCTGCTGGCGGCCGGGGCCGGCCAGCCGCGCGACCTCGACGTGCCGGGACGCGAGCTGCAGGGGATCCATTTCGCGATGGAGTACCTGACGCGGCAGAACCGGCGGAACGAGGGAGACGCGGTGCCGGCGGGCACGCTGACGGCCGAAGGGAAGCGGGTGGTGATCGTCGGCGGCGGCGACACGGGCGCCGACTGCCTCGGCACGGCGCACCGGCAGGGGGCGCTGTCCGTCCATCAGTTCGAGTTGATGCCGCGCCCGCCCGACGAGCGGGCCGCCGACAACCCGTGGCCGCAGTGGCCCAACATCTTCCGGGTGTCGTCGGCGCACGAAGAGGGCGGCGAGCGGGTCTACGGCGTGATGACGCAGGCCTTCCTCGGCGACGAACACGGCCGCGTGCGGGCGCTGCAGGCGGTGAAGGTCGAGCGGATCGTCGAGCACGGCCGGACCCGCTTCGAGATGGTGCCGGGGAGCGAGTTCGAGCTGCCGGTCGATCTGGTGCTGCTGGCGATGGGGTTCACGGGGCCGGAGCGGTCGCCGATGCTCGCCGAGCTCGAGCCGCGGATGACCGGCCGGGGAGATGTCTGGCGCGACGATCAGTACATGACCAGCGTGCCGGGTGTCTTCGTCGCCGGCGACATGGAGCGCGGCCAGTCGCTGATCGTCTGGGCGATCGCCGCCGGCCGCAGCGCCGCCCGCGGCATCGACGCCTGGCTGATGGGGAAGTCCGACCTGCCCGCACCCGTCTGAGACGGAATTCACAGGAGGGCCATGAGTTCAGGAGGGCTTTTGGGATTTCTCCTGATCTCCTGCCCCTTCTGTGAACGCCCTCCTGATCTCTTGAACTCCTGCTTACTTACGGAAGCGCTTCCAGTCGATCGCGTACTGCCGCACCTTGTAGTTGAGGATGCGGTCGGTCGTCTGCAGCAGGCGCGCCGCCTTGGCGCGGTTGCCGCGGGCCGTCTTCAGCGCGTCCTGCAGCAGGTCCTTCTCGTAGGCGCCGATCGCGTCCTTCAGCGACACGCGCGCGTCGGTCCCCGACGCCTCGGCCGTCTGCAGCGTCGGCGGCAGGTGGTGGGCGTGGATGGCGTGGCCGTCGCAGACCAGCACGGCCCGCTCGACCGTGTTCTCGAGCTCGCGCACGTTGCCCGGCCAGTGATAGCTCATCAGCATGTCGATGGCGGGCGTGGAGATCCGCTTGATCGCCTTGCCGTGCTCGATCGCGAACTTCTCCAGGAAGTGGTCGGCCAGCAGCATGATGTCGGCCTTCCGCTCGCGCAGCGGCGGGGCGAAGATCGTGAAGACGTTCAGCCGGTAGAACAGGTCCTCGCGGAACGTCCCGTCGGCGATCGCCTGCTCCATGTCCTTGTTGGTGGCGGCGATCAGCCGGACGTTGACGCGGATCGTCTCCGTGCCGCCCAGCCGCTCGAATTCCTTCTCCTGCAGGACGCGAAGCAGCTTGACCTGCGTCCCCAGATTGATGTCGCCGATTTCGTCCAGGAACAGCGTGCCGCCCTCGGCCATCTCGAAGCGGCCCTTCTTGCGCATCTGCGCGCCGGTGAACGCGCCCTTCTCGTAGCCGAAGAGCTCGGATTCGATGAGGC
>JAGWRA010000023.1 GCA_028876655.1 Acidobacteriota bacterium | reverse complement strand
GGCCGGGGCGTCCGGAGCGGCGGGGTCAGGGGGCAGCGGGCTCATGAATGGCGACTCCTCCGGGGCAAACCGTAGCACAAAACGGCCCGGATTCGACTCACGTGGCGATCTTTGACACACTGAAGTGGTGACTGCCCGAACCCACGCAATCGAGATCGACCGTGCCCTCGAGCGGCTGGCGGCCGGGACCCATCACGACCCGTTCGGCGTGCTGGGGCCGCACCGGGACGCCGAGGGGCGGGGCGTCGTCATCCGGACCTTCCAGCCGGCGGCGCGGGCCGTCGCCGTGCGCCCGATGGGGGCGCGTGGCGCGGCGGCGGCCGCCGACATCCCCATGGAGCGCCGCGGGCCCGCGGGCGGCTTCGAGGTGCTCGTCCCGGCGACCTCGGCCGAGGTCCCCGACTACCGGCTGCGCATCACGCTCTACGACGGCACCGAGCGCGAGATCGACGATCCGTACCGCTACGGGCGGGTTCTCTCGGACTACGACCTGCACCTGCTGAGCGAAGGGACGCACTACGAGTCGTGGGCCCGGCTCGGGGCGCATCCGATGACGCTCGGCGGGGTGGCCGGTGTCCACTTCGCCGTCTGGGCGCCGAACGCGGAGCGCGTCAGCGTGGTGGGCGACTTCAACGGGTGGGACGGCCGCCTCCACCCGATGCGCGTGCTGCAGCCCAACGGCATCTGGGAGCTGTTCGTGCCGGGGCTCGCCGCGGGCGAGAAGTACAAGTACGAGATCCGCTCCCGGGATGGCGGCGGCGTCCAGCAGAAGGTCGATCCCTACGCGCGGGCCTTCGAGGTGCCGCCGCGGTCGGCGTCGATCGTCTGGGGCGACGGCGGGCACGACTGGCAGGACGGCGAGTGGATGCAGGCGCGCGTCCGGACGAACCACTGGTTCGATCGCCCCGTGTCGATCTACGAGGTCCACCTCGGCTCGTGGGCGCGCGTGCCCGAGGAGGGGAACCGGCTGCTGACGTACCGCGAGCTGGCCGACCGGCTGATCCCCTACGTGCAGGCGCTGGGCCACACGCACATCGAGCTGCTGCCGGTGATGGAGCACCCGTTCTCCGGCTCGTGGGGCTACCAGGTGGTCGGCTTCTTCGCACCGACCAGCCGGCACGGCACGCCGGACGACTTCAAGGCGTTCGTCGACGCGTGCCACCGGGCGGGCCTCGGCGTGATCCTCGACTGGGTGCCGGGCCACTTCCCGAAGGATGCGCACGGGCTGGCGCGGTTCGACGGCACGGCGCTCTACGAGCACGCGGATCCGCGCCAGGGCGAGCACCGCGAGTGGGGGACGCTCGTCTTCAACTACGGCCGCACCGAGGTCCGGAACTTCCTGCTGTCGAGCGCGCTCTACTGGCTCGACGAGTTCCACGCCGACGGCCTGCGCGTGGACGCCGTGGCGTCGATGCTCTACCTCGACTACTCGCGGCAGGAGGGCGAGTGGGTGCCGAACGAGTACGGCGGCCGCGAGAACCTGGCGGCGATTTCGTTCCTGCAGCAGATGAACACGCTGACCCACGCGCGGTACCCGGGCACGGTGACCGTGGCGGAGGAGTCGACCGCGTTCCCGGGCGTCAGCCGCCCGGTGCACCTCGGCGGGCTCGGGTTCACCTACAAGTGGAACATGGGCTGGATGCACGACATGCTGGAGTACATGCAGGCGGACCCGATCTACCGCCGGTGGAAGCACGGCGTGCTGACCTTCTCGATGCTCTACGCCTTCACCGAGAACTTCATCCTGCCGTTCTCGCACGACGAGGTGGTGCACGGGAAGCGGGCGATGCTCGACAAGATGCCGGGCGACTCGTGGCAGAAGGCGGCGAACCTGCGCGCGCTCTACGCCTACCTGTTCGCCCACCCGGGCAAGAAGCTGCTGTTCATGGGGAGCGAGTTCGGGCAGTGGAAGGAGTGGAACGCGGAGCAGAGCCTCGACTGGGACGTCGCCGGCGCGCCGCCGCACGCCGGGATCCGGCAGCTGGTGCGCGACCTGAACGCCTGCTACCGCGAGGAGCCCTCCTGGCACGAGGTCGACTTCGATCCGTCGGGCTTCCAGTGGATCGACTGCACCGACCACGAGAACAGCGTCGTGTCGTTCATCCGGCGCGCGCGCGACCCGCGCGACTACACGGTGCTCGTCTTCAACTTCACGCCGGTGCCGCGCGACCACTACCGCGTCGGTGTGCCGGACGGCGGCTGGTACCAGGAGCGGCTGAACAGCGACAGCGCGGCCTACGGCGGCGGCAACGTCGGCAACGCCGGCGGCGTGATGGCCGAGGCGATCGCGGCCCACGGCCACCCGTACTCGCTGCCGCTCGTGCTGCCGCCGCTCGCCGGCCTCGTCCTCAAGCCGGCCCGGTAGATCATGCCCGGCTCACGGTGGAGGGACTCGCGGGGCGCGATCGTCGCGCTGGTGACGATGGCCACCTTCATCGATCTGGTGGCCTATTCGGTCGCCTTCCCGGTGCTGCCCGACTTCGCCCGCCGCCTCGGCGCCAGTCCCACGCTCATCGGCCTGCTGTTCGCGTCGTTCGGCGCCACGCTGCTCGCCGTGTCGCTGCCGATGGGGGCGGCGTCGGATCGGATCGGCCGGAAGGGGCCCCTCATCGGCGGCCTCGTCATCCTGGCGGCCGCCACCGGCCTCTTCGCCTTCTCCGACAGCCTGCCGCTGCTGTTCGCCGCCCGCCTGCTGCAGGGAGCGGCCGATGCCATCACCTGGGTGGTCGGCTTCGCGCTGATCGCGGATCTCTACGGCCGGGCCGAGCGCGGGCGCGTGATGGGACTGGTGATGTCGGGCACGAGCTTCGGCGTCATGATCGGCCCGTCGATCGGCGGCTGGCTCTATCAGATCGGCGGGATCGAGCTGCCGTTCCTCGTGGTGGCCGGCGCCGCGCTGGCGATCGCCGCCGCGCTGGCCCTGATCCACCTGCCGGCCGGCCATGCCGAGGCGGAGCAGGTCGCCATGCGGACCGTCCTGCGCGAACCGGCCGTCGCCGCCTGCGCGGCCGCGGTCGTGGCCGGCGCCGCCACGCTGGCGATGCTCGAACCGGTACTGCCGCTCTTCTTCGCCACGCGCCTCGGCCTCGGGCCCGCCGCGATCGGCCTGTTGTTCGGCCTCGCGGCCACGGCGTCAATCGGGCTGCCGCCGATCTACGGCCGGCTCGTCGACCGATGGGGCGGCCGGCGCCTCACCTTCCTCGGCCTCGTCCTGACGGCCACCCTGCTGCCGCTCATCGCGCTCACGTGGAACATGACGTCCGCCGGCGCCTTCGTGATCATCGAGTGGTCGGCAGCGGCGCTCATCATCACGCCGTCGCTCGCCTACATGGCCGAAGCCGTGTCGGCGGCCGGCATCCGGGCGTACGGCGTCGCCTACGGCGCCTACAACGTCGCCTGGGCCTGCGGCCTGCTGACGGGCCCGGCGCTCGGCGGCTTCCTGTTCGAGCGGATCGGCTTCGGCCGGCTGGTGCTGGTCTGGTCGCCCGCGCTCATCCTGGTCACGCTGCTCATCGCGCGCGTGCGCGTGACACACGTCCGGGTGGCGTCCGACATCCTGTAGCCCGTCGGCATTTTCTCACTGGCACCGGGGGTGGGGCCCCGGTGCGGCTGAAGAATGCCGCGCCTGCGGCCATGCGAGCCCGCGGCCATGGAGAGCCGCGGGTGAGCATCCGCGTCAGCTCGCGCCGGGGGGAGGCTCCGCTTTCGACTTGGCGCACACGCCCATCGCCAAGTCGACTGGAAACGCGCCGGTGACGCGTTTCCCGCGGAGGGCCCCGGCGCCACTGAAGAATGCCGCGACCGCGCATCAGCGCTGCGGCAGCGCGGCCGTGAGGCCGATCTGGCCGCCAATGGAATAGCGGTAGGTCCCGATCTCGTCGCTGCCGCTCACCTCGAACGGCACGATCATCGTCTGGTGCGCCGCGGTATCCGGCAGCGTGATGGGGAACTCGAGCTTGAAGTAGGCACTCGACGGCTGGTCGGGCTGCAGCGGCACGGTGGCCGGGTTCTGCAGTGCCCCCTCCTGACCGGGCGGGACCGGAATGCCCGCCTGCGCCGCCGCCCGCGCCAGCTGCTGCATCGCCCCCAGGAAGCTGTTCGGCGCGAACGTCACCACGCCGGTGCCGCCGCCGCCCGTGGTCGGTACCGACTGCGCCCAGCCGTAGACGGTGACGTCCAGGCGCCGCCCGTCGCTGCTGACCACCTTCGCCGTGGCGGTGGCGTCGTAGCTCAGCGAGTAGGGCCGCACCAGCCGGACCTCGGCGTTCAGCTGCGAGCTCTGGAGCGACATGTCCGGCGTGTCGATCGTCGCCTTCCAGTGCGCCGTTCCCGCATAGCTGCCGTCGCTCGTCTTCTGCAGCGCCGGGATCACCAGCTCGTCGTCTTCGGTGCCGAGGCCCGTGCAGGTGAACTGCTCACCCGGCTGGGTGAGCGCGGCGGCCGGCGACAGCGCCTGGGCGAGCTGGACGAGGAAGCCGAGCGGGCCGGTCTTCGCGGCACAGACCTTGGCGAGATCGAGCCGATGCCGCCCGCGGATGTAGAGGCCCAGGCTGCCCGTCGCCGTGATCGCCGCCTGGTCCTCTAGGGTTGTCTGGTGGGGCGGCTGTACTTCGGCGGTGAGCTCGTTGCTCTGCGCCTGGGTCATCTCGAACACCGTGTGCGCCGTGCCGCCCGCCGTACGATCCTCGTCCGGCGACACCGAACCGCCCGCGGACGTCACCTTGAAGGTCACGTCCTGGTCCGACACCGGTGCGCCGGTGAGGTCGGACACCCGCGCCTGGAACGGATGATGGCGCTGTTCCGGCCGATCGAAGTCGATGGTGACGGCGTGCTCGCTGAGGGCCACGCAATACAGCTTGCCGGCGATCTGCCGGCCGGCCTGCCGGCCGAGGTCCGTCGCGGCCTGCACGAGCGCGGCCGCCGAGCCGTTCGGCACCTGCTGCAGGCCGTTGAAGATCTCGAACCCGTCGCTCCCCTGCACGACGACGTTCAGCGTGGTGACGCGATCGAGCTGAATCGCGTCCCAGCGCGCCGGCACGGAATTCCGCTGGAAGCCCGAGATGAGCGGGTTGTCCGGATGGCCGAGGTCGCCGCCGTTCTGCGCCAGCTGCCTCAGCGCCGCCGCCATGTCCTCGTTCAGCATCACCTTGGCGCGGGGGACGCCCGGCTGCATCGCATCGCGGATGGCCGTGGTGATGCTCTTGATCTCAGGCGCTGGCAGCGTCCCGGTCTTGCCCGGATCGAGCGCGATCACGAGGCAGGGGGCATCGGCCGCGGCCGAGACCGCGGGCTTCAGGGCGGCGAGCGACAGGACGGCGAGCAGCAGGGTCAGCGGACGTCTGGCGATCTTCATGGACGGCCCTCCAGCCATATGGCAGAGCTGTGCACGAATTATCGTCACGGCGCGTCAGTTCTTCAAGAGCCGCGCCGCCGGCCCGCACTGCAGGACAATGATGAGCCATGTCCACATCCTGGTCGTCCCGCCGCCTGAGAAGCCACATCCGTCCCGGCGTCCGGGTGCTGTTCGTCGGCATCAACCCGGGTGTCCGGTCGGCCGAGACCGGGCACCATTTCGCCGGCGACTCCAATCGCTTCTGGAAGCTGCTGTCGGAGGCGAAGCTCGTCCCCGAATCGATCGGGTGCGAGGACGATGGGCGGCTGCCGGAGTGGGGATATGGGATCACCAACCTGGTGGCGCGGCCGACGCCCGGGATCAGCGACCTCACGGCTGCCGACTACCGGCGCGGGCGGGCGGCGCTCGTGCGGCGCATCCGGCGGTGCCGTCCCGAGGTCGTGGCGCTGGTGGGGGTGACGCTGTTCCGCGCGCTGTTCCCGGAGGCGAGCCGCGGCACGGCGATCGCGTGCGGCCCGCGGCCCGAGCGGCTCGGCGGCGTGCCGGTGTTCGTCCTGCCGAACCCGAGCGGCCGCAACGCCAACTTCACCTACGACGAGATGCTGCAGGCGTTCCGGAAGCTGAAGCGCTATCGCGCCAGAACGTAGGCGGTCGGCTATGGGCTATAGGCGATAGGGCAGGCTGACGCCCTGGTCGGCATCGTCGGCTGCAATCGTGACAGCCCTACCGCCCATCGCCTATCGCCTATCACCTTCGTCGATCGCCTCCTCCACCAACTCCACCGCGTCCCTGACATCGGCCACTGTCAGCAGCCGGCAGGTGAGTCCCCCGACGAAGCTGACGAACGCGCGGGCGCCGTCCGCATCGAACGTGGCCACGTGATCGGGATCCTCGCCGAGCAGCGCCTGCAGCGCCACTGCGCGGGACAGCGGGACGATGCGTGACGAACCCTCCAGCGCGATCTCCGGGACGATGAGCGCGCGCAGCCCGAGAGCGGTGGCCGGGTCGTCGCGGTGCACCAGGCGGAGCGGGTCGCGGCGGAAGAGCAGCAGCTCGCGCACGCGCACGTCGAACCCGGCGCGCGCGAGGGCGCCGCTCAACCCCGTCCGCTCGTCGACCGGCGCGTCGAGCAGCAGTGCGCCGGCGCCGCCGCGGCTGACCAGGGTGGCGCGCAGGGCGATGAGGCCGCCCGGCCACTCGTACGCGCCGGCGACGATCTCCTGGTGCACCGCCGCCGCGAGCTGCCACGCCGGCACCGGCCCGGCCACCACGACGCCGTCGCGGCGGATCTCGTACCCGTGGCGCGTGACGGCGACTTCGAGTGCCGCATCGTACTCCGCGTCGTCCGGTGATTCGAAGTGGCTGAGCGTGGCGTGCAGCGCCGCGTCCTGCAGATCACCGGGCGCGTGCAGACAGACCCGCCAACCGAGATACCGGTAGATCCGCTCGTGCCGGTTCCACACCCAGCGCCGGTACGGCTGGCCCGACGCCGGCCGGAGACGCGCGGGGGGCGGAGGGGCCGCCGTGCTCGTCCGCATCAATCCCTGCGCCAGCCAGTCGGCGGCCATCGTCCACGTGTCCTGCGCCACCGCCTCGCGGTTGTCGGGGAAGACCTCGCCGAGCTCGGCCGCGACCTCCGGCAGCGCAGTCCCTTCCGCGCACCGGAGCCAGATGAACGACCCGGTGGGGTTCAGCGTGTAGAGCTGCCGCGTCCGCTCGCTGTAGAGCACGAGGCTGTCGTCGAGGAACGCGTGCAGGGTGTCGTGCGGCACGATGACCGGATGGGCGCCGGCCTCCGCAGCCGCCGCGCGCGCCAGCCGGACGTCGGCCGGGCGGCGTGCGGGCAGCAGGGCCAGCAGGGCCGGGTCGGCCGACGGCAGCAGCGTGACGAATCCGTCGGATCCGCCGGAGACGTTTCCGTCCAGGACCCCGACCCGCACGAGCGTGTCCCTGAGCAGCGTCGTCATCAGCGGTTCGGCGGGCAGGCCGTCCGCAGACGGGGACTGGTCGGGTGCGGGCCACGGCCGGCAGTCGAGCAGCCACGGCTTCAGCGAGCGATCGACCAGGACGTCGCATTCGAGCAGCATGAAGCTGCCGGCTGCCGGGACGGCGCCGGAGCCGCTGTCGCGACTGTCGGCGAGCATCGCGTCGCGCGCCGCTGCCATCGTCGCCGCGAACATCCACTCGAGGCCGGTCCACAGCCACGCGGCATCGAGCCGCTCCTCCTGCAGCCGCTCGCGGTACCGGGCGAGATCCAGTTCCGGCGTCTCGCGCGTGGTCCGGTACCGGTCGGGCGCGCTGGCGAGGTCGGCGCCGTCGCCATACGGCTCGGCGGCCAGCATCACACGGCCGTCGCGGTGGAGGGAGACCCGCAACGGATCGAGCGACGCCACGAGGACGTACAGGCGCAGCGTGTACTTCCGGCCGTCCAGCAGGTGCGGATCGGCGACGTACTCCTGCACCAGCCACCGCGGGTCGCGAGTGAGGGCGTTGACCGACGCCAGGAGCGTCGACCCTTCCCCGAGCGACAGCGCCTTCGGACGACGGATCCACGGCGTCTCGGGCGCGAGGGCCGCATGCAGCTTCAGGGCGTCGAGTTCCTCGGGCAGGGTGAACGACGGAGGGACGAACCCGGCATCGGGACCACCGAGCAGGCGCACGCGTTCGCGGGCGGCATCGCCGCACCTGCGCAGGCGCGACTTCCAGGCGACCACGGTGGGATCCGGCACCGGGTTCGCGACGCGGACCGGCGGCGGCGTGCCATCGTCCACGCGCGGCGCGGCCGGCGCCGTCGTGCCCCAGAAGAGCTGCCAGTCATCTCCGCCTGTCGGCTGCCAGTCCGCCCCGTCGAGGAGCCGGCCGAGTGTCCGGACGGCCGGGGCGGGCAGTTGCGGATCGATCCGGTAGCGGCGCGACGACATCGGCGTAGTATAGCGGAGCACTCGAACGCGTTGACGCGTGCCGAGTCACGGACTCACGGATGATGACCGAGAACCGCCCCGACTTCCTGGCGCGCGCGCTGGATCGCCTGTCGACCGCGTTCACCCGGTACGGTGTCTGGCATGTGCTCGCCTACGGCACGCTGCTCGGAGCCGTGCGTGACGGGGACATCATCCCGTGGGACAGCGACATCGATCTCTTCATCCGGCCGACGGACATGCGGCGGATCGAAGCGCTCAACCCGCGGCTGGCGGCCGACGGGCTCGAAGTGCGGCCGGTCAGTCTGTCGGCCGACGTGCTGGCGGTGAACCCGCTCGGCCTGGCCGGCGGTTCGGGACCGCGCCTGCGGGCCTTCTACGAAGGACAGATCGTCGGCGATCTCTACGCGTTCTCGCTGTTCGACGACGGCATCCTGCGGTGGTACGACGTCGAGCACGAGGTCTACTGGTGCCCGGAGTCCAGCTTCCCGCATTACTTCGTCGAGACGCTCGAACCGGTGACGCTGCGCGGCCGGACGTATCCGGCTCCCCACGCCGCCGCGCAGTGGCTGGCGGGGACCTACGGGCCGGAATGGCGGACGCCCTTCAAGGTCGGGGATCCGCGGCCGGCCGAAACCGACGTCTGGGGTTACCGCTTCCGCCCGCGCCTGCACGACGAGGTGGCCTGGTGTGAGACACAGGGTTGGGACCGCGGGCGGTACCGCGGCGAGCTGCGCTGGCCGCGCGCCGTCGTGGCGGCAGGGCCGACGGGCTGGGCGCCGCCGGGAGGCAACCCCGACGAAGTCCGCTGGTGGCGGACATTGGTCGAGCTGCACGAGCACTACTGAAGAGCCGGGTGCGATGCGTGTCGAACTGATACAGAATCTTTTCTGCAGACCTTGATCGGCTTGCACACTTTCGCTACGCTTGCGGACCGTCCTCCGGGTCTCGCCGGATGACGTCGCGGTGTCGACGCGTCAGTCCTTCAGTCCGACCGGCGTCGGGCGTCGACCTTTCTTTCTGAGAGAAGAGAAGGAGCGCACGATGGCGTCGGACGAACGCGATCCGCAGTCCGGGTCTGTTTCCAGTTCTGAATCCGAATCCCGCTACTCGCTCGAGCGGCGGAAGTTCCTCGCGCTGCTCGGGGCGGCAGGGACCTACGCGGCACCGGTGATCGCCGGCCTCGTCGGCACGAGCCGGTCGGCGGAGGCGCAGACCAGCCCGAGTACCGCGACCGGAACCTCGACCTACTACTCGAGCTCGAGCCCGGGCACCTCGAGCTCGAGCTACTACTCGAGCTCGAGTCTCAGCTCCGGGGCATCCTCGTCCTACTACGTGCCGCAGCCGGTGATCATCCATGCCAGCGCCGATGCGTTCCTGCGGCGCGAGTCGGAGAACACGAACGAGGGCGGCAATCCGCTGCTGCGCGTCGGCGTCGGGCCGCTGACGCGTGCCGTGGTCCTGTTCGACCGGACCAGCGTCCTGAACGCCCTTCCCGGGGCGACGTCGGTGCAGCTGGCGCTCCGGATCGCCTTCAACGGCAACAACTGGGGGCAGCAGGACAACCGGACGGTCGATGTCTACCCGCTGCTCGAAGACTTCGTGGAGGGCAACGGCCGGCAGTCGGGGATGCCGGGGTCGCTGGCGGTGCGCGGCACCGGCGCCGGCGTCACCTGGATGTCGCCGAGCGATCCGAACGTGTCCGACAACACGCCGCACGGCGCGACGAGCCGGTGGCGGGGCGGGAACAGGGTCGGGGCGAAGACGGCCTCCGGCGTCGTTCACCTGAACCAGGTCGTCGAGGTGGATGTCACGTGGGACGTCAAGCAGGACATCCTGGCCGGGTACCCGGTCGTCGGCTGGGTGATCAAGGTCACCGACGAGGGTGACGAGGGCGACTGGGATGCCTGGGACGGCGATCACCGCCACGGCCGGCATCATGATGACGACGACCGCCACGACCGCGGCGAGGACCGCGGCGAGCACCGCGCGGCGGTGCCGACCGGCGACGATCGCGGCTACGGCGGCACCGTGTCGTACTATTCGCGCGAGGGTGCCGGCAACGTGGGCAATGCCGACTACGGCCCACGCCTGATCGTCAACTACGTGTAGATCGGCCGCCGGCCAGCGGCCAGTGGCTCTATCCGATCGGGGAGCCGGGCGTTCCGCCCGGCTCCCGTCATTCCTTCCAACCGAACACGTTGAAGCGGTACGCGGCGTTCGCATAGCCGGGGATCGCCTGATCCTCGACGTGCGTCCGTGACAGCCCGCACGCCCGCAGGACGTCCACCAGCCAGGTCTTCTCGTAGTAGAGGTGATCGAGGCCGCGGTACTTCTCCTCGTACGCCGCCTCGCCAAGCGTGCCGCGGCGGAGGGCCATCGCCTGCGCCTGCCGCGCGAGGTCGGGCACGTCGAGGATGGCGACGGCCCGCGTGGCCTTCGTGGTCATCCGCTCGACGACCGTGCGTGCGTAATCGAGGGAGGGGAAGTAGAGGAAGACGCCGCACGACAGGACGACGTCGAACGATTCGGCGGGATTGATGGTGGCGGCGTCACCGACGGTGAACTGGCCGCCGGGCATCGCCTGCGCTGCGTACGAGACCAGGGCTGGCGACCGATCGAGTCCGGCGACCGTACAGCCGGCGTCGTAGAGCGGATAGAGGAACGCCCCGGCGCCGCAGCCCGCTTCGAAGACGCGCGTGCCGGCCCGGAGGTCGAGCGTGCACGCCACGTGGTCCACGAACGCCCGCCACGCAATCTCGGTGACACTGCCGAAGCCCGTATCCAGGCCGTCGGCGGCCATCAGTTGCGCGAGCGTCGATCCCAGTGACGGGTCGAGCTGGCGGCGATCCCAGACCTCGCGCCACGTCGGGCTCATGCCAGGTCTCCTGATGCGGCGAGGGCTTCGAGCGCCGCGGTGAGCCGGGCGTTCTCCTGCGGCAGGCGGACCGCGATCCGCAGGCAGGGCCCGAGGTGCGGCAGGCGGGCGCTGACGTCCTTCACGTCGATCGCGAACTGCGCGAGCAGCGCCGCGCGCAGCCGTGCCCCCAGACCGGCGTCCGACCCGTTCAGCCGGACCAGCAGGAAGTTCCCGCCGCCTTCCACGACCTCGCGCACGATCGGCAGCCTCCGCAGGTCGGCGGCGAAGCGCGCGCGATCGGCGATCGTGCGGGCGATCGACGCCTCGAGATCGGTGCGGTACTTGAGCAGCAGCTCGAGGAAGAACTCGGCCGGCCCGCTCAGGTTCCAGATCGGCAGCCGGGCGCCGAGGGCCTGCACGACGGCCGGGTTGCACGCGTAGAGGAAGCCGAGCCGCAGCCCCGGGACGCCCAGCGACTTGCTGAGGCTCGTCAGGACGAGGACGTTGGCCAGCGGCTCCCGCTCGAGGCGGCGCAGCAGCGGCTCTTCACCCGAGAAGTCGACGAACGACTCGTCCACCAGCACGGGCAGCCGGGGATGCCGCGCGGCGAACCCGTGCAGCCATGCGGTCGACACGGTCGTCCCGGTCGGGCTGTTCGGATTCACGAAGACGACCAGGTCGACGCGATCCGCGGCCCGCTCGATGGCGTCGAGGTCGAGGCCCGGTGCGTCGGCGTAGGTCTCGGCGTCGGGGAACATCCGCTGGTACTCGCCGAACGTCGGGGCGGGGACCAGGAGGTGGCGGCCGGCGAACTCGTCGCGCAGCAGCGGATAGGCCTGCGACGCGCCGTGCAGCACCTGCAGCCGCGCCGGATCCACGTGCAGGACGTAGCCGAGCTTCTCGTTGAGCACGGCCTGCGTGGATCCGTAGCTGCGCAGCGTGTCGGGCAGCGCCTGCCGCATCGCCGCCAGCATCGCGTCGGTCGGGAAGTACCCGTTCCGCATGAACGCGAAGTCGAGCAGGTCGAAGTTCCAGTGGCCGCCGAGCGTCCGGTCGAGCACGTCGGCCCGGCGTTCGGGCTCGAAGCGGAAGCGGGCCACCGCCAGGTCGTTCGGGTCGTCCACCTCGGCCCACAGGCGGCCGTCGACGATCTCGGCCGCGATCCGCTGCCGCTGCATGTTGACGAGCATGCCGAGCACCAGCTCGTAGTAGCAGTTGCCGTCGATCAGGTTCGCGTAGCAGCTGAGCAGCGGCTGCAGCGTCGTGCGGCAGAAGCCGGCGTCGAACCGGTAGATGTTCAGCGTCTTGAACTTGTCGGTGTAGCTGAAGTCGGGTCCCTGCAGGTGCGGCGGGAAGACGTGCGTGATCACGCCGCTGTCGACGGCGACCACCGTCCCGTCCATGCCGGCCCGGTAGTGATCGACCAGCGCGACGTTCCCGGCCGGCGCGGCCACCAGGCGACGGATCAGCTGGGGGTCGAACAGCAGGTCGCACTCGATGAGCAGGACGTCGCGATCGAGCGGCATCGCGTCGAGCGCCAGCGAGAGCGAGACGATGTTGTTCGTCTCGGCATACCGGGCGTTGTGGACGAAGCGGACGGGGAGGCCGGGGTAGTGCTCGGCCAGAAACGTCCGGAGCTCGTCCGCGCGGTAGCCGGTGACCACCACGATGTCGGCGACGCCGGCCGCCCGCAGGCTGTCGACGATCCGGCCGAGGATGGTGGCGCCGCCGACCGGCAGGAGCGCCTTGTGGCGCTCGTCCGACAGCGGCTGCATGCGACGGCCATACCCGGCCGCGAGGATGATGGCCTGCAAGCCTGCTTACTATATCGCAGGCGGTAGGCTCTGGGCGGTAGGCGATAGGGCCGTCACGACTCGTTCTATCGCCCATAGCCCATCGCCCATCGCCTGCAGAGCTCGGCGTCAGTCCCTCACCTGAGCACCGTCGCCGTCACCTCCACCACGGCGTGCCGGCTCGAGCGCGGATCGGCCATGCTCGAGACGACCAGCGGCTTGCCGTCCTGCAGGACGAGGTGCAGCCGCTGGTTCAGCTGCCACACCGGCGCCTTCTCGTCGTCCGGGTTCGTGAGCTCGTACTCGAGGCCGAGTGACAGCCGGACCTTGTCGCCCGCGACGATCTCCGGCGTGGCGTCCACGTTGATTCTCAGCATCTGTTGCGGAGGTCGGCTGAGGCCGGCGACGGACACCGATCGCACCTGCGTGCCCTCCCGGTCGGCCGCCGTCAACGTGACCGTCTTGGTCGCCTGCTCGCCCGACGCGCCGGACTCGCTGACCTTCAGGTCCACGCGGACGTTCACCGGCTGGCCTTCCGGCTTCGGCGGCGCGGGCGGTGCCGGCGGTGCGGGTGGCGGAGGCGGCGGAGCTTCGGCCGGTTTCGCGGGAGGTGCCGGTGGTGCCGGTGGGGCGGGTGCCGGTGCCGGTGCTTCGATGCCAGCGGTCACGGGGACCGCGGGCGCCATTGGTGCGGGTGGCACGATTTGAGGAACGACCGTGTGCCTGTTCGGCACCGGCGGCGCCTGGGCGGCCGCGGCCGGCAGCGCGCCGAACAGGAGAAGGACTGCGCCGGCTGTGGCGAGGCGGCGCGCGAGTCGCGAGCGGAACAGCGTCATCGGTGATCTCCTTGTGCGGCCGACGATGAGGTGTCGAGCGGCCCGACGGTGAGCGGAGCGATGTGGATGGGGACGATGGCGATGGACGACGGCTCGAACGCCTTCGGCGTGCCGAGCGGCGCGATGTGCACGGCCGGTGTGATCAGCGGTCTGATCGTGATCGCGCCAGCCGACAGCTGATCTGCCGCGGGCACGTCCTCCGAGGCGGTTGCGCCGGCCGGCAACGAGGATGCGGCCATCACCGATGTCGCGCGTAGCGTGGAGTGCTGATCCCGGTCGGCCGGTGCCCCAGTTCTGCGTGCCGGCCGCACCGATGCCGGCGCCACGGGTGCCGGCGCCGCGACCGGCAGATCGAGGTCCGCCCGAGAGGCCAGGACCCGCACGGGTGCGGGCGTCGCCGCCGGTTGATGGCTTCGCACGAACAGCACGCCGATCGCGATCGCGACGACGGCTGCGGCCGCTGCGAGCGCTGATGCGGGCTGGAACCAGCCGCGCGGTCGAGCCTCGACGCCCGCGAGCACGCGGCTGCGCAGGCCCGCCGGGAGCTCGGCCTGCGTCAGGGCGCGGACGGTGTCGTCGATCGCGGCGTCGATCCAGTCCGGCCTGTCGGGAAAATGTCCGTTCATCGCTTCAACTTCACTTCATAGCCGAGCGACGCCAGCCGCTCCTTCAACATCCGGCGCGCGTCGAAGACGCGCGACTTGATCGTCCCTTCCGGCGCGCGGAGCATCTGCGCGACTTCGGCGTAGCTGTACTCGCCGGTCCCCATGAGCAGCAGGGGATCGCGCAGTCGCCGGGGCAGCGCCCGCACCAACCGCCGCAGGTCGGTCCGCAGCCGGATCCCCTGCAGATCCTCCTCCGGCGTCGTGCCGGACGCGGCCGACAGGGGCAGCGGCTCCGACTGCCGGCCGACCCGCCAGACCCGCCGCCGGCGCAAGCTCAGCGCCTGCCGCCAGGCGATGGCCAGCAGCCAGGTCCGGAACGCAGAGTCGCCGCGGAAGCGGTGGAGGTGACGATGCGCCGCGAGGAAGGCATCTTGGGCGGCCTCCTCGGCGTCGGGCGGCGACCCCAGCGCCGCGAGCGTGGCGCGGTAGACGGCGGTCTGATGCCGCTCCACCAGCACCCCGAACGCCGCCTGGTCCCCGTTCCGCACCCGCTCGACCAGCTCTCCATCGTCCACGCGATCAGTAGACGCAGATTGGAGCGGCAGAGTTGGGAAATGTTGAATGCGCCCTTCCCCGGGGCGGGAGCGCTTCCGAGCCCCGAGCCCCGAGGAGGCGGGTATGCTGGAATGCGTGTTGGAGGAATCCTTATGGCGTCAGGGAAGGAAGAACAGCCGGCCGGGCCGGTCGACCGCACGAGCGCCGAGCACTACGTGTGGGGCGGCGGCCGCTGTGACGGCTGGTTCCTGGTGCAGCATCCCGACCTGCACGTCATCGAGGAACGGATGCCGCCGGGCACCGGCGAGGCGCTGCACGTCCACGCGCGGGCGCGCCAGTTCTTCTACGTGCTGGCGGGACACGCACGCTTCACGGTGAACGGCCAGACGGTCCACGTCGGGCAGGGCCAGGGGCTCTCCATCGTCCCCGGCACGCACCATCGTGTCGAGAATCCCGGTCCGGCCGACCTGACGCTCCTGGTGATCTCGCATCCGCCCAGCCACGGCGACCGGACGGACGTGGGCTGATGGCAGCCCTGGGAACCGAAGACTGAAGACCGGAGACCGGAGACCTTCAGTAATTCACCGACACCTGCACCTGCACCCGTCCCGTTGACGAGGTCGGCAGCCCGGCGTGCTGGACGATGAAGCCGTAGGAGAGGGCGACCGAGGCGTAGCGGGCGAACTGGTAGCGCGCACCGGGCCCGACCGACGTCAACTGCAGCAGCGTCCCGGCCAGGCCGTGCTGCCGGCCGAGGCCGTAATCGACGAACGCGAACGCGCTGAGCCCGTCGCCGGCAGCCATCCCCAGCCGGCGGGGCAGGTTGGGATGGAGGGCCGGCGCCCGCAGCTCCATGGTCAGGATGAACCCCTCGTCGCGCGCTGCGGCGAACGGCTGGAAGCCGCGCACGGATCCCTCACCGCCGAGAATCAGTTCCTCGCTCGAGAGCAGCGGCGCGTCGGCGATCTGACCGGTGCCGCGGACGTCCCATACGAACCCGCCCGACAGGCTCGTCGCCCGCTCGACGCTCAGCCGTGCGTAGACGTAGCGTGCTGTGGCTCCCTGGCGCTGGGCGGCGAACGCGGCGTCGGAGTTGCCCGCCGTGAGGCCGCCGGGGCTGAAGACCAGCATCAGGTCGCCGCTCGTCGAGCCGCGCGCATCCGACCGGTTGCCGGCGTAGTCGATACTGAACTGCTCGATGCTGGCGCTGCTCGTGAAGACCGACTGGCCGCCGAACAGCAGGTTGTTGTTCGTCCGCTTCCAGTCGAAGCCGGCCGAGAGCTGGCCCGACCAGCCTCCGGCTGCCGGCACGACCCAGACGTAGCGCGGGCTCACGTTCGCCATCGTCCCGATCGAGCCGAGGGCCGAGGAGCCGGGCGCGCTCACCGGCTGCGTGTGCGAATAGCTGCCGTTCACCGTCACCTGGTGGCGCGGCGAGAGGTTCACCGTGTACGCCGCGCTGTACTGGTGCAGGACGCCGAGGTCGGTGCCGGTGGTGTAGCTGAAGTTGAACAGGTCGCCGCGCCACAGCGCGTTGCCCCAGTTCAGGCCGGCGGTCATCTGCGTTGCGCCCGTGGCGGAAGTGCCGCTGTTGCTGACGC
>JAGWRA010000022.1 GCA_028876655.1 Acidobacteriota bacterium | reverse complement strand
GCGGCCGGGGCGCCGCGCCGGCCCCGCCCGGACCTCCGCGCCGAGTACGAGCCGCCGCGCACGGACGACGAGCGGCGGCTGGCCGAGGCGTGGCAGCAGGTGCTGGGCGTCGATCCGATCGGCGTCCACGACAACTTCTTCGAGCTCGGCGGCGACTCGCTCTCTGCGCTGGTGGTCGTCGAGCGGCTGGAAACCGACTGGAGCCGCCGGTGCACGGTGGCCGAGTTCTACGCGGCGCCGACGATCCGGCTGCTGGCCGGACGACTGGCCGGGCCGGACCGGCCGACGGGCCTGGCGCCGTCACCGTCGGATCACGCGTGAGGCGCACGACCGTTTCGCCATGAGCACACGACCTGGACCGTCCGACCGCGACATCGCCGTCATCGGCATGAGCCTGCGCTTCCCGGGCGCCGAGACCGTGGAGGAGTTCTGGCAGAACCTCCGCAACGGCGTCGAGAGCATCAGCTTCTTCAGCGACGCCGAGCTCGTCGCGGCGGGCACGTCGCCGGCGATGCTGGCCGACCCGAACTTCGTGCGCGCGCAGCCGGCGCTGCAGCATGTCGACGAGTTCGACGCGGCCTTCTTCGGCTTCACGCCGCGTGAGGCCGAGGCGATGGACCCGCAGCTGCGCGTGTTCCTCGAGTGCGCCTGGGAGGCGCTCGAGCGCGCCGGCTACGATCCGGACGCCGACGGGCGGCCGATCAGCGTCTACGCCGGCAACAACATCAGCAACTACTTCATCTTCAATCTGCTGCCGATCCTCGACATGCTCGGTTCGCAGGGGAGCCTGTTCGGCCTGGTCAGCTACAACGACAAGGACGCGCTGGCGACTGTCGTCTCGCACAAGCTGAACCTGCGCGGCCCGAGCCTGTCGGTGCAGACCTTCTGCTCGACGTCGCTCGTCGCCGTCCACCTCGCGTGCCAGGGGCTGCTGGCCGGCGAGAGCGACATGGCGCTGGCCGGCGGCGTCTCGATCTCCGGGCAGCAGGTGGCGGGGTACCTGTTCGAGGAGGGCGGCATCAAGTCGCCCGACGGCCACAACCGGTCGTTCGACGCGAAGGGCAAGGGGACCGTCTTCGGCAACGGCGCGGGGGTCGTCGTGCTGAAGCGGCTGGCGGATGCGCTGGCCGACGGCGACACGATCCACGCGGTCATCCGCGGGTCGGCGGTGAACAACGACGGATCCCAGAAGGCCGGGTACACGGCGCCGAGCGTGGACGGGCAGGCCGACGCCATCGGCCGGGCCCTGCAGGCGGCGGGCATCAACCCGGAGACCGTCGGCTACGTCGAGACGCACGGCACCGCCACGGCGATCGGCGATCCGATCGAGGTGCAGGGGATGACGAAGGCGTTCCGCGTCTGGACCGCGAAGCGCCAGTTCTGCCCGATCGGTTCGGTGAAGAGCAACTTCGGCCATCTCGACCGCGCGGCTGGCGTGGCGGGGCTGATCAAGGCCGTGCTCGCGCTGGAGCACCGCCAGATCCCGCCGAGCCTGCACTTCGAGACGCCGAACCCGAAGATCGACTTCGAGAGCAGCCCGTTCTACGTGAACACGGCCCTGTGCGACTTCCCGCGCGGGGAGACCCCGCGTCGCGCCGGCGTCAGCTCGCTCGGGATCGGCGGGACCAACGCGCACGTGATCGTCGAGGAAGCGCCGGAACGGGACGCGGGCGGCCCGAGCCGCGCGAGCCAGCTGCTCGTGCTCTCGGCCCGCAGCGAGGCGGCGGCGGCGCGCAGCGGCGCCCGGCTCGCGCGGTTCCTCCAGCAGCGCCGGGAGGCGCCGCTGCCCGACGTCGCCTTCACGCTGTCGCGCGGGCGCCGCGCCTTCGCGCACCGGATCGCCCTCGTGGCGGGCGACGCCGACGCGGCGATCACCGCGCTCGAGACCCGCGACCGCCGGCAGGTCTGGGAAGGCGTGGCGCGCGCGGGCCGGACGGTCGCGTTCCTGCTGCCCGGGCAGGGGACGCAGTACGTGCAGATGGGGCGCGGCCTGTACGAGCGCGAGCGGGTCTTCCGCGACGCGCTCGATCGCGCGAGCCGGCTGCTCGAGCCGGCGACCGGCTGGGACCTGCGCGCCATCCTCTACCCGGATGCCGGCGAGGCCGAGGCCGCGCGCGAGCGGCTGCGCCAGACGGCCGTGACGCAGCCGGCGGTCTTCGCCGTCGGGTACGCGCTGGCGCAGCAGTGGGCCGCGTGGGGCGTGCAGCCGTCCGCGATGCTCGGCCACAGCCTGGGTGAGTACGTGGCGGCCTGTCTCGCCGGCGTGATGGACCTGGAAGAGGCCCTGCGGCTCGTGGCCCTGCGCGGCTCGCTGATGCAGGCGCTGCCGCCCGGCGTGATGCTGGCCGTCAGCCTGCCGGAGGCCGAGGCGCGGCAGTACGAGAGCGCGTCGGTGTCGCTCGCCACCATCAACGCACCGGAGTCCTGCGTGCTGGCCGGGCCACCCGAGGCGATCGCCGCCCTCGAAGCGCGCCTCTCGGCCGCGGGCGTCGGTGCCCGGCGGCTCGAGACGAGCCACGCGTTCCATTCGTCGATGATGGATCCGATGCTCGCGCCCTTCGGCGAGGCGCTCGCGAAGCTGACGCTGCGGCCGCCGTCCATTCCGTGGGTCTCGAACGTCACCGGCCGCTGGATTACCGCCGCCGAGGCGACCGACCCGCGCTACTGGGTCCGGCACGTCCGCGACGCCGTCCGCTTCGGCGACGGCGTGGCGGCGCTCCAGGGCGAGGGCTCGCCGGTGCTGCTCGAGGTCGGCGCCGGCCGCACGCTGAGCGGCCTGGTGCGCCGTCATCCGGCGAGTGCCGACAAGCCGGCGCCGATCGCCTCGCTGCGCGCCGCGCACGAGTCGACCGGCGACGTGACGGCGATGCAGCAGGCGGCGGCGCAGCTGTGGGTTGCGGGCGTCGACCTGGACTGGAGCGGCTACTGGGCCGGCGAGGACCGGCGACGGCTGCCGTTGCCCACCTACCCGTTCGAGCGGCAGCGGTACTGGATCGAGCCGGCAGCAGCGGGCCAGCCGCGCGCCGCGGCCGCGCCGGCCCTCGAGACGCCGCTCGACCTGGCCGACTGGTTCTACATGCCAGCCTGGAAGCGATCGCCGGCGCCGGCCCCCTTCGAGGGACGGACCGGTCGCACCGACGAGCCCGGCTGGCTCGTCCTCGTCGACGAAGGGACGGTCGGCGCCACGCTCGTCCGTCAGCTGCAGAACCTCGGCGAGCGGGTCGTGGCGGTTGCCGCGGGCGACGCGTACCAGCGGCTGCACGAGACGTACTTCACCGTCCGGGCGTCCGGGCGCGACGACTGGGCGGCGCTCTTCCAGCAGCTCGACGAGGAAGGGCTGATGCCGGGCCGGATCCTGTCGCTGTGGAACCTGGCGGCGGCCGGCGCCGGCGGTCGATCGCTCGATCGATACGAACGGGCGCAGGACCGCGGCTTCTTCGCGCTGCTGGCCATGGCGCAGGCGCTCGGCGACCGCCAGCTCGATCATCCCATCCACATCGGCGTCGTCACCGACGGGCTGCACAGCGTGACCGGCGAGGCGGCCATCGCGCCCGAGCGGGCCACGGTCCTCGGGCCCTGCAAGGTCATCCCGCAGGAGTACGCCGACCTGACGTGCGTCGCCATCGACGTGACGCGGCCGGAGGCCGGCGCGTCCGACGACGCGGCGGTTGGCGCCGCGCTGCTGGCGGAGATGGCGTCACCGGGCAAGGAAGCGCAGGTGGCCTACCGCGACGGTCATCGGTGGGCGCTGGCGTGGGAGCGGACGCGCGTGGAGCGGGCCTCGCGCGACCGCGTGCCGATCCGCCAGGGCGGCGTGTACCTGATGACCGGCGGGCTCGGCGGCCTCGGGCTGGTGCTGGCGTCGCACCTGGCCGCGACGGCGCAGGCGAAGCTGGTGCTCGTGCAGCGCACCGCGCTGCCGCCCGAGGACACCTGGGACCAGTGGCTGGCGGCGCACGACGAGGGCGACCGGACGAGCCGGCGGATCCGGCGGGTCCGCGAGCTGGTGGAGCAGGGCGGCGAGGTGCTCGTGGTCAGCGCCGACGTGGCCGACGAGGCGCAGATGCGCGCGGCCGTCGATCGGGCGGTCGAGCGCTTCGGGCCGATCTCGGGCGTCCTGCACGCGGCCGGCGTCGCCGGCGACGGCGTGATGCAGCTGAAGACGCGCGAGGTCGCGCGCGAGGTCATCGATCCGAAGGCGCGGGGCGGCCTCGTGCTCGAGGCGATCTTCCGCGGCCGGCCGCTCGACTTCATGATGCTCTTCTCGTCGGTGGCGGCCGTCACCGGCGGGTTCGGCCAGGCCGACTACTGCGGCGCCAACAGCTTCCTCGACGTGCTGGCTCACGGCCACGCGGCCGCCGGCGGCTGGCCGATGGTGTCGGTCAACTGGGACGCGTGGAGCGAGGTCGGGATGGCGGTCGAGACCGTGCAGCGGCCGACCGCCGTGGCGGGGGAGGCGAAGGCGGAGGTCTTCGAGCCGCTGGCCCACCCGTACTTCGATCGTCGGCTGGTGAACGGGCCGGAGACGCGGTACGTCGGCGCCTTCTCGCCCGAGCGGATCTGGTTCCTCAACGAGCATCGGCTGTTCCAGCAGCCGACGCTGCCGAGCACCGCCTACCTCGAGCTGGCGCGCAGTGTGTACGCGCCGATCGCCGCCGGCGCGCCGTTCGAGCTGCGCGACGTCTTCTTCCTCGCGCCGTTCGCCGTTCCGCTGGGCGAGACGCGGGATCTCGAACTGGTCCTCAGCGATCGCGACGGCGAGCACGAGTTCGTGATCCGCAGCCGGACGCCGGACGGGCGCGGCTGGCAGGAACACTCCCGCGGGCGGCTGGTGCCGGCGCCCGACGCGCGGCCCCGGACCTACGATGTGGCGGCGATCGAGCGCTCGTGCCCCGACCGCGAGATCATCAACCCGAAGGTCGACTGGGCCGACATCGACGGGCAGATCTTCAAGGCGGGCGGCCACCTGGATCTCGGTCCGCGCTGGTACAACATGGAGCGGATCCTGTTCGGGCCCGGGCACGAGCTCGGCATCCAGGCCCTGCCGGAGGCGATCGCCGGCGACGTGGAGACGGCCGCGCTCCATCCGGCGCTGCTCGACTTCACGGCGCTGCTGCCGCTCGAGACCGAGGGGATCTACATTCCGTTCTCGTTCGACTGCGTCCGGGTGCTCGCGCCGCTCCCCGCGCGGCTGTGCACGTGGGTCGTCAACCGCGACGACCTGATGGCCGGCAGGGAGACGGTGCAGTTCGACGCGAGCCTGATGGACCGCAACGGCCGCGGGCTGGTCGAGATCGAGGGGATGACGCTGCGCCGGATCGACCGGCTGCGGCCGGCCGGGACGGCGGCGGCCGGCGCGCCCGGTGCGACGGCGACGCCCGCGGCCGCCGCG
>JAGWRA010000021.1 GCA_028876655.1 Acidobacteriota bacterium | reverse complement strand
GACGTACTCGTCCAGGAACTTCTTGATCTCCTGCGGCGTCGGCAGCGTCGACCGCGCGCCCCGGCTGTCGAAGCGGTTGTCGTCGGCGATGATGTCGTTGCAGACCTCGACGCACTCGTCGCAGATGAAGACCGTCGGTCCGGCAATCAGCTTCCGGACGTCGTTCTGGTCCTTGTTGCAGAACGAGCAACGGAGCACTTCCGTCTCGCCGCTCTTTTTCACCATGGTCAACCGCCCGCCTCAGGCTCCGACACCACGCCCCCGCCGACGAGACCGTCCCACACGGCCATTCTAGACCCGTTTACGGATGACATCGTCAATAATACCGTATTCCTTGCCCTGGTCCGCCGACATGATGTAATCCCGCTCGGTGTCCTCCTGGATCCGCTTCGCCGACTGGCCCGTGTGGTGGACCAGGATCTCGTTGATCCGCTCGCGCATGCGCAGGATCTCCCGCGCCGCGATGTCGATGTCGCTCGCCTGACCGCCCAGCCCCGACATCCACGGCTGGTGGATCAGGATCCGCGAGTTCGGCAGCGAGAACCGCTTGCCCTTCGTCCCGGCCGCCAGCAGCACCGCCGCAATCGACGCCGCCTGCCCGATGCAGATCGTCTGCACGTCGGGCCGGATGAACTGCATCGTGTCGTAGATCGCGAAGCCGGCCGTGATCGACCCGCCCGGGCTGTTGATGTACAGCTGGATGTCCTTGTCCGGATCCTCCGCCTCGAGGAACAGCATCTGCGCGATCGCCAGGTTCGCCACCGCGTCGTCGATCGGCGTGCCGATGAAGATGATCTGATCCTTCAGCAGCCGCGAGAAGATGTCGTAGGCCCGCTCGCCCCGGTTGGTCTGCTCGACCACCATCGGGATGAGCTGATTGCGTGGCTCGGAAGCGTGATACCGCATGATCGGCGCGTCAGCTCGCTCGTTCTCCGCTCCCACAGGAGCGGCCGGAAAATGGATGATTCTGGATCGCGGAGACTGGATCGGGGCGGGACGTACTCACTCCCGCACGATTGTAGCACGCGCCAGCGCGAAGTCAATCGCCTTCTCCCTCTGTAACCCCTTGTACAGACTGGAGATCCCGCCCTCTTTCTCGATCGCCGCCCGCATCGCGGCCGGCGTCCGGCCCGCCGCCTCGGCATAGCGGCCGATTTCGGCGTCGACCTCCGCCTCGGCGACCGCCAGGTTCTCCCGCCGGGCCACCTCGTCGAGCAGCAGCATCCCGGCCACCGTCTCGCGCGCCGCCTCCCGCTGGCCCTCGCGGAACGCCTCCCAGTCGATCTGCGCCTTGCGCGGGTCGATCCCCTGCTCGAAGAGCCGCCGCGCGAACTCCTCGGCCCGGCGCTCGATCTCGCGGTCGACCAGAGCCTTCGGCACCTCGAAGCCGAGCCGGCCGGCCAGCTGCTTCAGCAGGTCGGCCCGCAGCGCCCGGTCGGCCTGCGCCGTCGCCTCGCGTTCGAGGTCGGCCCGCACCCGCGCCCGCAGCGCGTCCAGCGTGTCGAACTCGCCGAGATCCTTCGCCAGCTCGTCGTCCAGCGCCGGCACGATCCGCTGCTTGAGCCCGACGATCTCCACCGTATAGCCGGCGTCCTTCCCGGCGAGCTCGCCGATGCCGTAATCGTCGGGATACCGCAGCGTGAACGTCTTCCGCGCCCCGACCTCGAGACCGAGCAGCTCGTCGTCGAGCCCGGGCGGATTCGCCGACGCCCCGAGCTCCACCGACACGTTGTCGTGGTGGTCGGCGTGCGCCGCGTCGGGCGGCATGCGCCGATCGAGGTTCAGCACGACCGTGTCGCCGGCGGCCACGGGCCGCCCCTCGACCGGCTCGTACCGTGCGGCCCGCTGCCGGAGCTGTTCGAGCGTCTGGTCGACCGCCGCCTCTTCGACCGTGCTGGACGGCCGGCGCAGCGAGAGCGCGCCGAGGTCGCCCGGGTCGAGCGCCGGCAGCGTGTCGAAGCCGGCCGTGAACGTCAGCGGCTCTCCCTCCCGGACCTGGACGTCGCGGATGTCCGGCGTGTCGACCGGCTCGAGCCCCTGCGCGCGCAATGCGTCTTCGACCGCGCGCGGAATCAGGTCGTGCGCCACATCGTGGAGGATCTGGTCCCGGAAGCGCTGCTTGATGAGCCCGGCCGGCACCTTGCCCGGCCGGAATCCCGGCAGTTTCGCCCGCCGGCTGTATTGCACCGCGATCCGCTTGATTTCGGCGTCGACCACGTCGCTGGGAATCTCGACGCGGAGGTCCTTCCGGGTGTCGCTGACGTCAACGAACTCAGTCTTCATTAGATATCGGCAGTCTGGAGAAACCGTTCAGCCGCGGGACGGGATTGTCCCCCGGGTGCAGCCGGAAGTCCTGACGGCTCCGTCTCGTAGGGCAGATGATTGAGGTCTGGAAGGCCGCGGAACTGGTGCGAAAGGGGGGAGTCGAACCCCCATAGCCTTGCGGCTACCGGATCCTAAGTCCGGCGCGTCTGCCAGTTCCGCCACTTTCGCAAGCGCAGGTAACCGCCCGCCTCCGAACTCATGCCAGAGTAGCACGCGGTTTTTCTGCCGGTCAACGGACGCGCGCCCCGTGCGGCCCCGCCGGTTGCGGCGGTTGAGGTGGCGTGATAGGATGCGCCGCCGCGTGAAGCCGTGTGGACTTCGCGGCAGCGGCGGGCATGGCGCCCGCCCGTCCCGGACCGCTCATGTCCTCATCGTTCCCCCATCCCGCCCAGCTGTATCACGGCCTCTTCCGCTCCTTCGTCCGCGCGGACGGCCACCCGGCGCTGGCGCGACACGAGGCGCCGCCCGCCAGCGTCCCCGACCCCGAGACGGGCAAGCCGCTGCGCGTCGCGACCCTGGACGCCGGCGGCCCGGCGATCTGCCCGTCCTGCACGGCGCAGGGGTTCGGCGGCTTCGTCTCCTTCGAGCCCGAGCTGCGGCTGGCCTACGCCTGCCCGCAGTGCCGCCAGTTCGTCTGGCTGCCCGGGGCATAAATCAATCGGGGCTCCGCCCCGAACCCCGGCTCCCTTCACTCGCTCGCCCTGCGCGGCTCGCTCCGTTCCGGTCGCGGGCCCGCCGTGCGGGCCGTTACGCTGCGGGCTCCGCCCCGAACGCCGGCTCCCTGCGTTCCGCTCGCGATCCGGCTCGCTCCACTCCGGTCGCGGGCCCGCCGTGCGGGCCGTTACGCAGGCGGCTCCGCCCCGAACCCTCGCCTTCGTGCTTTGCACTTCGGCGGAGCTCGCCGAAGCGACCGCGGACGTTCGACGGTCGCGGAGGCGGCCGGCTCCCTGCGTTCCGCTCGCACTGCCCGGCTCGGTGTCGTCAACACCGGCCGGCGGCGCCGGGTTCAGTCTCCCGCTCGGGCAGATTGGTGATCAGGTACTCGGCCACCGGCCCGCGACCCGTGGCGCGCGCGTTGATGGCGCGCCGCGCCGGGACGCGATAGGCGCGCAGGCCGGCGGCCACGGCCTCGGGATGACCGTCGTAGAGGCGCGCCACATCGGGGGCCGTCGAGTTGCTGAGGAGGACGCCGCAGCCGCGGCGGGCCAGCGCGATCGCGATCTGCTGCAGCCTGGCCTGCTCGGCGGGACCGAATGGACAGGGCGTGTACGCCGTGAAGTGCGCCGTCCGGCTCACCGGGACGTACGGGGGATCGAGGTAGACGAAGTCGCCGGCCTGCGCCAGGGTCTCCACGGCGTCGAAGGAGGTCAGGGCGAGCCGCACGTGCGGCCCCCGGAGGGCCGCGCTCACGCGGCGGAGGTGATCGGCGTCGCAGATGGCCGGCCGGGCGTAGCGGCCGGCCGGCACGTTGAAGCGCCCCTGGCGGTTCACCCGGAACAGGCCGTTGAACCCGGTCCGGTTCAGGTAGATCAACATGGCGGCGAGCGCCGGCGTGTAGGCGATCGTGCCGTCGTGTCGCCGCTTCTCCCGCGCGGGATTGAAGCGGCCGTCGCGCACGCGGTAGTAGTGGGCCTCCGGCGCCTGCGCGTGACCGCGCGCGAGCCGGCGCAGCGCGGCGATGACGGCCTCGGGTTCGTCGCGGACGGCGCCGTAACACCCGACCAGATCCGCGTTGATGTCCAGCAGGATGGCAGGCCGACCGGCCAGCAGGCCACGGCTGTGCAGGTCGAAGAAGACGGCGCCGCTCCCGAAGAACGGCTCGAGGTAGCGGGGAAAATGGTCCGGCACGAAGCGCCGGATGTGGGGCAGCAGCTGCCGCTTGCCGCCGGCCCACTTGAGGAGCGGGCGCACGGGCGGGGGCGGGGCTGCGGCCGGCACCCCTGGAGAGGCGGCGATCATCGCCAGTTCGACGCCGACGCGTGCTCGGCCCACCACCACACGGCCAGCGCGCCGGCCAGCAGCGCGCCGGCGCCGGCGTACAACGGCAGCGACGGCCCGACGCGCGCCGCGATCGTCGTGACACCGGCGCTGAACAGCGAGACGACGCCGTTGCCGACCACGGCGAGCCCGGTGCGGTTGAGCAGCAGCCAGACGCTGCCGGCGATGACGGCGAGCACGGCGCCGATCGTCACGTTGAAGCCCAGGTCCAGGTACTGCTCGGCGCGCCACCGCTGACGCCGGACCCGCGTCAGCACGCGCGCGGTCATCTGCGCGGGTGTCGGCGGCGCGACGCGCTTCGCCAGCGCGGCCTCGACCTGCTGCGCGTCGGCGAGCGCGCCGGCGCAGTCCCGGCACGTCGCCAGGTGGTGCGCAATCCGGCCGTCCGGCGTGACGTCGCCGGCCGCGATGGCTTCGAGCTGATCGAGGACTTCGTCGCAGAACATCTTTTAATCCGCATGGGGCCCCACCCCCATGCGCAGCCGTCGCTTCCGCTCCGGATCGTGCAATCGGCGGCGTTGCTGCCTGGAGCAGCAATCGATGGGGCCCCACCCCCCATGCGCAGCCGTCGCTTCCGCTCCGGATCGTGCAATCGGCGGCGTTGCTGCTTGGAGCAGCAATCGATGGGGCCCCACCCCCATGCGCAGCCGTTGCTTCCGCTCCGGATCGTGCTCCTGACGGTGGTGCCGCCTGCACCGGCGCTTCGATCCGCTTCCGGTCCCGGTTCCTCTACCCGAGCGACGTCTCCAGCAGGTGGCGGAGCTGGCGTTTCGCGCGATAGAGCTGCGTCTTCACGGTCCCGAGCGGCAGATTGAACATGTCGGCGAGATCCTCGTACGACACGCCCTTCAAATAGTGACCGGCGATGAGCAACCGGTACTGCACCGGCAGCTGGCGGATCGCCTTTTCGAGCCGCTCGCGCAACTCGAGATCGCTGAACCGCCGGTCCGGCCGTCCCAGGTCGGGCCGGGAATCGACGGGTGTCTCGCCCGAATCGAGCGAATGCACCGGCAGCCGCGGCTTCGAGACCTCCTGCGCGAAGACGTTCGCCACGATCCGGTAGATCCAGGTCGACAGCCGCGCCTCGCCGCGAAAGTACGGCAGGCCGCGGTGCACGCGGAGGAAGACCTCCTGCGCCAGATCCTCGGCGCGGTCGCTGGCCAGGCCGGTCTGCGCGAGGAAGGCGAAGACCAGGTCCTTGTAGTGATCGACCAGCTCCCTGAAGGCCTCCTCGTCTCCCGCCCGGCAGCGCCTGACAACCTCGTCCTCGCTGAAGGTGTCCATCCGCTACTGTGTCCTATTAGAGCATCGGAAGGGCCGGATTGTTTCAGCAACCTGCGTGAAACAAATCCCGGCCGGTTCCAGTCTAATGCCTACAGAACGGAGGAAACCCGCATGTTCTGGGGAGACCAGATGTCCAGCGTCATCGTCATGCTGATTCCGATCGTGGCGATTGCCGGGGCGTTTCTCGTCGGGGCCCTGAAGGTCTACGGCCAGATGCGCATCCGCGAGCTCGAAATCCGCCAGCGGATCGCGATGATCGAAAAGGGGCTCGTGCCGCCGCCGGAAGTCGATCCCGCCCGGTTCGAGCGGACCATGGCCGCCACGAGTCAGTCGACGGACCTGTTCGGCCGATCCTCCCGCCGCTATCGGAGCAGCGGCGTCACCTTGATCGGGATCGGGCTCGGCCTGATGCTGCTCATCTCGGTCGCGGGCGGGGCCCCCGATGCCGGCCTGGGGGTCGGCGGCTTCATCGCGGTCATGGGCCTGGCGTTCTTCCTCAACAGCTGGTTCGAGAGCCGTCACCAGCCGATGCCTCGCGCCGACCGGCCGGCATCGGATCAGCCCCAGGCCCCGGGCAGCGGTCCCAGCGCCTAGGCCTCGTCCCGGGCGCCCCTCGACCGCCCGCCGGGACGGTCAGGTGTCCGGGACCCTCCGGCATCTCGCCACCCGACCATCTCATTATTCAGTACCCATTACCTGATACGAGCGCCCCAGGGCCCATGGTGTCTGCCGCTTTTCGGCGGTGCGCGCCTTGGTGCCGATATACAGAGTGTACGAGCGATACACTGTATCGGTAGTCTGAGTCATCAGTGTCTCAATTGACACAACGTGTTTACTGAGTCACAATAAGTCATCTACTGAGCTGATCAGGCATCGGCGTCTGAATCAGTCAGGCGGGCCCTTTCAGGACGCAACCTGTAACTGACGGGGCGAAGCTGTACCTTCCCGCGCTCCGCATCCCAAGGCCCTTTCCGATGCCATGCCTGTCGTTCCTCTCCGGTCCCCGGCCGGACCGGAGTTCCGGTGCACACCCATGACTGACGCACTCACGTTTCCCGCGCCCGCTCCGGCGGGCCGTACGGGCGGGGAGCCCCAGCCGGCCGCGCTGGTCGGAGACTCGCCGGCCGTCCGCCTGCTGCTGCAGGGCCTGCTGCAGGCAGCGGCCGGGCAGGGCGCCGTGCTGCTCGTCGCCGAGCCGGGCAGCGACGTCGAGTCGCTGGCGCGGCAGATCCACCTGCGCAGCCGGCTCGCCGCGGGCCCGTTCGTGGCGGTCGACTGCAGCGGACGCGATCCGCTGGAACTCGGGCGCACGCTGTTCGGCCACGGTGCGCCGGCCGGCGATCCGCCGGGGGTCGAGCTGGTCGACCGCGAGAGCCATCTCGCGCTCGCGGCGGGCGGCACGCTGCTGCTGCGCGATGCCGACGAGCTCCCCGCGCCGGCCCAGGATCGGCTCGCGCGGATTGCGCGCGACGGCGAGCTGCGGACGACGGCGCAGGAGGCGCCGTTCCGGACGCGGCTGATTGCGGCCTGCACGCCCGGGCTCGAGGCGCAGGCCGAGCGCGGCCGATTCCGGCCGGACCTGTACCGCCGGCTGAGCGCCGCGCGCATCGAAGTGCCGCCGCTCAGACGGCGCCGCGAGGACCTCGGGGCGATTGCGACCCGGCTGGCCGAGGAAATCTGCCAGGTGGCGGGGGTGGCGCCAAAGGCGTTCACGCAGACGGCGCTGGCCCTGTTGGGCGCGTTGCCGTGGCCCGGCAACCTGCGGGAGCTGCGCAGCCTGATGGCGCGGCTCGTCACGTCGGTCGACGCGCCGACGATCCGGCTGGAGGACCTGCTGGCACACCTGCGGCTGGAGGCGACGCCGGCGCATCCGACGCCGCCGGGCAGCCTGCGCGAGGCGCGCCTGCGCTTCGAGCGCGAGTACATCGCGTCGGTCCTGCAGCGTCATCACTGGCGCGTGGGCGATGCAGCCCGTGCGCTGGGCATCCAGCGTCCCAACCTGTATCGCAAGGCCCGTCAGCTCGGCATCGTGCTGATGAAGGCGAACGACTGACGGATTATCATGGCCATGCTTCAGATTGTTCTCGCGCTCGTGCTCCTCGTCGCGCCGCCCGCTCCTGCCCACGCGCAGCCGCCCGCCGGGCCCGCGCAGGGGCAGCCGCCCGCGTCGCCGACGGACCGGCCGGGCGCGCCG
>JAGWRA010000020.1 GCA_028876655.1 Acidobacteriota bacterium | reverse complement strand
TGCTCCTGCTGGCGCGCACGTCGCCGCGTGAGCACGTTCGCCGGCGCACGGATGGACTCTCCGCCTTTCTGGTCGATCTGCGCGAGGCGCTCGGTCATGGGCTGACCGTCACCCCAATCGAGGTCATGCTCAACAACGAGACCAATGAGCTGCGCTTCGAGAATGTGGACGTGCTAGCGGAGAATCTGATCGGCGAGGAAGGCCAGGGATTCCGCTACCTCCTGGATGGGCTGAACGCCGAGCGCATTCTCATCGCCGCCGAGTGCATCGGCGACGGGCGCTGGTTCGTGGATCAAGCGACGGCGCGAGCGCGCGAGCGGGTGGTCTTTGGGCGTCCCATCGGCCAGAACCAGGGCGTCCAGTTTCCCATTGCTCTGGCCCACGTGCATGTGGCGGCGGCGGACCTGATGCGCTTCCGGGCGGCCGAGCTGTTCGACCAGGGACAGCCCTGCGGCGCCGAGGCGAACATGGCGAAGCTGCTCGCGGCCGACGCCTCGTGGGAGGCGGCGAACGTGACCGTGCAGACCTACGGGGGCTTCGGCTTCGCCGAAGAGTACGACGTCGAGCGGAAGTTCCGCGAGACCCGGCTGTATCAGGTGGCCCCCATCTCGACCAACCTCATCCTCGCCTACGTCGCCGAACACGTGCTGGGATTGCCCAGGTCCTACTGACGCGTCATGCGCCCCCTCTCTCACCTCACCGTCGTCGCGCTGGAGCAGGCGGTGGCGGCCCCGTTCGCGACCCGCCAGCTCGCCGATCTCGGCGCACGGGTCATCAAGATCGAGCGGCCCGGTGCCGGCGACTTCGCCCGCCGCTACGACACGACGGTCAACGGGCTGGCGAGCCACTTCGTCTGGCTGAATCGATCGAAGCAGTCGGTGACGCTGGATCTGAAGCGGCCGGAGGCGGCCGACGTGCTGGCGCGGCTGCTCGCGCGGGCGGATGTCTTCGTGCAGAACCTCGCCCCCGGCGCGTCGGCGCGGCTCGGCCTCGAGGCCTCGGCCCTGCGCGCCCGCTACCCGCGGCTCATCGTCGGCGACCTGTCGGGCTATGGCACGACCGGGCCGTATCGCGACAAGAAGGCGTACGATCTGCTGATCCAGAGCGAGGTGGGGCTGGTCTCGATCACCGGCACACCCGAGACGCCTTCGAAGGTCGGGATCTCGATTGCCGACATCGCGGCCGGCATGTATCTGTATTCGGGGATCCTCACCGCCCTGCTCGTCCGCGAGCAGACGGGACAGGGAACGGCGGTGGACGTCTCGCTGTTCGAGGCGCTCGGCGAGTGGATGAGTTATCCGGCGTACTACGCGTCGTACGGCGGGACGGCCCCGCAGCGGACCGGCGCCAGTCACGCGACGATCGCCCCCTACGGCCCGTTTGCCGCCGGCGACGGCGGTCGTGTCTACCTCGGCGTCCAGAACGAGCGCGAGTGGGGGCGCTTCTGCGCGCAGGTGCTCGGCCGTCCCGAGCTCGCGGCCGACCCGCGCTTCGACTCCAACTCGCGGCGCGTGGAGCACCGCGAGGCGCTGCACGCGGAGATCGACCGCGTCTTCCGCACGATGACGGCCGGTGACATCGTCGGGCGGCTCGAGGCGGCCGGCATCGCCTCCGCCCGGATGAACACCGTGGAGGAGTTCGTGGCCCACCCGCAGCTGGCGGCCCGCGATCGCTGGCGCACGGTCGGGTCGCCCGCCGGCCCGATCCGCGCCCTGCGCCCACCGGTCACCCTCGACGGCGTCGAGCCGGTGATGAATCCGGTGCCGGCGCTTGGTGAACACACCGATCTCATCCTCGGCGAGCTGGGGTTCGAGGCAGCGACGATCGCGGAGTGGAGGGGGCGGGGGGTTGTCTGAGGGTGGACAGGGACAAGGGACAAGTACCGAGGGACAAGGCCTTGCCCCTTTACCCCTGCCCCTTTACCCCTGCCCCTTGTCCCTGACGCGATCACGGCCACAGTGCAAACGACAGGCATCAGGAGATTCCCCAATGGCGATCAAACAGGGCTGGACCGGACGGGTGTACGAGGATTTCGAGGTGGGCGACGTCTATCCGCATCCGCTCGGGCGGACCGTGCTGGCGGCCGACAACATGTGGTTCACGATGCTCACGCAGAACACGAACCCGATCCATTTCGACCATCACTACGCCGCGAAGACCGAGTTCGGCCGGCCGCTGGTGAACTCGACCTTCACGCTGGCGCTGGTGACCGGGCAGTCGGTGACCGATCTCTCGCAGAACGTGATGGCGAACCTGGGCTGGGACGACGTGCGGCTGCCGCACCCGGTGTTCGAGGGGGACACGATCTACTCGCGCAGCGAGGTGCTGGAGAAGCGCGAGTCGAAGTCACGGCCGAACGTGGGGATCGTCCGGGTGAAGACGGAAGGCCTGAATCAGGACGGCACGGTGGTCATCGAGTACAAGCGGACGTTCATGGTCTATAAGCGGGGGCACGTCCCGCAGACGATTCAGCAGGCCGGCCGGCCAGCAGGCCGGTGAGCGCGCGGACGTCCTCCAGCGTCTCGAACCGGCGCAGCGCCGCCAGAGCGGCGGCGGCAGCGCCGGGATCGAGGGCGCGGCGGGCGCAGGCCAGGAACTTCCCCTCGAGCTCCTCGCGGCTCGCCGGGCGGTTCGGATAGCCGCGCGCGCCGTCGGCGCGCCCGGTCAGCTCGCGGCCGTCGCGCAGCCGCACCGTGACGGCGGCCTGTGTCAGCGCCGGCGCGTCGCGGCCCAGCTCCGGATCCTCCCGCATCGTCACGCGCGCCAGCAGCTGCTGGAGGCGCGGGTCCGCCAGGCGATCCTCCTCGAAGCTCTCGATCGTCACCGCCCCGTCGGCCAGCGCCGCGGCGCCGCAGAACGGCATGCTGAACTTCGCCTCGAGGCCCGTGCGCGGCCGGTCGTAGATGAGGACCGTCGGCGTGACGCCATCGACCGCCACCTCGACCGACGCGACATCGTCGGCGTCGAGTCCGTGCCGGCGGCGGAGATCGAGCAGCGCGTCCAGCGCCGGGTGGGTACCGGCGCACGACGGATAGAGCTTCACCGTGATGCCGGTCTCGAGGATCTCCCACCGCGTGCCGAGCCGATCCAGATCGTCGTCGAGGTCCCGGCGCGTGGCGTCCATGGCGGTCAGCATCCCCTGCGGCCCGTCGATGGCGAGGGATGACGCCGTCAGCTGTTCGCGGGCCAGCAGCGCGGCCAGCACGCCGTTGCGCGCCGCGAGGCCGGCGTGCAGCGGCTTGGTCATCGTGCCGAAGTTCTCCTTCAGCCCCGACGCCTCGGAGGCGGCGATGGCGAGCGCGCGCGCCGTGGCGGCCTCGTCGAGATCGAGGATCCGCGCGACACACGCTGCCGCCCCGACCGTCCCGAGCGTCGAGGTACAGTGCCAGCCGCGCTGATAGTGGGCCGGGTTCAGCGCGCGGCCGAGCACGGCCTCGATCTCGAAGCCCAGCACGTAGCCGTCCAGGAGCCGCCGGGCCGGCGCGCCCGCCAGCTCGCCGGCCGCCAGCGCGGCGGCGACGAGCGGCGCGCTCGGATGGGCGAGCGACACGAAGCACATGTCGTCGAAGTCGAGCGCGTGTGCGGCCGTGCCGTTGGCGAGCGCGGCAGCGGTCGCGCTCGCGCGGCCGGCCGTGCCGAGCACGGTCGCCGCCGGCGTTCCCCCTTCGAGGGCGACCACGCGCTGCACCGCCCGCGCCGCCGGCTCCGCCGAACCGGCGAGGGTGACGCCGATCGTATCGAGGAACGCCTGCGCCGCCGCCGAGGCGGCAGCGTCTGGCACGAGGACGCCGGTGACGAAGGCGGCGAAGCGTCCGGTGGCGGTGGACATCAGGACTCTCCGAGAATGGCGCGGGCGCGCCGCACCGTGGGGAGGTCGACCATGCGCCCGTCGATCTCGATGACGCCGCGACCCTCGCGCACCGCAGCGTCGTAGGCGTCCAGCACGCGCTGCGCCCAGGCCCTGGCCTCCGGCCCGGGACTCAGGATCTCGTGGATGGGGGCGATCTGCGCGGGATGGATCGCGAACTTCGCCGTGAAGCCGAAGCCGCGGGCCCGCAGCGTCTCCTGGCGCACCCGCTCGACGTCGTGCACGGCGAACGACGGGCTGTCGATCGCCGGCAGTCCGGCCGCTGCCGCGGCGATGGTCACCGAGGCCCTCGCATGATCGAGCAGCGGGGCGTTGGTGGCGGCGTCGGCCGCGTCGACGCTCATCACGGCGCTGAAGTCCTCCGCGCCGAACGCGACGGCGGCCAGCCGCGGGTGGCCGCCGGCCGTGATGTGCGGCGCCGCCAGGACGCCGCGCGGGGTCTCGAGCAGCGCGACGATGGCGGGGTGATGGCCCTGTGGGTCCGCCGGCCGCGCGGCCAGCCAGTCGGCGACCCGCGCCAGGTCGGCGGCCTCCTCGACCTTCGGCACGACGAGGCCCGCCAGCGGCAGCCGGGCGGCCAGGTGGAGGTCGGCCTCCTGCAGCGCGCCATCCGCGTTCACCCGCAGGAAGACGCGGGCCGCCGGCGCCGCGAAGACGCCGAAGGTCGCGGCGACGGTGTCGCGGGCGGCAGCCTTCTCCGCCACGGGCACGGCGTCTTCGAGGTCGACCACGAGGACGTCGGCCTCGGACCGCTCCGCGTGCTCGTACATCCGCGGCCGGTTTGCCGGCACGAAGAGGTAGCTGCGTCGTCGCATCACTTGACCGGGGCTCTGCCCCGGACCCCGGCTCGCTTCACTCGCTCGCGCAACGGCTCGCTCCGTTCCGCTCGCGGGCCCGCCGTGCGGGCCGTTACGCCGTGGGGCGCTGTTCCAGACTTCCGGCTCGCGTCACTCGCTCGCCTCAGCCGGCCGGCCATCGGTCAGGCAGGTCCGCCGCCGGTGGCGTCGGCGGTGCCGAGGGCCGTCATGAACCGGTGCTTCAGGAACACGCAGTCGAGCGGCGGCTTGGCGACAGGCGCCGATTCCTCGACGCGCGCGACGATCACGTGCGGGCCTGGCGCGCGCCGGGTGACGGCCATGGCGGCGGCGAGTTCCTCTTCCGTCGCAACGGTCACGGCCGAGGCGATGCCCGCGCCGCGCGCGATGGCCGCGAGGTCGGTGCCGTGTGCGGTGGCCGTCGACTGGCCGCCGGTCGTGCCGTACTGCCGGTTGTCCCAGACGACGATCGTCAGGTTCGGCGGCCGGCAGGTCGCAATCGTGGCGAGGGAGCCCAGGTTCATCAGCAGCGACCCGTCGCCGTCGAGGACGATGACGGCCCGTCCTGGCTGCGCCATGGCGAGCCCGGCACCGATCGACGAGGCGACGCCCATGCTGCCCCAGGTGTAGAAGTTCTCGGGCCGGTCGCCGGCGGCGTACAGATCGTACGCCGGGTGGCCGAGGCTGGCGACGACCGCTTCATCGGAGAGGCCCGCCACCAGCCGGCGCGTCGCATCCAGGCGGTTCATCGCGCAGGCTCCAGGACCGCGGGCGGCGGAGTCGTCAGGCGTCGTGGCAGCAGGCACGCCGCCAGCACGCGCGCGCCGAACGCCAGCGCCGCGGTCGCCACGATCGTCCGCTCCGCCTCTTCGGCCCGTTCGATGGTCAGGTGCTGGATGCCGAGCGCGTCGAGCGCCGGCCGCACCAGCCGACCCATCGGCACCTGCGCCCAGTTCCATTCCGCCGCGTCGCCGCGCATGCTGATGATGACCAGCGCCGGAATCTGGTAGGGGACGAACAGCGTCGACAGCGCGTTCAGCGAGTTGCCGAGGCCGCTCGACTGCAGCAGCACGGTCGGCCGCCGGCCGCCCAGGTACAGGCCCGCGGCGATGCCGAACGCTTCTTCCTCGCGCGTGGCGATGGTCGTCCGGATGTCAGGATACCGGGCGTCGATCGTCCGCAGCACGTGCGACAGCGGATTGTCGGGGACGTACACGATCTCGCGGCTGCCTGCGGCGTGGATCCCCGCGGCCACGCCCTGTGCCCAGGCGGGGGCGGCGGGTGCGGCCACGGTTGAAACGGTCTCGGGTTCGGGCATCATGGTGGCTGGGGCCGGCCGGCGCACGCGGCGACGCACTCGCCACGCGTCCGCTCCCGGCGCGCCTACTGTACTGCGGGCATTCGGCGCGATGCAACGCGCTGCATGGAAACCCTGCACCGCCGGCGGCGGAGCTGCGTCCGGCATGACGTTGGGCGTGCGCAGGCAGGCGCTTACGGCGGCGCGGCGGCCCGTCGTTCGGTGGCACCACCCTTGCTGAGTACGCCCACTTACCGCGTACCCGCCGGAGGGTCGCAGCGGAACAGGAGGTGTCGTGAAGGCGCTCGCACTGCAACCGGGGACGACGAACCTGCGTCTGGTGGACCGGCCGGAACCCACAGTCACCGCCGACGACGACGTGAAGCTCCAGGTCATCCGTGTCGGCATCTGCGGCACCGATCGGGAAGAGGCGGCCGGCGGGCGCGCCAAGGCACCCGATGGCGCGCGCGAACTCGTCGTCGGCCACGAGATGCTCGGCCGGGTCGTCGAGGTCGGCAAGACCGTCACGCGGGTGAAGCCCGGCGACTGTGCGGTCTTCACCGTGCGGCGCGGGTGCGGGCGCTGCCTGCCGTGCGCGATGAACCGCTCGGACATGTGCGAGACGGGCGACTACCGCGAGCGCGGCATCTGGGGGCTGGATGGCTACCAGGCGCAGTTCGTCGTCGATCGCGAGCAGTACGTCGTGCGCGTGCCGCCGGCGCTCGAGCCGATCGCGGTGCTCACCGAGCCGCTGACGATTGCCGAGAAGGCGATCGACGAAGCGGTCCGGCTGCAGGTCGGCCGGCTGCCCGACGCGACGGTCAGCCCGAACTGGCTCTACCGCCGCCGGTGCCTGGTCGCCGGTCTCGGTCCGGTGGGCCTGCTGGCGGCGATGGCGCTCCGGCTGCGCGGCGCGGAGGTGCTCGGTCTCGACGTGGTGGACGCCGCGACGGCCCGTCCGCGCTGGCTCGAGGGGATTGGCGGCCGGTACGTCGACGGGCGGCAGGTGCCGACCGACAAGGTCGACGATCACTTCGGGCAGGTCGATCTCATCCTGGAGGCCGCGGGCATCGCGGCGCTCGAGTTCAACCTCCTGGATGCCCTCGGGGTGAACGGCGTCTACGCCCTGACCGGCATTCCGGGGGGCGATTCTCCGCTGCAGATCTCGGGGGCGGAGCTCATCCGCCAGCTCGTGCTCGATAATCAGGTCATGATCGGCAGTGTGAACGCCGCCCGGGGACACTTCGAGCAGGCCGTCGAGGATCTCGAGCGCGCGCAGCAGCAGTGGGGCGACCACGTCGCCGCGCTCATCACGAACCGCCATCGCTTCGACGATGTCGGCGGCGCGCTGGCCCATCACGGCGTCGGCGAGATCAAGGTCGTGGTCGAGTGGCAGACCGGAGGAGAGACCGTCCGTGGCTGATTCCAGTCGTCAGGCGCCGGGCCGGCCCGGCATTCCCGCGCGCTGGACGTCGAGCGCGAAGAGCGGCATCGGCACGGCGCTGAACCCGATCAGTCGCGTCTGGTTCACGCTGAGCCACGGCATCCTGAACGAGATCTACTTCCCCCGCATCGACCGCGCGTGCACGCGCGACTTCGGGCTGATCGTCACCGGCGGCCAGGGGTTCTTCTCCGAGGAGAAGCGCGACACGCTGGCGCGGGTGGAGCCGTTCGCGCCCGGCGTGCCGGCGTACCACCTCGAGAACACCTGCGGCGAGGGGCGGTACCGGATCGACAAGGACGTCGTGGCCGATCCCGGCCGCCACGTCATCTGGCAGCGCATCCGCTTCACGCCGCTGCAGGGGACGCTCGCCGACTACCGGCTCTTCGCCCTGCTGGCGCCGCACCTGGGAAACCAGGGGGCGGGCAACTCGGCCTGGGTCGGCGACTACAAGGGGACGCCGATGCTGTTCGCCCAGCGCGACGCCCTTGCGCTGGCGCTCGCTTCGTCGGCGCCCTGGGCCGGCCGGTCGGTCGGCTTCGTCGGCCAGTCGGACGGCTGGCAGGAACTGCGCCGGCACGGCCGGCTCGTCGAGACCTGGGATCGGGCCGACGACGGCAACGTCGCGCTCACCGGCGAGATCGATCTCGCGGCCTGCGGCGGGGAAGTGCTGCTCGTGCTCGGGTTCGACACCAACGCGCACGAGGCGGGGCAGCTCGTCCTGCGGAGCCTGTACGACGGCTTCGAGCGCGCGCGCGACGCCTACGTCGCGGAGTGGCGCCAGTGGCTCGACGGGCTGGTGCCGTTCGACGGCATGAGCGACCGGCGGCGGGAGCTGAATCACATCAGCGCGATGGTCTTCAAGGTGCACGAGAGCAAGCCGCTGCCGGGCGGCCTCATCGCCAGCCTGTCCATCCCGTGGGGCAACGCCAAGGGAGATCAGGATCTCGGCGGCTATCACCTCGCCTGGCCGCGCGATCTGGTCGAGTCGGCCGGGGGATTGCTCGCCGTCGGAGCCGTGCGCCACGTCCGCGACGTCCTGGAGTTCCTCCGGGTCACGCAGGAGGCCGACGGTCACTGGCCGCAGAACATGTGGCTGGACGGGACGCCGTACTGGAACGGCGTCCAGATGGACGAGACGGCCTTCCCGATCCTGCTGGTCGATCTCGCCGAACGCGAGGGGGCCATCTCGCACGAAGAGGCGCGCGCGCACTGGCCGATGGTGCGGAAGGCTGCCGCCTTCATTGTTCAGAACGGTCCTGTGAGCCAGCAGGATCGCTGGGAAGAGGACCCGGGCTACTCACCCTTCACGCTGGCCGCCGAGATCGCCGCCCTGCTCGTCGCCGCCGACCTGGCTGCCGACTGCGGCGAGCCCGAGGTGGCCGCCTACCTCACCGAGACGGCCGACGCCTGGAACGACGGCATCGAGCGCTGGATCTACGCGTGCGACACGCCGCTCAGCCGGCAGCACGGCGTCGAAGGCTACTACGTGCGGATCGGATCGGTCGACGGCGCCTGTGCCTCGTCGCCGCTGCACGGCTTCGTCCCGATCAAGAACCGCCCGCCGGACGACAGCGAAGCCGAGGCCGACGTCGTCGTCAGTCCCGATGCCCTCGCGCTCGTCCGGTTCGGACTGCGCGCCGCCGACGACCCGCGCATCGTCAACACGGTGAAGGTCATCGACGCGCTGCTGAAGGTCGAGACCCCGAACGGCCCGGCCTGGCATCGCTACAACAACGACGGGTACGGAGAGCACGCCGACGGCCGTCCGTTCGACGGCACCGGCATCGGCCGCGCCTGGCCGCTGCTCACCGGCGAACGCGCGCATTACGAGCTGGCCGCCGGCCGCCCTGCCGAAGCCGATCGCCTCCTGCGGGCGATCGAGGCCTTCGCGGGCGACTGCGGACTGCTTCCGGAGCAGGTGTGGGATGTCGACGCCATCCTGGACCGCGAGCTGTTCCCGGGCCAGGCGTCCGGATCCGCGCGGCCGCTCGTCTGGGCGCACGCCGAGTACGTGAAGGCCTGTCGCTCGCTCGCCGACGGCCGGATCTTCGATCAGCCGCCGCAGACCGTGCAGCGCTACCTGAGCGGCCGGCCGCTCGAGGCATCCCGGATCGTCTGGCGCTTCAACCACAAGGTCCGCACCCTGCCGGCGGGACGGACGCTGCGCCTGCAGACGCCCGCGCGGGCCCTCGTCCACTGGGGCCTCGACGACTGGCGGGACGTGCAGGACGTCCCGACCCGCGACGTCGGCCTCGGCGTGCATTCCGTCGACCTGCCGACCGGGGCGCTGGCCGCCGGACGGCGGGTCGTCTTCACGTTCTACTGGCCGGAGGATGACAAGTGGGAGGGCGAGGACTTCACGGTGACGGTCGGCGAGTGAGGCGCTCGCCGATCTACCGCCCCTTCCCCTTGCCGGGCTGGACCGGCTGGCGGAAGCCGAAGATGATGTAGGCGTAGGCGTCGGCAGCCGTCCCGTCCACGCGGGCCGGCCGGAACGTCCATTTCTGCGCGGCCGCCACGGCCGTGGCATCGAACCCCGAGACGCCCCCCGCGGCGTGAGCCTCGCTGACCGTGCCGTCGGCGGCCACGCGCGCTTCCACGAGCACCGTGCCGTCGCCGACCCCGAGCGGCGGATACTGCGGCGTCAGCATATTCAGCGCGTACGGTGCGTCGTCGGCGGCCGTGCCGAGCCGGCGCGGCGACTGGCCGAGCGTCGGCACGTTGTAGAGCACGGGCGGCCGGTAGATGGCCACCACGAAGACGTCCGAGGCCACCGGCTTGCCCTGCCGCGTCGCCGGCTTGAAGGTCCACTGTTTCAGCGCGCCGAGGAACCGATCGTCGAAGCCGGGCGTGCTCTCGATCATCCGGACCTGCGAGACGCCGCCGGAGGCGTCTACCGCCAGGTCGGCCATCGCCTGTTCCCATCCGACGGCCTGAGACGACTGCGGCGGAAGGGGCCCGCCGGCCCGTCGGGCCGGCTCGTTCACCACGGGCGGCGCTGTCGCGCCCGCTGACGGTGCCATGCCGGGAGCCGCCAGCGCGAGGCTCAGGGCCAGACCGAACGACAGGGGAGCGATGGGGATCCGCATGGCGAATGTGTCTCCAGACCAGTCGATTGTGTCCCCGCGTGGCGGCGGCGTCAACGCGGCGGCCTTGCGTGCGCGGGCTCCGTGGCCTGCCCGTGCACGACGCGGGCCAGCCAGTCCGCCGACTGGCGGTGGCGTGCAAGAACGAGGCGGGTACGACAAGATAAAGGGGTGAGGATTGACACCCCTGATTTCGGCTTCATACGATGACAACCAAGCTCGTGCAGACACTCGCGCCGGATCTCGGCTACTTCGACTTGAATTTCCTCCAGTTTCCCGGAGTCATCGCGACCGCCGTCCTGCGCGGCGCCGATGGCATCGCCCTCATCGACCCCGGGCCGTCGTCGACACTGGCCAGCCTGCGGGCGGCGCTCGCGTCGGCCGGGGCCGGCATCGGCGACATCCGGTCGATCCTGCTGACGCACATCCACCTCGATCACGGCGGCGCCACCGGGACGCTCGTGAGGGAGAACCCCGCCATCGAGGTGTACGTGCATGAGCGGGGCGCGCCGCACCTGTCGAGTCCCGAACGGCTGCTCAGCAGCGCGAGCCGTCTCTATGGCGCCGACATGGATCGGCTGTGGGGCCGGTTCGAGCCGGTGCCCTCGGGCAGCCTGCGCCCGCTCGCTGGTGGGGAGACGATCCGGGTGTCGGGTCGCACGCTGGAGGTCGCCTACACACCGGGTCACGCCTCGCATCATGTCAGCTACCTCGACCGCGAGACGCGGATCGCGTTTGTCGGCGATACCGCCGGCATCCGGCGGCGGGACGGGTTCCTCGTGCCGCCGACGCCACCCCCCGACATCGAGCTGGCGACCTGGCGCGAGAGCGTGGCCCGGCTGCGCGGGTGGCGGCCGTCGGCGCTGTTCGTGACGCACTACGGGCCGTCGGAGGCGCCGGACGCCCACTTCGACGAATTCCTCTTCCGGCTGGATCAGGCGGCCGACTGGGCCCGGCAGTCGCTCGCGCGCGACGAGCCCGACGAGGCCCGCTCGAAGTGGTTCGAGGACCGGATGCGCGCCGAGTTGCGCCGGGCGGTGCCCGACGCCGACATGGCGAGCTACGAGGCGGCCGGACGGCTCGATCTGAGCTGGCTCGGTCTGGCGCGGTACTGGCGGAAGGCGGCCGAGCGGGCGGCGTCGGCCCCCTCGGCATGAGGACGGGAAGCATGCGTCTCGCGCTGGCGCAGCTGAACTTCACCGTGGGGGCCTTCGAGGGGAACTTCGAGCGGATGCGGTCGGCGATCGCCAGGGCGCGGGAGGCGGACGCAGACCTGGTCGTCTTCTCGGAGATGGCCGCCACCGGCTACCCGCCGCGGGACCTGCTGACGCACGCCGGATTCATCCGCGCGAACCTGGCCCTGGTCGAGCGCGTCGCGGCCCTCACCGACGAACGCCTCGGGGCCATCGTCGGGTTCGTCGATCCGAACCCGTCCAGCGAGGGAAAAGGGCTGTTCAATGCCGCCGCGGTCTGCCACGACGGGCGGGTGATCGCCCGCCGGTACAAGTCGCTGCTGCCGACCTACGACGTCTTCGACGAGGATCGCTACTTCGAGCCGGCGCGCGAAGTGGCGCCGGTGGCCTTCAAGGGCATCCGCCTCGGCATCACGATCTGCGAGGACGTCTGGAACGCGAAGGAGTTCTGGCCGAGCCGGCTGTACCATCGCGACCCGGTGGACGAGGTCGTCAAGGCGGGTGCGGATCTGCTCATCAACATCTCGTCCAGCCCGTTCAGCCTGGGGAAGCCGGCGCTCCGCCGCGAGATGGTCCGGCAGGAGGCGAAGAAGCACCAGCGCTATTTCTTCTACCTCAATCAGGTCGGCGCCAACGACGAGCTCGTCTTCGACGGCCACTCGCTCGGCTTCGACCCGCGGGGGGAGGTCGTGCTCCGGGCGCGCGACTTCGCGGAGGACTTCCTCCTCTACGACGTGCCTGTCGGGACGACGGCGGCAGCGTCAGAGCCGACCGTCGGCGCCATGGCCGGCGTCAGCGGATCGCGGGTCGAAGAGGCGTACCGGGCTCTCGTGCTCGGCCTGCGCGACTACGTGCACAAGTGTGGCTTCCACGACGTGGTGGTCGGCCTGAGCGGCGGCATCGATTCCGCCCTGACCGCGGCCCTGGCCGCCGAGGCGCTCGGGCCGGAGCACGTGCTCGGCGTCTCGATGCCGGCCCGCTATTCGTCGGAAGGGAGCCGGCGCGACGCCGAAGCGCTGGCGCACAACCTCGGCATCCGGTACCGGCAGGTGCCGATCGACGAGATCTTCGGCGCCTACCTGGCCGCGCTCGCCCCCGTGTTCGAGGGGTACGCTCAGGACGTCACCGAAGAGAACATCCAGGCGCGCGTCCGTGGCGCCGTGCTGATGGCGCTGGCGAACAAGTTCGGCAGCCTGCTGCTGTCGACCGGCAACAAGTCCGAACTCGCCGTCGGCTACTGCACGCTGTACGGCGACATGGCCGGCGGCCTGGCGGTGATCAGCGACGTCCCGAAGACGCTGGTCTACGAGATCGCCCGCTTCATCAACCGCGAGCGGACGCTCATCCCGGTCTCGACGCTGACCAAGCCGCCCAGCGCCGAGCTGCGGCCGGATCAGACGGATCAGGACACGCTGCCCCCGTACGACATCCTGGACCGGGTGCTCGAGGCATACGTCGAGAAGAACCTGGACGTGGAGGCGATCTGCGCGATGGGGCTCGACCCGGCCGTGGTCCAGAAGATCGTGACGATGATCGATCGGGCGGAGTACAAGCGGCGGCAGGCGGCGCCGGGCCTGAAGATCACCTCCAAGGCGTTTGGCGTCGGCCGCCGCTACCCGATTGCCGCCGACTACCGGGCCGTCATGCGCGCGCGCGCGCCGCAGCCGGGCGAGTGATCAGCTCAGCCGTTTCACCGGCGCGGGTGGTCCGGCACCGGCCTTGCACAGTGACGCGTCGGGCGCGGGCCGATCGTGCCCAATCACGGAGGGGCCGCAGAATTCGAGAGATTCGTTCCCTGCTCCGCATCAGGCGGGTGCGGGTGTCGAATCTCTTGCGCACGTCGCGGAATATTCCATGGGAACGGCCGGGAGGATCCTCATCGTCGACGATGAGGCATTGCTGAGGTGGTCGCTTGGCGAGGCGTTCCGGGGCGCCGGCTTCGATGTGGCGGAGGCCCCCGACGCCCGGTCCGGGCGACAGCAGTTCGAGGACGCGCGTCCCTTCGACGTGGCCCTGCTGGACTGCCGCCTGCCGGATGCGGACGGACTGAGCCTGTGTGGCGAGCTGCACCGCAGCCAGCCGGCCTGCGTCTGCTTCATGATGACCGCGTTCCGGACGCCGAATCTGGCGGACGAAGCGGCCCGGTTGGGCGCTCGCGACGTGCTCGACAAGCCCTTTGACGTCGAGCGGGTGGTCGAGCTGGTCCGCCGCCATCTGCTGCAACCGCCGGCCTGACTCCGACCGGTGTGCATGCCTTCGCCGATCAGCTGTAACTCTGCTCCCTTCGGCGTCGTATTGCCCTACGAGGACCGAAAATTGGCGCAAAAGCGCAGCTAATCCAAGAATCCGGATACGCGAGACTCCCTCAGACCTCCCGATGCCTCGTCCGCTGCCGACCGTACTCGTTGTCGATGATGAAGAGCTGATTCGCTGGGCGCTCGACCAGAGCCTGACGCAGGCCGGCTACCGCGTGTTGCAGGCGGCGTCGGGGCGCGAGGCGCTGGAGCGCTGCAGCAGCGACAGCGTCGATGTCGTCATCCTGGACTATCGCCTGCCGGACTGCGACGGTCTGCAGCTGCTCAAGCAGATCAAGGAGATCGACCCCGAGGTCCCGGTCATCCTCCTCACGGCCTTCTCCTCGGTCGAGCATGCGGTCGAGGCGATGAAGCAGGGGGCGTATCACTACGCCAACAAGCCGTTCAACCTGCAGGAAGTGCTGATGCTGGTCGAGAAGGCGCTCGAGGCGCACCGGTTGCGCCGCGAGGTCCGGGCGCTGCGCGCCACGCAGGGGGCCCCGCACAGCGTCGAGCGGCTGATCGGCGAGTCGCCCGCCATGCAGTCGGTCAAGGCGCTGCTCCGGAAGATCGCGGCGGGGCCGGCGTCGACCGTCCTGATTACCGGCGAGACGGGGACCGGAAAGGATCTGGCGGCCAAGGCCATCCACTACAGCAGCGATCGCGCGTCGGCGATGTTCGTGAACATCACCTGCTCGGCACTGCCCGAGGCGCTGCTCGAGAGCGAGCTGTTCGGTCACGAGCGGGGCGCCTTCACCGATGCCCGCCAGCAGAAGCGCGGCCTGCTCGAGATGGCCGCCGGCGGCACGGTGTTCCTCGACGAGATCGGCGAGATGCCGCGGACGCTGCAGGCCAAGCTGCTCCGGTTCCTCGAAGAGAAGACCTTCCGGCGCGTGGGCGGCCTCAAGGACGTCTCGGTGGACGTGCGCGTCGTGGCCGCCACCAACCGCGACCTCGAGCAGACGGTGCAGGACGGCAAGTTCCGCGAGGACCTCTACTATCGCCTCGGGGTCCTGCCGGTCACCATGCCGCCGCTGCGCGATCGGACCGGCGACGTCACGCTGCTGGTGAACTACTTCATCGACAGCTTCAACCGCGAGTTCGGCAAGCACGTGCAGAGCGCGTCGGCCACGGCGCTCAGCCAGCTCGAGGCGCACCACTGGCCCGGCAACGTCCGCGAACTGAAGAACGCCGTCGAGCGGGCCATGCTGCTCGCCGAAGGGGAGACGCTGACCGTCGACACCTTCGACACGATCGTCGGCCGGTCGGCCGGATCGCAGATCTTCCAGCTGCCGGCCAGCGGCGTGAACCTCGAGCACCTCGAGCGCGATCTCGTCAGTCAGGCGCTGCAGCGGACCTCCGGCAGCCGGACGCGGGCCGCGGCCCTGCTCGGGCTGAACCGCGACCAGATCCGCTACCGCATCGAGAAGTTCGGCCTCGAAGTCGGCCGGCGCGATTCCTGACGCGGGATCGCCGCCCGGCCTCGCCCCTCAGCCCACCGCCCACCCTGATTCAGGGACTCGTTCCAGCTCTCGCGCGACCTGCCGATTGGTAGTGTGCACGGGTCTGGTGTCGCCCGGCGGCCCCGGAGCCGGCCGTGCCCGGTCGGCCGGCCTGATGTCCCGTGCTGGACGAATCCCCATGATGGTGCCGCGAGCCCGCCCACGCCGTGCGAGGACCGCCCTGCTGGCGGCCGTCTGCCTGGCGTCCGTCGCCCTGCTGGCGGCGCCGCGCCCCCTCCACGCGAAGCAGTCCGCCCCGCCAAACGCCGAGAGCCGGGCCGCGTTCATTTATCACTTCGCCCAGTTCGTCCGCTGGTCCGGCCTCCCGGAGGGACAGCCGAGGGTGATCGGCGTGTTCGGCAACCCGCCGCTGGCCGCGGCCCTCGAGCACGTCGTTCGGGGACGGCGCCTCCAGGGCCGCCCCATCGTCGTCCGGCGGCTGACGTCGCCCTCGGAGGTCGAGACCTGCCAGATCGCCTACATCGCAGCCTGCCAGGTGTCGGTCGTCCAGGCGGCTCTGCGCGCCGCCAGCGAGGCCGGCGTGCTGACCGTGTCGGCCGCTCCCGGATTCGACCGGATCGGCGGCATTGTGCGCCTGATTCCCGATGAGGCGGGCTGGCGCTTCGCGATCAACGTCCCCGCCGCCGAACGGGCCGGCCTCTCGATCAGCGCGCAGCTGCTCGACCTGGGGATCGCGGACGTGAGCCGGAAACCATGAAGTCCCTGGCGCCCTGGCGCGACTGGACGCTGCGGGCGAAGGTGCGCCTGCTGCTCATGGCGACCACCAGCGTGGCCCTGTTCGTGGTGAGCCTGGCCGTGCTGGGGGTGACCCAGCTCCGCTACCGCCAGTCGATCGCCCAGGACATGACCGAGCTCGGCGACATCGTCGGCCCGAGCAGTGCGGCGGCGCTCGTCTTCCGCGACGGGCGGACGGCCGCTGACATCCTGAAGACACTCCGGGCGAAGCCGCACGTCGACACGGCGGTGCTGTACGACGCGGCGGGACGCCCGTTCGTCACCTACCGCCGTGCCGGTCATCCCGGGCCGGAGCCCCCGGGCCGGCCCGGTCCCCAGGGGGCCGGTGTCACCGCGGGCGAGTTCGTGATCGTCCGGCCGATCACGCTGAATGGCGCGGTGGTGGGAACCCTGTACCTGCGCAACGACCTCGGGGCGGTCCGCTCGGGCCTGATCCGGTTCGCGCTGTTCGACCTGCTCGCCATGATCTGCGCCGGGACGATTGCCCTCGTCCTCTCGGCCCGGGTGCAGCGTTCCATCGCGGGGCCGATCCAGGCGCTCGCCGACACGGTGGATCGGATCTGCCGCGAGAAGGACTACGGCGTGCGCGTGGAGGCGGACGGGCAGGACGAAGTCGGGGTCCTCGTCCGATCGTTCAACGAGATGCTCGGGCAGGTCCGGCAGCGCGACCAGCAGTTCCAGCGCCAGAACGAGGCGCTCGAAGAGATGGTGGCCGTGCGCACCTTCGAGCTGGAGCGCGAGCGGCAGCAGCTCCGCCAGATCGTGGCCAACGCCCCGGTGGCCATGGCCATGTTCGACCGGAACATGCGGTACCTGACCCACAGCCGCAAGTGGCTCGCCGACTATCATCTCGAGGGCCAGAACCTGATCGGCCGCAGCCACTACGAGGTGTTCCCCGAGACGTCGGCCGACCAGATGCGGCTGCACCGGCGGGCGCTGAGCGGTGAGGAACTGGCGAGCCCCGAGGACGTCGTCGAGCGGTTCGACGGTACGCGCCTGCACCTCCGGTGGGCGATCCATCCCTGGTACACGAGCGACGGGCAGGTCGGCGGCGTCGTGATGGTGACCGACATCATCAACGAGCTGGTCGAGGCGCGCGAGGCGGCGCTCGAGGCGTCGCGCCTGAAGTCGGACTTCCTGGCGAACATGAGCCACGAGATCCGCACGCCGATGAACGGCATCATCGGGATGACGCAGCTGGCGCTGCAGACGAGCCTGTCGCTCGAACAGCGGCAGTACCTCGAGACGGCGATGGTCTCGGCCCAGTCGTTGCTGTCGGTGCTGAACGACGTCCTGGACTTCTCGAAGATGGAGGCGGGGAAGCTCGACCTGGAGGCCATCGCGTTCGACGTCCGCGGCACGATTCACGACGCCGTCAAGCCGATGGCGATGCGGGCGGACGAGAAGGGGCTCGAACTGGTCTGTCACGTGGCGCCCGACGTGCCGGCCTCGCTCGTCGGCGATCCCGGCCGGCTCCGGCAGATCGTCCTGAACCTGGTCGGCAACGCCGTGAAGTTCACGGCGGAGGGCGAGGTCGTCGTCAGGGTGGAGCGGGGCGAGACGAGCGCCTCGCGCACCATGCTGCACGTGACGGTGGCCGACACCGGCATCGGCATCCCACTCGAGAAGCAGCGGCTGATCTTCGATCCCTTCGCGCAGGCCGACGGATCCACGACGCGGCGGTACGGCGGGACCGGGCTGGGGCTGGCGATCTCGGCCGACCTCGTCGCGATCATGGGCGGCCGGATCTGGGTCGAGAGCGAGCCCGGCCGCGGCAGCACGTTCCACTTCAGCGTCGCGCTCGACCGGGTTCCCGGGGCGGCCGACCTCCGCGGGCTGCCCCGCGTGCCGGCCCTCGACGGCGTCCGCGTCCTGATTGTCGATGACAACGCGACGAGCCGCGGCGTCCTCGCCGAGACGCTCGCCGCCGTGGGCCTGACCCCGATCGTGGCCGAGGATGGCCAGACGGCCATCGCCCTGGCGACCGAGGCCAACGAGGCCTGGCGCCCGTTCGCGGTCTCGCTCGTCGATGCCCGGATGGCGGGGATGGACGGCTTCGAAACGGCCAGGCGCCTGCGCGGCGGGCCCGCCCAGGCCGGCGCCGTCATCATGCTGCTGGCACAGTCGCACGGGCCCGAGGACGTGCCGCGCTGTCGCGACGCCGGCGTGGCGTCCTACCTGTTCAAGCCGGTCCGCGATTCCGAACTGGTGAACACGATCGCGGTGATGCTTGGCGCGCCCCTGGTGGCCGTCCCCGATCCCCTCGCGGCGGCGCCCGCGCCCGCCTTCTCCGCGCCGGCTCCGGCCGGCCTGCAGATCCTGCTGGCTGAGGACAACCCGGTGAACCAGACCCTCGCGGTCCACCTGCTCGAAGGTGAGGGCCATCACGTCGCGGTCGCCGGCAACGGCCGCCAGGCGGTCGACCTCGTCGCGGCCCGGAGCTTCGATCTCGTGCTGATGGACCTGCAGATGCCGGAGATGAGCGGGCTCGAAGCCACGGCCGCGATCCGCGCCCGTGAACGGGAGACCGGTGGCCACGTGCCGATCGTGGCGTTGACCGCGCATGCGATGAAGGGCGATCGCGAACGGTGCCTGGCGGCGGGCATGGACGAGTACCTGTCGAAGCCCATCATGCCGGAGCAGCTGATGGCGACCATCCAGCGCGTGGCCGCCCGCGGCACGCCGGAGGCCGGTCCCGCGCGAGCCGAACCGACTGCCACCGGCACGGAGGTGTTCGCCCTCGCGGAGGTCCTGCACCGGGTCAGGGACGACCGGGTCATGCTCGGCCAGCTCGTGTCGATCTTTGAGGAGGACGCCCCTGGCCTGCTCGCCGGAATCCACCACGCCGTCGAGGCGGGCGATGCCGCGGCGTTGACGACGGCCGCCCACACGCTGAAGGGATCGTGCGGCCTGCTGGCGGCGCATGCCGCGCAGGAGGCGGCCCGGCGCCTGGAAGACCTGGGCCGGGCGGGGGACCTGACGGACAGCGCTGCCGCGGTGGCGGCGCTCGAGACGGAGATGGCGAGGCTGATGCCCGAACTCAGCCGCGTGAAGACCGAGGCAGGTGCATCGTGCAAATCGTGATTGCGGAAGACGACCGGCTGTATCGACGGTTACTCGAGGCCGCCCTGACGACGCGGGGCTACCGCGTCACCACGTATGTCAACGGTTCGGAAGCCTGGGAGTATCTCTCCCGGCAGACCGAGCCGACGGTCGCCATCCTCGACTGGATGATGCCCGGGATGGACGGCCTGGAGATCTGCCGCCGGATCCGCGAGGCGGCCATGCCGCTGCCGCCGTACGTCATCCTCCTGACGTCGCGCACGCGCAAGGAGGACACGATCGCCGGGCTGCAGGCCGGCGCGGACGACTACCTGTGCAAGCCCTTCGACCCGGAGGAGCTGGCCGCGCGGCTCGTCGTCGGCACGCGCTTCCTGAAGCTGCAGCAGGACCTGATCGATCGCGTCGCGCAGCTGGAGGACGCCCTCGCGCGTGTGAAGCAGCTGCAGGGCCTGCTGCCGATCTGTTCCTACTGCAAGAAGATCCGCGACGACCAGAATTACTGGAGCCAGGTGGAGAGCTACATCGCCGAGCGGTCGGAGGTGCGCTTCACGCACGGTATCTGTCCCGACTGCCGGTCGCGGCTCATGGAGGAGCAGACGGCGGGGCTGGCGTCGAAGTAGGCAGCGCCGACTGGCGCCGCCTCAGGCGATCGACCGGACGGCCCGCAGATAGCGGCGGGACGGCCTGTTCGAGACGACCCGACGGCGCGGTTCGATCAGCAGCCGTACGGCGTAGCCCTGGGCCCGGCCGCGCGCGGGATCGGCCGGCACCGCCCGGTAGATGGCTCCGGTGACCTTGCCTGCGCGCAGTTCGTCGGGAATCCCCCGGTGCTGCGCCGTCGGCCCCTCGAGCTGAAGCGTCACCAGGCGGAACAGGGGAATGGCCGCCGGCGTCTCGCATTCCACGAAGACACCGAAGTCGCTGATGTTCCGGGTCCTGACGCCCACAAAGCGCGTCGTCCCACGGGCATCCCGCCAGGTGAGGTACCCCGGCAGCGCCACTGGTTCCCGCGTTCCGTTCCGGCGGTTCTCGACGGTTTCCGGCGTCTCGACAGGCTGCCGCGCGTTCATCACAGGTGTCCCCCTTGGATGGCCGACGTGCTGCCGGAATCCTAATCAAGCCGCGGACCGGCAGGCGTCGCCGCCAGGTAGACGCTGCAGAATATCATTAAGTGCTTTATTTACAAATATTTATAGAACATATTCAGGCGTGTGAATTCCCTGCAACGTGAATACGAACTATCCAATGGCCGTGTGAGATGAATACCAGGTAGTCAATCTGCAGCCAGCCTGGCTTGGATGCCCAGACGTCGCATCTTCAGGTACAGCCCGCGCCGCGTCAGCCCCAGCGTCCGGGCGCTGCGGGAGATGTTCCCACCGCAACGCGTCAGGGCGGCCCGGATCACCTCGCGTTCCACTTGAGATACGGCGGTCGCCAGGTCGCCGGCTGCCGAAACCGGCAGCCCCTTGGCCCCGTCCAGGCTGTTGATCGAGGCGATCTGCAGGCCGCTGAGCTCGGGTGACAGCTGCGCGGGGCCGATCACGTCCTCGGGAGCGCTCATCGCGACGGCCCGCTGGATTTCGTTCCGGAGCTGCCGGACGTTGCCGGGCCACCAGTACTGGACGATGGCGTCGAGGGCCTCCGGGCTGAACTGGACGTCGGGCTTGTCGAGGCGCGCGCACGCCTCGCGCAGGAAGTAGGTGGCGAGGTGGGGAATCTCCTCGCGCCGTTCCCGCAGTGGCGGCACGTGGATCCGGATGACGCTGAGCCGGTAGTAGAGATCCTCCCGAAACGTCCCTTCGGCCACCTTCTGTTCGAGGTCGGCATTGGTCGCGGCCAGCACGCGGACGTCGACGCGCTGCGGGCGCGTCTCGCCGACCGGCATGACCTCCTGCTGGTCGAGCACCCGGAGCAGCTTCGGCTGGACGTCGAGCGGCAGGTCGCCGATCTCGTCGAGGAACAGCGTGCCGCCGGCCGCCGTCCGCACCAGGCCGGGCTGGTCGGTCACCGCGCCCGTGAAGGCGCCGCGCCGGTGGCCGAACAGCTGGCTGTCGGCCAGGTCGCGCCCCGTGGTCGTGCAGTTGTAGGGAAGGAACAGGCCGTCGCGCCGGTGGGAGCCGACGTGCACGGCTCGAGCCACCAGTTCCTTGCCGGTCCCGCTCTCGCCCGTGATCAGCACCGTCAGGTCGTTCCCCTGCAGCCGGCGGATCTGCTCGACGACCCGGGCCATGGTCGCGCTGGCGCACAGGAAGCCGGGCAGCAGCGGTTCCAGCGGATGCTGCGCCGTTTCGTCGGGGGCCGCCGGCGCCGGCTCGCGCGCCGCGCACAGATCGAAGCCCTGGCGGGCCACGGTCGCGATCATCCGGAGCCGGCGGGCGACCGGATAACCGAACGCGTGCGTGGCCGCGATGACCGCCACCCGCCGGCCGCTCCGGCCGCGACCCAGCGGCTCGAGGCTGAGGTGGATCCGGCCGCTTTCCAGGCTGCCGCCACGCACGGCCGCACGCGCGAGCCGCACCGCTGTGGGCTCGTCGCAGCCCGCCCGGCCCAGCAGTCGGTAGCTCTCGGGCGACTCCTGATGAACGAAGACGGCCACCCACTCGGCACCCGCGGCTTCGAGCAGCGCCGCCGCCGTCTCCTGACCGAGCAGGTCCGGCAGCGCTGCAGCGTCCACGATGCGGCGGATGATGGCGTCATCGGCGTCGGCCGAAAAGCCGAGATACTCGCCGGTACCGGTCTCCCCGAGCAGCGTTTCGGCCTCCTCGAGGGCCTGCAGGTCGCGGCTGGCGCCCAGGGCGCTGAAGACCTCCCGGGCGCGGGTCAGATGGCGTCTGGCGGTCGAACGGGCACCGCTCGTCGCGACCAGGCGCCCGAGGGCCAGATGGGTCAGGGCCGACTCGTAGCGCTCCCCGAGCAGCTCGAACACGCTCGCACTCTGCGCCAGGTCGTGGTACGCGTCGTTCGTCCGGGCCGTCTCGACCTGCAGGGCGCCGCGCAGCCGCAGATACTGCCCCCAGGCCGCCGGCGCGGCCCGCGGATCGAGACGGTCGGACACGCCAGACAGGCGCGCCTCGGCTTCCTCGAAACGGCCGGACTCGGTGAGGGCCTCGATCGCGATGAGGCTGGCCTGCAGCGCATCGGCCGGCGGTGCGGCCTCGGCCCCTTCGATCTCGCCGGCCAGCTCCACCGCCTGCGCCGTCCGCCCGCGCCGGAGGGCCAGCCGGGCGCGCAGCACTTTCACGGACCACTCGTACCAGCGGCTGGTGTGGGCGCCGTAGGCCCCGTAGGCGTCGCCCGCCTGATCCAGGTACTCCGCCGCCTTCTCGTACTCGCCCCGGATGATGTGGATCTGGGCCAGCGTGTCGAACACCGCCCCCGTGGTTTCGTGGAACTGGATGGCGCTGCGCACCTGCAGCGCCTGGTGCAGTGCCCCTTCGGCCCGCGCGAGGTCGCCCTGCTTCACGCAGATCTGCCCCAGCGTCGCGAGTGACACCGCCAGGCCAGGCCCCGCGTCCGGCCGTTCGTGGAGCGCCACGCTCCGCTCGGCCAGTTCCAGCGCCTGATCGTACCGGTGCTGCATCATGGTCACGACGGCCTGGTTGCCGCACACGGTCGCCAGGACGTCGCTGGCCTCGACCGACGAGGCCAGCCGTTCGGCCTGCCGCAACGCGGCCATGGCCTCGTCCGACCGGCCGGCCTGGGCCAGCGTGATGCCGGACTGTGAATGAACCAGCGCGAGGTGGCGGCGGTCGCCCGCGGCGTGCAGCGCCGAGGCTGCTTTGGCGATGTGTTCCCGGACGATGGCCAGGTCGCCGACCTGCTTGTAGCAGAGGCCGAGCTCGTAGTGGGCGAGGCCGATGGCCTGCGAGTCGTGGGCGACTTCCGCCTGCTTGAGCGCCCGTCCGTGCAGCGCGATGGCGCGCGACTGATCGCCGCGCGCGAACGCGATCCGGCCGTGCAGCCGCCAGAGGGCGGACGCGCGCACGGGCGAGATCGCTTCCCGCAGCGAATCGGGCGGCCGGCCCAGCGCCGACGCCGCCCTGGTCAGCTCCCCCTGCAGGAGCCAGGCCTCCGCCAGCGCGCACCGGACCGCCAGCTCCTCGTCTCGCGACAGCGAGGCCCGGCGGAGCGTCTCATTCAGCAGCCGGACGGCACTGGCTCCCTCGCCCCGATCGAGGGCCGCCAGGGCGGACGCCAATGGACTGGGGCTCGGCATCGGCGGAAGTATACCAAGTATACGATCGCCGGGAAGCTCGATTCGCTGGAAGGCGCTCGGCTCGTCGGTCCGGTCGTCTCCCGGAGGGCGGAGGTGGTCCGGGCGGCCCGCAGGCGACTGTAAGATAATGAGATCCGTGCAGGGGAGGGCGACAGGCCGCGGCGAGCCGTGGCGGATCCGAGATCGGCGTTCCGGCGGGCTCGCGGCGCTCGGCCTCCTGCTCGTGCTCGCCGCCTGCGGCCGAGGGGCCGACCGGCGTCCCGTCTCCCCGCCGGAGGCGGATCGCCAGGCATCGGCTCCGGCGCCGTCGACCGCCACCGCCGATTCCCGACCGCGCATCGTCATCCTCGGCGACAGCCTGACGGCCGGCCACGGCCTGCCCTCGGTCGATGAAGCCTACCCGGCGGTGCTCCAGCAGAAGATCGATCGGGCCGGTTACGACTTCGAGGTGATCAATGCCGGCGTCTCCGGCGACACGACGGCCGGCGGACTCAGCCGGCTGAACTGGTCGCTGCAGGGGGACGTGCGCATCCTGGTCGTCGCGCTCGGCGGGAACGACGGCCTGCGCGGCGTGCCGGCGGCGGAGATGGAGCGGAACCTGTCGGCCATCATCGAGACGGCGCAGTCGCGCGGGATCGCGGTCCTGCTCGCGGGCATGGAAGCGCCGCCGAACTACGGGCCCGTGTACACCGCCCAGTTCCGCGAGGTCTTCCGGCACCTGGCGAGCCGGGACCACGTGGCGTTCCTGCCGTTCCTGCTCCAGGGCGTGGCCGGCGTGGCCGCGCTGAACCAGCCGGACGGCATCCATCCCACGGCGGCTGGCGCGCAGATCGTGGCCGGGAACGTGTGGCGCGTGCTGCAGCCGATGCTCGCGGCGGCGAAGACCCGATGATTGAATTGCGTGGCGTCTCCCGGACGGTCTCGAGCGGTGGGCGGCCGCTGACGATCCTGCATCCGATCGATCTCTCCATCCCGTCGGGGACCTTCTTTGCGGTGCTGGGGCCGTCAGGGAGCGGCAAGTCGACGCTGCTCGGGCTGGTGGCCGGGCTCGACGCGCCGACCGCCGGGCAGATCCTGATCGACGGCACGGACATCACGACGCTCGGCGAGGACGCGCTGGCGCGGCTGCGCAGCGCGAAGATCGGCTTCGTCTTCCAGTTCTTCCATCTGATTCCCTCGCTCACGGCGCTGGAGAACGTCTCGGTCGCGCTCGAGATCGCCGGGGCGCGGGACGCGCGCGCGCGCGCGGCGCGGCTGCTCGAGGAGGTCGGCCTGACCGACCGCGGCCATCACTACCCGTCGCAGCTGTCGGGCGGGGAGCAGCAGCGCGTGGCGCTCGCCCGCGCGCTGGCCAACGATCCGCCGATCCTGCTGGCCGACGAGCCGACCGGGAACCTCGACTCCCGCAACGGGCGGCTCATCATGGATCTCATCCGTGACATCCGCGAGAGACGCGGGACGACCATCCTGCTCGTCACGCACGACGCGGCCCTGGCCGACATGGCCGACGTCCGCCTGACGCTGCGGGACGGACGCGTGGTCGAGCGGAGCGAGTCGGCGGTCCGTCCGGGCCGCGCGCCGGAGGCGCGGCCGTGAGGTTCGTCCTCCGGATGGCGGTCCGCGAGCTCCGCGCGTCGTGGCGGCGGCTGGTGTTCTTCTTCGCCTGCATCGCCGTCGGGGTCGGGACGATCGTGGCGTTGCGGTCGGTGGTGCAGAGCGCACGCGCGGTGCTCGGGCAGGAGGCGCGCAGCTTCATGGCGGCGGACGTCATCGTCCACAGCTCCCGCAGCTGGACGCCGGACGTCCTGGCCACGCTCGACCGGGAGCTGGCGGCGCACCAGGTGACGGCGCGGACCGAATCGGTCGAGACGCCGACCATGGCGCGGCCGGCCGACCCGGGCAGCCAGCTGGCGCGCGTGGTCGAGCTGCGGGCGGTGCAGGCTGCCTATCCGTTCTACGGCACCGTGGAGCTGCAGGGCGGGCAGCCGTACGCGTACGCGCTGCTTGCCCGACAGGGGGCGCTCGTCGGCCCCGAGCTGCTGACTGCGCTCGACGTGCGGGTGGGAGACGCGATCGTCATCGGGAGCGAGACCTTCCACATCCGCGGCGTGATCACGCGCGAGCCGGGGCGGGTGGCGGGTGCGTTCAGCCTCGGCCCCCGCGTCATGATTGCCGACGCCGATCTGCCGGCGACCGGCCTGCTCGGGTTCGGCAGCCGCGCCAGCTACGAGATGCTGCTCGAGGTGCCGCCGGCCTCGATCGACCCGCTGGTGACGGCGCTGCGGCGCGACTTCGCGAACCAGTTCATCTCGGTGCGGTCCTATCGCAGCAGCCAGGACCGTGTGGGTCGCGACTTCCAGCGGGCGGAGAACTACCTGAGCCTGGTCGGGCTCGTCGTGGTCGTGCTGGGCGGGATCGGCGTGTCGAGCGTGATGCGCGTCTTCATCCACCAGAAGCTCCGCAGCATTGCGATCCTGAAGTGCCTCGGCGCGCGGACCCGGCAGATCTTCGCCGTCTACCTGCTGCAGGTCTGTCTGCTCGGCCTCACCGGCAGCCTGCTCGGTGTCGGCATGGCGGCCGGGGCCGTGGCTGCCGTGCCACGGTGGACGGGCGGGGCCGACTCGCTGTTCGCGGGGGTCACCTGGGGCCTCACGCCCGGCGCGGTGGGGCAGGGCGTCGTCATCGGCCTGCTCGTGTCGGTGCTCTTCTCGCTGGTACCGCTGCTCGACGTGCGCCACGCCCGTCCCGCGTCCATCCTGCGGGACGAGCCGGCGGCGCACCGCCGCGACTGGCTCGCGGCGGGAACGATCGGTGGCGTGGCGGCGGCGCTGGTGGCGCTGGCGGTCTGGCAGGCGGGGTCGCTGCGGGTCGGGCTGGTGGTCTGCGGCGCCTTCGCCGCGGCAGCGCTCGCGCTCTACCTGATGGGCCGGCTGCTCATCCGCCTGGTCCGCCCGCTGGCCGAGAGCCGCTGGTTCGCGCTGCGGCACGCCGTGCTCCATCTCGTGCGCCCCGGGCACCAGACGAACGTGATCCTGCTGGCGGTCGGACTCGGGGCGTTCTTCGTCATCGGCGTCCGATCGGTCCAGACGAGCCTGCTGCACGAGTTGACGGTGCAGGTGTCGCAGCGGGACCCCGACATGTTCCTGATCGACGTGCAGGGCGATCAGGTGGCCGGCGTGACGGCGCTGCTGGCGGAGCGCTCCAGCGGGGCGTCGGCCGTCCGCGTCATCCCGGTGCTGCAGGCGCGCGTGACGGGCGTCAAGGGCCGGCGCGTCGACCTGCGCGGCTACGGCGACGTGCGGCGCGAAGGGGCGCTCGGGCGCGAGTACACGATCACCTATCGCGACCGGCTCGAGCCGAACGAGCGGATCCTCGCCGGGCGGTTCTGGCAGGGGCCGAGCGCCACGCCCGAGGTGTCGATCGAGCAGAGCATCCACGATCGCTTCCACGTGGACGTCGGCGACACGATGCAGTTCGACGTCCTCGGCCGGACGATCGAGGCGAAGGTGACCAGCATCCGGTCGGTCGACTTCCGGGATACCCGCAACGGCGGCTTCATGTTCGTCTTCCGCCCGGGCCTCTTCGACACGGCGCCGCACACCTACGTGGTGCCGCTCAAGGGGCCGCAGGCGCCGGCCGCCCGGGCCGCACTCCAGCACCGGCTGGCGGTGGCCTTCCCGAACGTCACCGCCATCGACGTCCAGCAGATCCTGAACGAGGTGCGCAGCGTCCTGTCGAAGGTGACGCTCGCCATCAGCATCGTGGGGCTGCTGGTGCTCGGCAGCGGCACGCTGATCCTCATCGGGGCGGTCGCCGTCACGAAGTTCCAGCGCATCTACGAGGCCGCCATCCTGAAGACGCTCGGGGCGAGCACGCGGACCGTGGCGGCGATCCTCGTCCTCGAGTACGGCGTGCTGGGTACGATTGCCGGCGCCGTCGGGGCCCTCGGCGCCGTCGGCCTCACCTGGGGACTGAGCCGCTGGGCGATCGACATCCCCTGGCAGGGGCCGACGCTCCTGCACCTTGCGGGCCTCCTGCTGACGGCGACGCTCGTCGCCGTCATCGGCGTCCTCGCCAGCGCGGACGTCCTCCGCCGCAAGCCGCTGGCGACGCTCCGGGCGGAGTGACGATGGCCACCGACACGGCCGCCAGCCCGTTCCTCGAGCGCCGGTTCGCCCTCCAGGCCCACGGCACGACCCTCCGCACGGAGCTGCTGGCGGGGGTGACGACGTTCCTGACGATGGCCTACATCATCTTCGTGCAGCCGGCCGTGCTGAGCGCGTGCGGGATGGACTTCGGCGCCGTGATGGTGGCCACCTGTCTCTCGACGGCGCTGGCCACGATCCTGATGGCGCTGCTCGCCAACTATCCCATCGCCGTCGCGCCGGCCATGGGCCACAACTTCTTCTTCGCCTACGCGGTCGTCATCGGCATGCACGTCCCCTGGCCGGTCGCGCTCGGCGCCGTGGCGATCGCCGGTCTCATCTTCGTCCTGACCGCCGGCATCGGCCTGCGCGAACGGCTGATCACGGCGATCCCCGAGTCGCTGAAGTTCGCCATCGCCGCCGGCATCGGCCTGCTCATCGCGATGGTCGGCCTGCAATGGGCCGGCGTCGTCGTCGGGGCGCCGGGGACGCTGGTGGGGCTCGGACCCCTGAAGAGCCCGCCGGTGCTGCTGGCGCTCTTCGCCCTCGCCGTCACGGCGGTGCTGCTGGCGCGGCGCGTCCGTGGCGCGCTGCTCTGGGGCATCCTCGTCAGCGCCGGCGCGGGGCTGTTGACCGGGCAGGTCCACTACCAGGGCTTCGTCGGCCGCCCGCCGTCGATCCTGCCGACGCTCGGGCGTCTCGACATCGCCGGCGCGTTCGCGCCCGGGATGGTCACCGTCATCTTCGTCTTCTTCCTGCTGGCGCTCTTCGACACGGTCGGGACGCTGGTGGCGGTCGGGGAGCAGGCGGGACTGATGCGCGACGGGTCGCTGCCGCGCGCGCGCCAGGCGCTGCTCGCCGACGCCATCGGCACCACGGTCGGGGCCGTGCTCGGCACCTCGACGGTGACGGCCTACATCGAGAGCGGCGCCGGCATCTCGGTCGGCGGGCGCACGGGGCTGGCGAGCCTGGTGACGGCGGCGCTCTTCCTCGTCTCGCTGTTCCTCTATCCGCTCGTGAAGATGATCGGCGGCGGACTGGCGGTCGGCCAGACGACGCTGTATCCGGTGATCGCCCCGGCGCTGATCCTCGTGGGGACGATGATGATGGGCGGCCTGCGGCGCATTCCGTGGGACGAACCGACCGAGGCGGTGCCGGCGTTCCTGACGCTGATCATGATGCCGCTGACGGTGACCATCACCGACGGCATCGCGTTCGGCCTCACCTCCTACGCACTGCTGAAGGTCGCCGCCGGGCGCGGCCGGGAGGTCCATCCGCTCGTGTACGTCTTCGCGGCGGTGTTCCTGGCCCGCTACGTGGCGATGGGCTGACGGGGTGCCCTGCCCGCGGCCGGCATGGTATGATTGACGCTTGTACGACCGTCGGAAGGGGCCTGGCTGGAGTCCGATGATGGATGTGACGACCTACAAGGACGCGTTGCTGCGGAAGCGGGGCGAGATACTGGGCACCGGGGGGATCAAGCCGCTCCAGGCGTCCATGGAGAACAATACGCGCCAGGGCGACATGGCGGACCAGGCCAGCGGGAACAACGAGGTTCACATTCAGCTGAAACTCAAGCAGACCGACGCCAAGATCCTTCAGGCCATCGAGGAGGCGCTCTGGCGCATCGAGAAGGGGACCTACGGCGTCTGCCGCGACTGCGGCGAGCCGATCGCGGATGCCCGGCTGAACGCGATTCCCTGGACGCGGGTCTGCATCACCTGCAAGGAAAAGCAGAAGGCGTGAAACCCGACGAGCTGCTCTCACTGCTGCAGGAGTTCCATCGCGAGCGCCTGGCCACGATGCTGCGCCACCAGGCCGGGGCCCGCCACGTCCTGCAGTACGACGCGAACAACACCTATCAGTACGTGCTCAATCGCGAGGACGTCCACCTCCGCTGGCTTGCCAGCGCGATCCGCGAGATGGGGGGGACGGTCGACAACGGTGCGACCGAGCCGACCCGGCCGCTGACCGGGAAGGGGGCGGCCGCGAGCCTGGCCCTCATCGAAGAGGACGCGCGCGACGCGCAGGCGTGCATCGATCGGTGGACGGCGCGGGTCGAGCAGGTGACCAACGTCCGGCACCGCAACATGCTGCGGGTCATCCTGGGCGAGGTGCTGGAGCAGAAGCGGTTCTTCGACCAGGCGGTCGCCGGCCGGACCGACCTGCTGGGCCGTCGCACGACCGGTTCGCCGGTCGAAGGGGCCGTCCTCGAGACCCGCTGGATCGAATGAACCCGCGATCGGCGGCCACCGCCGATCGCCTGCCCCCGGCGGCCACGCCGGTCGCCATCGCCCTCGGCAGCAATCTCGGCGATCGCCGGCGTCTCCTGGAGGCCGCCATCGAGGCCCTCGAGCCGCTGCTGGCGGACCTCCGGGTCTCCACCTTCTACGACACGGCGCCGGTCGGCGTCGCGCCCCAGCCCCGCTTCCTGAATGCCGCTGCGAGCGGCACGACCCGCCTCCCGGCCCGCGATCTCCTCGACCGCCTGCTCGCCATCGAAGCCGCGGCCGGCCGCACCCGTCCCCATGAGGGGGCCGCGCGCACGCTCGACCTGGATCTCATCCTCTACGGCGGCTGCGTCATCGACGAGCCCGGGCTCGTCGTGCCGCATCCGCGCTTCCGCGATCGATTGTTCGTCCTGGAACCGCTGGCCGAAGTGGCGCCGGATGCGGTCGACCCGGTGACCGGCCTCACGGTCCGGGCCCTGCGGGATCGGGCGCGCACGGCGGACGCCGGGTGCTGAGCTGATCGGCGGACGCGCCGGCGCCCTCAGGCGCCGGGCGTCGTGTCGGTGGGGCTGAGGTGCAGCGCGGGAGCCGGCGTCGCGGGGGCCGGCAGGGCGTGTGCCGCCGGTTCGGCAGCCGGGACGGCCTTGCGGCGGCCGCGGGCGAGGCGCTGGCGGAGCCCCTCGAGATAGACGTAGTAGACGGGCGTGATGTAGAGCGTCAGCAGTTGCGACACCAGCAGGCCGCCGACGACGGCGAGCCCCAGCGGCCGGCGCGACTCCGCGCCGGCGCCCACGCCCAGGGCGATCGGCAGGGTGCCCACCAGGGCCGACATCGTGGTCATCATGATCGGGCGGAAGCGGATCTGGCACGCCTCGTAGATGGCGTCGGCGGGCGCGAGGCCTCGTTCGCGCTGGCTCTCCAGGGCGAAGTCCACCATCATGATGCCGTTCTTCTTGACCAGGCCGACCAGCATGATGACGCCGACGAAGGCGTACAGGTTCAGGTCGGTGTGGAAGATCAGCAGGGTGATGAGCGCGCCGAACCCGGCGGCCGGCAGGCCCGACAGGATCGTCAGCGGGTGGATGAAGCTCTCGTAGAGGATCCCCAGGACGATGTAGATGACCACGATGGCCATCAGCAGGATCAGGCCGAGGCCCTTCAGCGAGTCCTGGAACGCCTGGGCCGTCCCCTGGAAGGTCGCGGTAATCGTGGCCGGCAGCGTCTCGCGCGCGGCCGCCTGCACGGCGCCGACCGCGTCGCCGAGCGCGTGGCCGGGCTGCAGGTTGAAGGAGAGCGTGACCGCGGGCAGCTGGCCGGAGTGGTTGACGGTGAGCGGGCCGGCGTCCTTGTGGACGGTGGTCACCGTGCTCAGCGGCACCAGCGTCCCGTTCGACGACCGCACGTAGAGCAGCGACAGCGCCGACGGGTCGTTCTGGTACTTCGGCGCGATCTGCATGATGACCTTGAACTGGTCGTTCGGGGCGTAGATCGTGGAAACCTGGCGGGTGCCGAAGGCGCTGTAGAGCGCGGTGTCCACCTGGCCGACGGTCAGCCCGAGCGCCGAGATCTTGTTCCGGTTCAGATCGACCTGCAGCTGCGGGTTCTTGATCTGCAGGTCGCTGGCCACGTCGACCAGCCCGGGGATCCGCTTCATCCGGTCCTCGAGCAGCGGGGCGTAGTGATAGAGCTGCGCGGTGTCGGTGCTCTGCAGCGTGACCTGGTAGAGGCTCTGCGAGAGGCGCCCGCCGATCTGGATGGCCGGGGGGTTCTGCAGGTAGACGCGCATGCCGGGCACGGTGGCCAGCTTCGGCCGGAGTTCCTCGATGACCTGGTCGGCCGAGAGGGCGCGCTGCTCCCGCGGCTTGAGGTCGATGAACATCCGGCCGGTGTTCGGCGTGGCGTTCGGCCCGCCGGCCCCGACGTTGTTGCTGAAGCCCGAGATGTTCGGGTCCTTCGACAGGATCGCCGCGATCTGCATCTGGTGCGCGATCATGGCGTCGAACCCGATGCCCTGGACCGCCTCGGTGCTCGCGAAGATCTGGTTGGTGTCCTCGCTCGGGATGAACCCCTTCGGGATGTTGACGAAGAGGTAGACCGTCGCGCCGACGAGGACGAAGGAGACGAGCAGCGTGACGAACCGGTGCCGCAAGGTGCGGGCGAGCGTCCAGCGGTAGGCGTTCAGGCCCCCCTCGAACACCGCCTCGAGCGCGCGGTACATCCGGCCGTGGCCGGCGTGGGCCGGCGGGCGCAGGAAGCGGCTGCAGAGCATCGGGGTGAGGCTGAGCGACACGAAGCCCGACACGAGGATGGCGGCGCCGATGGTGACGGCGAACTCGTGCAGCAGGCGGCCCAGGATCCCGCCCATGAAGAGCACCGGGATGAAGACCGCCGTCAGCGACAGCGTCATCGACAGGATCGTGAAGACGATCTCCTGCGACCCGGTCAGGGCCGCCTCCATCGCCGACTGCCCCCGCTCCATGTGCCGGACGATGTTCTCCAGCATCACGATGGCGTCGTCCACGACGAAGCCGACCGAGAGCGTGAGGGCCATCAGCGACAGGTTGTCGAGGCTGTAGCCCAGCAGGTACATCACGGCGAACGTCGCCACGATCGAGGCCGGCAGCGCCAGGCTGGGGATGATCGTGGCCGAGAGGTTCCGCAGGAACAGGAAGATCACCAGGATGACCAGGCAGACGGCCAGGATCAGGGTGAACTTCACGTCCGACACCGAGTCGCGGATGGTGATCGACCGGTCGCTGCGCAGCACGAGGCTGACCGAGGCCGGCAGCTCCGTCCGGAAGCTCGGGAGCAGCCGCTTGATCGCGTCGACGACCTCGACCGTGTTCGCCCCGGGCTGCTTCTGCACCGGGAGGTAGATCGTCCGGATCCCCCGGTACCAGCTGGCGGTCTTGTCGTTCTCCACGCCGTCGTAGACGTGCGCCACCTCGTCGAGCCGCACCGGATTGCCGTCGCGGTAGGCGATGATCAGCCGCCGGTAGGCGGCGGCGTCGAACAGCTGGCTGTTGGTCTGGACCGTGAAGGTCCGCTGCGAGCCGCTGATGACGCCGGTCGGCGTGTTGACGTTCGCCCCCTGGATGGCGGCCGCCACCTCGTCGAGGCCGATCTGCCGCGCGGCCAGCTGGTTCGGATCGACGTCCACGCGCACGGCGTACTTCTGCGCGCCGAACACGTTGACCTGCGCCACGCCGGGGATCGTCGAGATCTGGGGCGCGATCATCGTCTCCGCGTACTCGTCGACCTGGGACAGCGGCAGGGTGTCGGACTGCAGCGCCAGGAAGAGCACCGGCTGATCGGCCGGGTTCACCTTCTGGTACGAGGGCGGCGTCGGCATGCCCGTCGGCAGCTGGTTGGCCGCCTTGGCAATCATCGACTGCACGTCCTGCGCGGCGGCGTCGATGTTCCGGCTGAGATCGAACTGGAGGGTGATCTGCGTCAGGCCCTGGGCGTTGGTCGAGCTCATCGAGGTGACGCCCGCAATCGTCGAGAACTGCTTCTCGAGCGGCAGCGCCACGGCCGTCGCCATCGTCTCGGGACTGGCGCCCGGCAGGCTCGCCGACACCTGGATGGTGGGGAAGTCGACGTTCGGCAGGTCGCTCACCGGCAGCAGCCGGTAGGCCATGATGCCGAAGACACCGATCCCCAGCATGATCAGCGTCGTCGTCACCGGACGACGGATGAACAGGGCCGCGAAGTTCATGACGCCCTCAACGCGTCCCGGCTGGCGTGTTCTTGATGCTGACCTTGGCGCCCGGCACGAGCCGCAGCTGCCCGTCGGTCACGACCGTCTCCCCCGGCTTCAGGCCGCTCGACACCACCGTGTCGTTGCCGAGCGTCCGCGCCACCTGCACCTGGCGTGACTCCACCGTCTGATCGGGCTTCACGACGAAGACGTACTGGCCCTGCTGGCCGCTCTGGACGGCCTGTGACGGCACCACGATCGCGTCGGGCTGCGTGGTGAGCGTCAGGACGACGTTGACGAACTGGCCCGGCCAGAGACGGTGATCGGCGTTCGGGAAGGTTCCCTTCAGCTTGATGGTGCCGGTCGTCGGATCGACCGCGTTGTCGACGAAGGTGATCGTCCCCTGCGCCGCCGGGCCGCCGTCGTTCGGAATCGTCGCCTCGACGTGGAGGGTGCCGGCCGCCCGGTACCGCTTGATGTCGGGCAGCTGGGCCTCGGGGACCGCGAAGGTGACGTAGATGGGGCTGATCTGGTTGATGACCACCAGCGGCACGTCGTTCACCTTCACCAGGTTGCCCGCGTGCACGAGCAGCGCGCCCGTGCGTCCGCTGATCGGCGCCGTGATCGAGCAGTAGCTGAGCTGCAGCTTCGCATTGTCGATGGTCGCCTGGTCGGCGCGGATGGCCGCCTCGTAGGAGGCGACATTGGTGTGCGCCGTGTCGTACTGCTCCTGCGTGGCGATGCCGCGCTTGATCAGGTCGGCGTAACGCTTCAGTTCCTGCTGCGCGTTGTTCGCCTGGGCCGTGTCCCGCGCCAGGTTCGCCTCGGCCTGCTGCAGCGTCGCCCGGAAGGGGCTCGGATCGATGTTGAAGAGCAGGTCGCCCTTCTTGACGTCGTCGCCCTCCTTGAAGTGGACCGAGAGGATCTCGCCCTGGACCTGCGACTTCACCTGGACGGTGGAGTAGGCCTCGACCGTGCCGATGACACTCAGCTCGACCGGCATCGGTTTCTCGACCACCTGGCCGATGGTGACCGGCACGGCCATCGGCTCGCGCGGGCCCCGGCCTCCGCCCGGGCCTTCCGAGGCCGCCTTGCCGGAACCGGAGCAGGCCGTGACGGCCATCGCGAGCAGACCCGACAGAATGAGTGCGGACGCTGACTTGAGATTCACGATACGGTCCCTCTATTAATCGCCCGTCGCCGGCTGCGTCGACCCACAGCCGACCCCGGTGCCCGGAAGACGCTCTGACGCACGCTCATGACAGGTGGCCCACCGTCCGGCGTGCGCCCGGACGGCCTGCCGCGAACCGGCAGCCGCTACTCGTACCGGAGCGCCTCGATCGGATCGAGGCTGGCGGCCTTGCGCGCCGGATAGAACCCGAAGAAGACGCCCGTGGCGGCCGCGAACCCGAAGGCCAGCGCGACGGCGTTCGGCGAGACCGCCGTCGGCCAGCGCAGCCAGAGCGTCAGCCCGCCCGAAAAGGCGAAGCCCAGTCCGATGCCGATCAGGCCGCCGAACAGGCTCAGGACGACGGCTTCGACGAGGAACTGCATCAGGACGTCGCGTCCCCGCGCGCCGATGGCCATCCGCACGCCGATCTCGCGCGTCCGCTCGGTCACCGACACCAGCATGATGTTCATGATCCCGATGCCGCCGACCAGCAGCGACACGCCGGCAATCCCCGCCAGCAGCGCCGTCATCGTCTGCGTCGCCTCGCGGCGGACGCTCGCCATCTCCTCGATCGTCCGGACCATGAAGTCGTCGGGGTCCGGCGGCACGATCCGGTGGCGCACCCGCAGCACCGCGCCGATCTGGCCGGCCACCGCCGCCGTCTGGCCGGCCGATGCCGCCGACACGGTGATGTTGTTGATGTTCGTCTGCCCGAGCAGCTTCTTCTGCACCGTCGAGTACGGGACGAACACCGTGTCGTCCTGGTCGTCGCCCATCGACGACTGCCCCTTGCTCGCCATCACGCCCAGCACCTTGAACGGCTGATCGCGCAGCCGGACGATCTGGCCGGTCGGATCCGCATTCGGGCCGAACAGCATGTCGCGGGCGACGCTGCCGAGCACCACCACCTTGGTGGCCGTCGTGACGTCCTGCGCCGTGAAGAACGAACCGACCGCCATCGGCCACGCGCGGATGAGCGGCAGGTCGATGTCCGTCCCCTGGACGCGCGTCGCCCAGTTCTGGTTGCCGGCGACCAGCTGCGCCCGCGTGTTCACGCCGGCGGCCAGGTACTGGATGCCCGGCACCTGGTCGCGCAGCGCCTGGGCGTCGGCCTCGGTGAGCGAGGTCGCGAACCCCTGGCCCTGCCGGACCCCGCCGACGTTCCAGTTGCCCGCCGTCACGATGATCAGATTCGTGCCGGCCGACTGGATCTGCTGCTCGATCGAGCTCTGGGCCCCCGAGCCGAGGGCCACCATCGTGATGACCGCGGATACGCCGATGATCATGCCCAGCATGGTCAGGGCCGTCCGCATCTTGTTCCGCCCGAGGGCCTTGAACGCGATCCGCAGCGTCATCAGTACCGACATCTGGATCTCGCCTCCGCGGCCCGACCTGGTCGCTTCGACGCCGGGCCGGCCGTCCGGGGTTCCCTCATTGGGCGACGGGGAGGGCCGCCAGTTCCTCCTGCGCGAGGCGCCGGCTCGTCACGGGCGTGTCCGACTGGACCCGCCCGTCGCGGAAGGCGATCACCCGTTCCCCGTACTCGGCGATGTCGTGCTCGTGCGTGATGAGCAGCACCGTGATCCCCCGCTCGCGGTTCAAACGCTGGAAGATCTCCATCACCTCGACGCTGGTCCGCGTGTCGAGGTTGCCCGTCGGCTCGTCGGCCAGCAGGATCGACGGCGAGTTGATGAGCGAGCGCGCGATCGCCACGCGCTGCTGCTGCCCGCCGGACAACTGGTTCGGATGGTGGTCGGCCCGGTTCTCGAGGCCGACCGCCGCCAGCGCCTCCAGGGCCCGCTTGTGGCGATCCGGCGCCTTCATGCCGTTGTTCGAGTAGAGCAGCGGCAGTTCCACGTTGTCGATCGCCGAGGTCCGCGGCAGCAGGTTGAACCCCTGGAAGACGAAGCCGATCTTGTGATTCCGGATGCCGGCCAGTTCGTCCTTCGACAGCTGCGAGACGTCCTTGCCGTCGAGGAAGTACTGCCCGGAGGTCGGCCGGTCGAGACAGCCCAGGATGTGCATGAAGGTCGACTTGCCGGACCCGGAGGGGCCGGTGACCGCCACGAACTGGCCCTGCTCGACGTCGAGCGTGACGCCCTGGAGCGCCTTCACCTGCACTTCGCCGACGGTGTAGGTCTTCGTCAGATCCCGAACGGAGATGACAGCAGCCACAGTCGTCCCATCGTCAAAGGCCCGCCCGCTCCGGGGGGCGCGCCGGTTCCTGGTTCGGACCCTGCCGTGCCGCCGGTGACGCGCCGGGCGTCAGCGGCCGCGGGGGCGCGTGGGGCCCATCAACGGCGACCGTCCGCCGGTCCCGGCGGAGGCACGCCGCGCGTCGAGGCTGACGGAGGTGACTACCTCGGCGCCGGCCGGAAGATTGTCGCTCAAGACCTCGGTGGTTGTGCCATCGGTAATCCCGAGGCCGACCGTCAGGGGTACGAGTCGCCCCTCGCTGAACATCCAGACCCGCCCCGTCGAGCGTGTCGGCGGCAGCGGCGCGAACAGCGCATCGATGGTCGAGGCCCGCGGGTTCCGGATGTCGATCGCCGGTTCTGGTGTGCCCGGCGCGGGCCCCGCGCTCGCGGCGTCGGGCCCCTGCGCCCGCAGGCGGGCGAGGGCGGCTTCACGCTCGGCCGGAGGCAACTGATTGAGCCGGGCCATCATCCGGGCGCGGCGGTCGGCCGGGTTGACGGTCGACGGTCCACCGGCCGCGGCGGCGCCCG
>JAGWRA010000176.1 GCA_028876655.1 Acidobacteriota bacterium | reverse complement strand
CGCTTCCCGGGCGCGCCGACGGTCGAGGCGTTCTGGGCCAACCTGCGCGACGGGGTCGAGTCGATCACGTTCTACACCGACGAGGACCTGCGGCGGCAGGGGATCGATCCGGCCAAGCTGTCCGATCCGAACTTCGTGCGCGCCCGCCCGTACCTCGACGGGCAGGACCTGTTCGACGCCGGCTTCTTCGGCTACAGCGCGCAGGACGCCGAGACGATCGATCCGCAGCAGCGGATCTTCCTCGAGGCGGCGTGGGAAGCGCTCGAACACGCCGGCTACGTGCCGGACCGGTTCGACGGCCTGATCGGCGTCTTCGGCGGATCCAGCCAGAACACCTATCTCTGGTTCAACCTGCTGGCGCGGCCGCAGTTCCTGCAGCGGACCGGCGTGCTGCGGACGGTCATCACCAACGGCGCCGACTACCTGGCGACGCGGGTCGCCTACAAGCTGAACCTGACCGGCCCGGCGTGCACCGTGCAGACCGCCTGCTCGACGGCGCTGGTCGCCGTGCACCTCGCCTGTCAGAGCCTGCTGAACTTCGAGTGCGACCTGGCGCTGGCCGGCGCCTCGTCGCTGAACGTGTCGCCGTTTGCCGGCTACAACTACGAGACCGGCGGCCTGCTGTCGCGCGACGGCCATTGCCGCGCCTTCGACGCGCGCGCCAACGGCACGCTGTTCGGCGACGGCGTGGGCGTGGTCGCGCTGAAGCGCCTGGACGAGGCGCTGGCCGACGGCGACACGGTGCACACCGTGATTCTCGGGTCGGCCGTGAACAACGACGGGGCGGGCAAGGCCGGCTTCACGGCTCCGGCCGCGACCGGCCAGGCGGCGGTCGTGTTCCAGGCGCTCGACAACGCCGGCGTCCCCGCCGATACGATCTCCTACGTCGAGGCGCACGGCACCGGCACCGAGCTCGGCGATCCGATCGAAGTGAAGGCGCTGACCTCCGCGTTCCGCAGCAGCACGGCGAAGAAGGGCTTCTGCGCGCTCGGTTCGGTGAAGACCAACATCGGCCACCTGAACGCCGCCGCCGGCATCGCGGGCCTGGTGAAGACGGTGCTGGCGCTCACGCACCGCCAGATTCCGCCGAGCCTGCACTTCGACACGCCGAACCCCGCCATCGACTTCGCCAACAGCCCGTTCGTCGTCAACGACCGGCTGCGCGACTGGCCGGCAGCGGCGACGCCACGGCGCGCCGGAGTGAGCGCGTTCGGGATCGGCGGCACCAACGCACACGTCGTCCTCGAGGAGGCGCCGGCGGCCGGGCCGTCGGGTCCCAGCCGCGACACGCAGATCGTCGTCCTGTCGGCGCGATCGGAGCCGGCGCTCGGCCGGGCGGCGGAGCAGCTCGACGAGCACCTGCGCGCCCATCCGGGGGACCGGATCGCCGATGTCGCCTTCACGCTGACGCAGGGGCGTCGTGCGTTCCCGCATCGACTGGCAGTGCTGGGATCGGACGCGACGGGTGTGCGGAGCGGGCTGGCCGGGGTGTCGGGGGCGCGACGCTGGAGCGCGGCCCCGCGGACGGTGGGCCGCCGCGTGACGTTCCTGCTGCCAGGGCAGGGGGCGCAGTTCGTGAACATGGGCCGCGCGCTCTATGAGAAGGAAGCGGCGTTCCGCGACGCCTTCGATCGCGCCAGCGCCATCGTCAGGGCCGCCGAGGGGCTCGACCTCGCAGACATCGTGTACCCGGCCGCGGGACAGGAGGCGACGGCGCGCGTCCGGCTGCGCCAGACCGCGGCGACGCAAACTGCGGTGTTTGCCGTCAGCTACGCCCTGGCGCAGCAGTGGGCTGCGTGGGGCGTCAGGCCGGCGGCGATGCTCGGTCACAGCCTCGGCGAGTACGTGGCCGCGTGCCTGGCCGGCGTGATGGACCTCGAGAGCGCGCTGCGGCTGGTCGCCTTGCGCGGCCGGCTGATGCAGGCGCTGCCCGGCGGGACGATGCTGGCGGTGGCGCTGGCCGAGGCCGACGCGCGGCGCTACGCCACGGACGCCGTCTCGCTGGCGGCCGTCAACGGGCCGGCCTCGTGCGTGCTCGCCGGCCCGACCGGAGCCATGCGCGAGCTGGAGGGGGCGTTGGCCGCGGCCGGCGTGGCCGCGACGGCGCTGGAGACGAGCCACGCGTTCCACTCGTCCATGATGGACCCCATGCTGGAGGCCTTCGGCGACGCCGTGTCGAAGGTCCCGCTGCGCGCGCCGTCGGTGCCGTACGTTTCGAACGTGAGCGGACGGTGGGTTACGCCGGAGGAGGCGACCGCGCCGGAGTACTGGGTGCGGCACGTTCGCGAGACCGTCCGGTTCGGCGACGGCCTGGCGACGCTGCTCGAGGACGAAGAGCGTGTGCTGCTCGAGGCCGGGCCCGGACGCACGCTCGCCGGATTGGTCCGGCGCCATGCGGCCGCGGGCGAGACGCTCGTCGTGCCGACGCTGCAGGATGGGGACGCGACTGATGCCCTGGCCGGGATGCAGGGGGCGCTGGCGGCGCTCTGGACGCAGGGGGTCGACGTCGACTGGAGCGGCTACTGGGCCGGCGAGCGCCGACGGCGGGTGCCGCTGCCGACCTATCCGTTCGAGCGGCAGCGCTACTGGTCCGATCCCTTCCAGGCCGCGCCGGTGACTCCCGCTGGCGGTGAGCCCGAGGCGGAGGCACCCGTCACCCGGCCGCGTGAGACGACGACGGGGTGGTTCGCGGCGCCCGTCTGGCGGCAGTCGCCCGCCGATCGTCTGCTGGCGTCTGACCGGTCCGGTGCGGGTCCGCGCTGGCTGGTGCTCGCCGACGATCAGGGACTGGGCGCGGCGCTCGTGGACCGGTTGACGGCCGCCGGTGCCGACGTCGTAAAGGTCACGATCGGGGGGCGCTTCGCGCCGCTCGGGCCCCGCGCGTGCGCGCTCGACCCTTCGCGCCCGGACGACTGGGCGGCGCTCGTCGCGCACCTGCGTGCCGAAGGCTTGATGCCGGATCGCGTCGCGCATCTCTGGACCGTGACCGCGCGCGACGTCCCGATCAGCGACCCGAGCGTGCTGCAGCGGCTGCAGCGTCATGGCTTCGACAGCCTGGTCCTGATGCTGCAGGCCTTCGGGGAAGGGGCGGCCGACTGTCCCTTCCGGCTCGGCGTGGTGACGAGCCACACGCACGAGATTGCCGGCGGCGACGGACGCTTTCCCGAGAAGGCCACCGTGCTGGGGCCGGTGCGCGTCATCCGTGCGGAACGGCCGGCGATCCGGGCGGTGGCGATCGACGTCGAGGCGCCCGTGGGCACGGGCGGGTGGGGACCGGTTGCGGGACAGGTCGTCGACGAGTTCGATCTCGACGCCGATGACGATCTGGTCGCGTACCGCGGCGGACGCCGGTGGACGCAGGCGTTCGAGCCGGTGTCGCTCGACGTGCGGCCCGGCGGATCGGACGTGCCGGCGGGGCTTCGCCCGGGGGGCACGTATCTCATCACCGGCGGACTCGGCGGTGTCGGCCTGTCGCTCGCGCGCTGGCTGGCCGCCTCCCTGCAGCCGAAGCTCGTGCTCACGAGCCGACGCGGTCTCCTGCCGCGCGATCAGTGGGACGGGTGGATGGCCGCTCACCCCGGCGATCCACGCGCCGCGCAGATGACCGCCGTCCGCGAGCTGGAAGCGGCGGGCGCCGAGGTGCTGGTGGCGGGGGTGGATGTCACCGACGGCACGGCGATGCGGGACCTCCTCGATCGCGCCGTCCGGCGGTTCGGCCCGCTGGCCGGCGTCATCCATGCGGCCGGTGTTGCCGGTGGCGGCGTAATCCAGCTGAAGACGCTCGACGCGGCGCACGACGTGCTGGCGCCGAAGCTGCGCGGCACGCGCGTGCTCGACGTGGTCCTGAAGCGCCATACGCCCGACTTCGTCGTGCTCTGCTCGTCGGTGGCGGCGCTCACCGGCGGCGCCGGACAGGTGGACTACTGCGCGGCAAACGCCTACCTGGATGCGTACGCGCAGGCACGTGCGGCCGACCCGCTGACGCGCGTGGTGGCGATCGACTGGGACGCCTGGCGCGACGTCGGCATGGCGGCCGGGACGCCGGTGCCTGCGTCGCTGCAGGCCGATCGCCAGGCGGCGCTCGACGCCGGCATCAGCCCCTCCGAGGGGGGCGAGGCCTTCGCGCGGATCGTGGCCTTGCGGCTGCCGCAGGTCGTCGTCTCCTCGCGGCTCGAGTCCCTGCGCGCGCCGGTGCCGGCGTCGCGCCCCCGCGCCACGGCGCCGGAAGGCGCCGGGGAGGCCGCGGATCGCACGCATCATCCGCGTCCCGATCTGCCGACGCCCTACCGGGCGCCGGCGACGGCCCTCGAACGCCAGCTGGCCGGGGTGTGGGAGGCGCTGCTCGGCGTGACCGGAATCGGCGTCGACGACCACTTCTTCGACCTGGGCGGCGACTCGTTGCTGGCCACGCAGCTCATCAGCCGGCTCCGGGCCGATTTCGACCTGTCGCTGTCGCTGAAGGACGTGCTGGACCGGCCGACCGTCGCCCGGCTCGCGGCGGCCGCCGACGCCGCCGGCGAACAGGCGCGGCTGCTGGCCGAGATCGAGGGGCTCTCCGACGAGGAGGCGGAGGCGCGGCTGCGCGAGCTGATGCGTCCGCCCGATGCCTGAGGGCCGCATGAGCGACAGGCCTCACGATCCGCTCGCGCATCTCTCGCCCGGCAAGCGGGCCCTCTTCGACCTGCTGTCGAAGCGGCCCGCGGCGGTCGCCATCCCTCGGCGTCCTGCCTCGGACACGGCGCCGCTGTCGTTCGCGCAGGAGCGCCTGTGGTTCCTCGATCGCCTCGAGCCCGACAGCCCGGCCTATAACCTGGCGCTGGCCTTCCGCGTCGACGGCGCGATCGAGGTCGAGTGGGCGAGACGCGCGCTCGCCATCCTTGCCGCCCGCCACGAGACGCTCCGCACGACGATCCGTGAGGTGGACGGGACGCCGGTGCAGGCGATCGCTCCGTCGATCGCCTTGCCGCTGGAACTGGTCGACCTGGGCGCGGTCCCGGCGGAACGGCAGGAAGCGGCGCTGCAGCAGGCGGCGACGGCCCGGATCGAGCAGCCGTTCGATCTGGCCGCCGGGCCGCTCCTGCGGACCACGCTCGTGCGGCTCGCGCCCTCCCGCCACGTGCTGCTGTTCGTCATGCACCATGTCGTGTCCGACGGCTGGTCGATGGAGCGGCTGGCGAGGGAGTTCTTCGCCTGCAGTGCCGCCGTGGCCCAGGGCCGCGAGCCCGATCTGCCGCCCCTGACGATCCAGTACGCCGACTACGCCGCGTGGCAGCGCGAATGGTTCAAGGGAGCCGAGCAGCGGCGGCAGCTGGACTACTGGGTTGGTGCGCTGCAGGGCGTCCCGCCGCTGGAACTGCCGGCCGACTACCCTCGCCCGCCGGTGCAGTCGTTCCACGGCCGCACCAGGGCATTTGTCCTCGACGCCGATCTCACCAGAGCGCTGAAGGCGTTCGCGCGCGCGCACGAGGCCACGCTCTTCATGGTGCTGCTCGCCGGCTTCGCGATGCTGCTCGCCCGGTACGCCGGACAGGACGATGTGGCCATCGGCAGCCCGATCGCGGGCCGGACGCGGCGCGAGACGGAAGACGTCATCGGCCTCTTCGCCAATACGCTCGTCATGCGCTGCCGGCTCGAGGGCTGCACGACGGTGCGTGAGGCGCTGGCGGGCGTCCGCGAGGTCGTCCTCGGCGCGCACGCCCACCAGGACCTGCCGTTCGAGCAACTGGTCGACGCCCTGAAGCCGGCGCGCGATCTCAGCCGGAACCCGATCTTCCAGGTGATGCTCATCCTGCTGAAGCCCGCCGGGGACGAGCCGCTCGAGCAGGTGGACCTGGGAGCCGGCCTCGCCAAGTTCGACCTGACGCTCACCGTCCAGGAGCGTGGCGACCGGCTCGCGGGGCAGCTCGAGTACTGCGCCGACCTGTTCAGCGACGCCACGGCCGCGCGTCTCACCGACCACCTGACGAACCTGCTCGGCGCCATGGTGGCGGCGCCGGACGCCCCGCCAGCCGCTCTGCCGCTGGTCGGCGCCGCCGAGCGCGAGCGGATGCTCGTCGAGTGGAACCGCACCGAGGCGAAGTACGAGGCGGGTGGCGGGCTGGCGGTCGCCCTGGCCGCGGCGGCCAGGCAGTGGCCCGACCGGCAGGCCGTCGAATGCGGAGACGACGTCGCGACGTACCGGGACCTGGACGACCGCGCCGCGCGGCTGGCGACGCACCTCATCCGCCTGGGTGCCGGCCCGGAAGTCCGCATCGGCGTCTGCCTCGACCGGTCGATCGACCTCGTCGTCGCCTTGATGGCCGTGCTGCGCGCCGGTGGCACCTACGTGCCGGTCGACCCGTCGTTTCCGCCCGACCGCCTGGCGTTCACCATCGAGGATGCCAGCATGCCGCTGCTGCTGACCGATGGCCGCACTTCGCGTCCCCTGCCACCTTCCTGCCGGGAGGTCGACCTTGTCGCCACCCGGGAAGAGTGGATGGCGGAGCTGCCGCAGGCGGAGCCGCTACCCGCGGATCCCGCGCAGCTGGCCTACGTGATCTACACGTCCGGCTCGACCGGCCGGCCGAAGGGGGTGCAGGTTCCGCACGGGGCGGTGATGAACTTCCTCGCGGCGATGCGGCAGCACCCCGGGCTGGATTCCAGCGACCGGTTGCTCGCGGTCACCACGGTCTCCTTCGACATCGCCGGCCTCGAGCTCTGGCTGCCACTCACCACGGGAGCGACGGTCGTCCTGGCCGGCCGCGACACCGCGTCGGACGGACGGGCACTCGCGCGGCAGCTCGAGACAGAACGGATCACCGTGATGCAGGCGACCCCGGCGACGTGGCACCTGCTGCAGGAAACAGGCTGGACCAATCCCGGTGGCGTCCGCATCCTCGCCGGGGGAGAAGCGCTGCCGCTCGATCTCGCGGCATACCTGCGGCGTGTGAGCCCGGGCCATGCGGTCTGGAACCTGTACGGACCGACGGAGACGACCATCTGGTCGTCGATCGAGCCAGTTGACGACGCGCCGGGGTCGGTGCCGATCGGGCGGCCGATCGCGAACACCCGCTTCTACGTCCTCGACGATCGGCTCGAGCCGGTCCCGCCGGGCGTCGTCGGCGATCTCTATATCGCCGGCGACGGACTGGCCCGCGGCTACCTCGGCCAGCCGGGCATGACGGCGGAGCGGTTCCTGCCCGAGCCTCGTGGCTCCAGGCCCGGCGCGCGCATGTACCGCACGGGTGACCGCGCCGCGTTCCGCGACGACGGGCGGGTGATGTTCGCCGGGCGGTCCGACGATCAGGTGAAGCTGCACGGGCACCGGATCGAGCCGGGGGAGATCGAAGCGGCGCTCGCCCGCCATGCCACCGTCCGGCAGGCGGTCGTCGTCGTGCGCGAGGATGTCCCCGGCGATCGACGGCTCGTGGCCTACGTCGTCTGCCACGCCGGTGTCACGGTCGAGGAAGCGGCGCTGCGCGAGTCGCTCCGCGATCGGCTGCCCGGCTACATGATCCCGTCGGCGGTGATGGCGCTCGATGCCCTGCCGCTCACGCCGAACGGCAAGATCGATCGGCGCGCCCTGCCCGTGCCGGACCGGGCAGGTGGCGAGCAGGCCGGCGCGGTGGCACCGCGTGACGAGGACGAGCGGCGCATGGCGGCGCTGTGGTCGGAGGTGCTCGCCGCCGGGGTGCGGAGCATTCACGACGATTTCTTCGATCTCGGCGGCCACTCGATGCTGGCGGCGCGCCTGTTGTCGGCGGTGCAACGCGTCTTCGGCGTCGACGTGCCGCTGCGGGTTCTCTTCGAAGCGCCGACGGTTGAGGCGTTCACCCGTGCCGTCCGTCTGCTCGCGGCCGGCATTCCGCTCGTGTCGCGTCCCACCGATCCCCACCGGCTGGAATCGCGGGCGCTGCTCGACGAGGACATCGTGCCCGCGCAGGATGTGGCGCCGGACGAGCCACGACGGATCCTGCTGACGGGGGCGACGGGCTTCCTGGGGACGTACCTGCTGGCGGCGCTGCTCGAGGAGACGACGGCCGACCTCGTCTGCCTCGTGCGAGCCGCGGATGCGGAGGCGGGCCGGCAACGACTGCAGCGGGCGCTCGAGGCGTTCGAGCTGTGGAGACCGGCTTACGCATCGCGCATCTCGGCAGTGCCTGGCGATCTCGGGCGGCCGGGGCTTGGCATCGACGCCGCCGCCTGGGAAGATCTCGCCACCGGCATCGACGCGATCTATCACAACGGCGCCCTCGTGAACTTCGCACAGCCGTTCCGCGCGCTCGAGGCCGCCAACGTCGGCGGGACGCGGGAAGTGCTGCGCCTCGCCTGCCGCCGCCGGACGAAGCCGCTGCACTACGTCTCGACGATGGACGTGCTGGGCGCGGCGTATTACAGGGCTGGCGAGCGGGACGGGCAGCCGCCGCCCGAGGGACTGGCAACCGGCTACGCCGAGAGCAAGTGGGTGGCCGAGCGGCTCGTGCACCTCGCCCGCGCGCGCGGCCTGCCGGTGACCATCTATCGTCCTGCGCGCATCGTCGGCGACAGCCGGACGGGGGCGTGGAACACCGACGACTTCGCCAGCCGCGCCATCAAGGGGCTCATTCAGCTCGGTGCGGCACCGGCGGTCCACCCGATCGATAACATGTCGCCGGTCGATCACGTCAGCCGGGCCATCGTGGGGCTGTCGCGGGTGCCGGCCTCCCGGCAGGTGCCGGCGTTCCATGTCGTCAACCCGCATGCCTTCGAGTGGGATCGGATGTTCGGCTTCATCCGGGAGCGTGGCTATCCGCTGGCGTCGATTCCGTATCGGGCCTGGCACCAGCGGCTGGTGGCGGCCTGCGCGGCCGGGGATGACAACGCGCTGAGGCCGCTGCTGCCGCTGTTTCCCGTGCCGCCGGCCGCCGTGCAGGATCCGTCGGTGGAACTGCCGCCGCCCGGCCCGGTGCCGCAGGCGCGGTGCTCCGTCACCGTCGAGGCGCTGGAAACGATCGGCCTCGCGTGCCCGGTCATCGACGAGGCGTTGTTGACCCGGTATTTCGACTATTTCGTCCGCATCGGCTTCCTCGCGCCGGCACCGGCCGGCGAGCCGGCGCGGTCCTGACAGGATCCCATCATGCTCGTGCTCGGGTTCACCGGCGGTCTCGATGCCGCTCACGAAACGGTCTTCGACTTCGCGTTCGACGAGGTGCACGATTCCGCCGCCGTGCTGGTGCGCGACGGGCGGGTGGCCGCCGCCTTCGAGGCGGAACGGCTGAACCGCATCAAGCACACCAACAAGACCGCGGGACCGGCGATCCGCGCCTGCCTCGAGGCCGCGGGCGTCCGGCTCGAGGACCTGGACGCGGTGGCGTTCTATGCGACCGAGGACTACTGCCAGCGTGTCCTGCAGCTGATGCACCTGCGGAACCCGTCGCGCTGCGAGCTGCTGACGCCCCGCGGCATGGTGCAGCGGATCCTGCTGCGCGAGTTCGGCCGGACGATCGACGAGCGGAAGATCCGATTCGTCAGCCACCACTGGGCGCATGCGGTCAGCACCTATCACCTGTCGGGGTTCGATCAGGCGCTGGTCCTGACGATCGACGGGCAGGGTGAGGGGGTCGCGGGCCTGGTGTTCGACGCGCGCGGGCACGATCTCCAGCTGCTGCGCTCGATCCCGGAGCGGGACTCGCTGGGCTTCCTGTACCGGGACGTGATCCGCTTCCTCGGCTACGAGATGTTCGACGAGTACAAGGTGATGGGGATGGCGCCCTACGGCGACCCGTCGAGGTTCAGGCGCCTGTTCGGCGCCTTCTACGACCTGCTGCCCGATGGCGAGTACCGCCTGCATCTCGATCGGGTGTCCGGCCTGTTCGAGTACCTGTCGCCGCGGAAGAAGGGGGAGCCGTTCAGCCAGATCCATCACGACCTGGCTGCGGCGCTGCAGGAGGCCCTCGAGATCGTCGGCGGTCACCTCGTCGGCCATTTCCGGCAGGCAACCGGACAGCGCCAGATCTGCCTGGCCGGCGGCGTGGCGCACAACTGCTCGTTGAACGGCAAGCTGCTCTACTCGGGATGGTTCGATCGGATGTTCGTCCAGCCGGCCTCGCACGACGCGGGGTGCGCGCTCGGTGCGGCGCTGGCGGTCGAGCTCGCCGAGGGCGGGCGGCAATCGGTCGAGCCGATCGCCGAGGTCTTCTGGGGGACCGACACGGGAGACGAGGCGGCGGTCGGGCGCGAGCTCGGCCGGTGGTCGCGGTTCCTCGCCGTCGAGCGCCGTCACGACATCGTCGATACCGCGGCCGAACTGCTGGCCGACCAGAAGGTGATCGGATGGGTGCAGGGGCGGGCGGAGTTCGGACCGCGGGCGCTCGGCCACCGCAGCATCCTCGCCGACCCGCGGCCGGCCGAGCACAAGGACATCATCAACCGGATGGTGAAGAAGCGCGAGGCGTACCGGCCGTTTGCGCCGTCGGTGCTCGAGGAGGCGGTCGACGAGTTCTTCGTCGTCCCGGCCACCCAGAAGCGCTTTCCCTACATGACCGTGGTCGTGGGCGTGCAGCCCGACAAGCGCGAGCTGCTCGGCGCGGTGACCCACGTCGACGGCACGGCGCGGATCCAGACCGTGGACCGCGCCTCGAACGAGCGGTACTGGGCGCTGATCGAGGCCTTCGGTAAGCTGACCGGCGTGCCGATCGTGCTGAACACGTCGTTCAACAACCACGCCGAGCCGATCGTCGACTCGGTCGCCGACGCGGTGGTCTGCTTCCTGACGACCGACCTGCACCACCTGGTCGTCGGCGACTGGCTGGTGTCCAAGCGGGCGCCGGAGACCGAGGACTGGCTGGCGCTGCGCGTGTCACTGCCGCCGGCGGTGGTGGTGTCGCGCGAGACGAGGCACGTCGATGCGCGGCGGGTGGAGGCGAGCTGCCGCATCGCCTTCAGCTACCACCAGGGGAAGTCGGCCACGCTGTCGCCGGCGATGTTCGCCCTGCTGGCCGAGGCCGACGGCACGCGCACGCTCGGCGAGCTGGCGCGGCGGCAGGCGCTGGACGCGAAGGCGGTGGAAGGGCTGCTGGACGAGCTCGTGCAGCTGTGGTCGGCGCGGATGGTGTGGCTGGATCCGGCGGAGGCCTGAGGCGGGAACCGGTGGCGCGGTCTCGCGCCACCGGTTCCCGCCGTTCCTGGCGATCAGAACTTGAACTGGATGCCCGACGTGAAGGTCCGGTAGAAGTTCGTCAACGGCGGCGACGGCAGGATGTCGTCGTACTGATAGTCGAACCCGATCGACAGCCCCACCCGCGGCGAGACCATCCCGAGCAGCTTGATCGACCCCGATTCCTGATTGCGGCCGCTGCTCGGCGTGTAGATGTAGATCTGCGACTGGCTCAGCGACATCGCCGGGTTGAACTGGATGAGCAGCGTCTCGTAGGCGCCGATCCCCATGCCGTTGAAGTTCAGCGTCCTGAGGGTCTGCGCGATGATGCCCGTGTCCTCGAACTCCGAGTGCGTGTAGGCGACGCCTGGCGCGACGGTCAGCTTCACCTTCTTCTGGGCCACCGGCATGAAGGCGAGGCCGTCCAGCGTGGTGAACGAGTACTTGTACTGGAGGACCCGGTTCATGTCGACCGTATTGCGGCTGAGGAAGGCGAACCGCGAGCTGAGCGGCCGGTTGTAGGCGGCCGTCACCTGGAAGTCGTTCGCGGTGTCCGAGGCGGCTCCATCGGTCTTCTGCAGCGTGTAGCTGCTGATGACGGCGATGGCGTCCTTCCGGGTCGAGCGCTCGACGAAGCCGGAGGCCTGGACCGAATTGCTGTTGGCCGAGCCGAGCGTGGGCGCGAGGCCGGAGATGAACGCGTAGCTCGCGTTGATCGTGCCGCTCCACTTGGCCGCAGCCTCCGTGCCCGCCGTCGGGTTGACCGCCGTCGCGCTCGTGCCGCCGGCCGTCGTGGGGACCTGTGCGGCGCCGACGCTCGCGATGCTCTTCTTGTCGAGCACCAGATCGCCGAGCGCGTCGGACTTGAAGTAGACCTTGTCGCCTTCCTGCTTGGTGACGGTGCCGACGAGGTGCGTGCCGTCGGTGAGGACCAGGGTGACGCGGGCGGGTGTCTCGCCCTGCGCGGCAGCCGGTGCCGCGAGGAGCGTCACACCGGCGAGGCCGATCGTCAGACTGAGGCAGATGGTTAGCAGCGCACGCTTCATACGGTGTCACGTCCTTTCGATGCGGCCGGCACGGCGCCGGCCGGCCATTCTGGCGACTATACCATCAGTTCCGCGGGCCCGGTGGCCGTGGCTTTCACACCGCGTCCCCGTGTTCCCGTGCCAGCAGCCGCGCCCGCTCGTCCGGCGAGAGGCGGCGCAGCGTCAGCCACGCCCGTGCGATCTCCTCGGCCCGTCCGGGCGACGCGGCGGCCGCGTCGATGAGCTGCGCGAAGCCGCCGACCGTCGGCGCCTCGAAGATGCTGAGCATCGGCAGCGGCGTCTGCATGATGTCCTTCACGCGGGCCAGCATCTGCGTGGCCAGCAGCGAGTGGCCACCCAGCTCGAAGAAGTTGTCCTCTACGGCCAGCGCCTCGCGATGCAGCAGCTCGGCCCACAACGCGGCCACCAGCGACTCGACCGCTGAGCGCGGGGCCGTACGGCCAGCGCCCGCGACGACCGCCGCGCCCTCCGGCGCCGGCAGCGACTGGCGATCCACCTTCCCGCTGGCGGTCAGCGGCAGGGCGTCGAGAAGGACGAATGCGCCCGGCACCATATAATCGGGCAGCGTCGCCAGCAGGTGCGTCCGCAGGTCGCCCAGGGCAAGCGGCCCGTCCCCCACCAGGTAGGCGACGAGTTGCGGCCCGCCCGGTGCGGTGTCACGCAGCACGACGACCGACTGACGGACACCCGGGTGGCGCGCCAGCGCCGCCTCGATCTCCCCCAGCTCGATCCGGAAGCCGCGCAGCTTGACCTGGTGATCCAGCCGCCCGAGGTACTCGATCGCGCCGTCCGGCCGGAACCGGACGCGATCGCCCGTCCGGTACAGCCGCTCGCCGGAGGGACCGTAAGGCGCAGGCACGAAGCGCTCGCCGGTGAGGCCGGGCCGGTGCAGGTAGCCGCGCGCCAGGCCGACTCCGCCGAGATACAGTTCGCCGGGCACGCCGATGGGGACCGCCTGCAGGCGCTCGTCCAGCACCCAGGTCCGGATGTTCGCGATCGGCCGGCCGATCGGCACCGGCGCCGGGCCCGCGTCCGCCGTGCAGGTCCAGCTCGTCACGTCGACGGCCGCCTCGGTCGGACCGTACAGGTTGTGCAGCGCCGCCCCCAGCCGGCCGAAGAAGCGCGCCTGCAGGTCGGGCGACAGCGCCTCGCCGCTCGAGAAGACCTGCGTCAGCGACGTGCACGCCTCGATCCCCGCGGCGTCCAGGAAGATCTCGAGCATTGACGGCACGAAGTGGAGCACGGTGACGCCCCGCTCGACGATGAGGTCGCGGAGGTAGGCGGGATCCTGATGGCCCCGCGGCCGCGCGATGACGAGCTCGGCGCCGATCGTCAGCGGCCAGAAGAACTCCCAGACGGAGACGTCGAAGCTGTACGGCGTCTTCTGCAGGACGCGATCGGCCGGCGTGAGGTGGAAGGCCTCCTGCATCCAGAGCAGCCGGTTCACGATCGCGCGGTGCGAGATTCCGGCCCCCTTCGGCCGGCCCGTGGAACCCGAGGTGTAGATCACGTACGCCAGGTGGTCGGGGTCCACCGCCGGTCGCGCGGGCGCGTCGGGATCGCGAGGCGACTCCTCATCCCGGTCCACGCACAGCGTCACGCCGGGGTGCGATGGCAGGCGGCCCTGCAGGGCGGACGAGGTGAGCACGACCGGCGCGGCCGACTCTCCGAGCATGAAGCGCAGCCGCTCGGATGGATAGTCCGGATCGAGCGGCAGGTAGGCGCCGCCGGCCTTGAACGTGGCCAGCAGCGACACGACGAGATCGAACGACCGCTCGAGGCAGATGCCGACGATGGCGTCGGGACCGATGCCGGCGCGCCGCAGCCGGCCGGCGAGAGCGCCGGCGCGCCGATCGAGCTCGCGATACGTGAGGGATGCCCCTTCGAACCGGAGGGCGACGGCGTCCGGCGTCCGCCGCACCTGCGCCTCGACGAGCTCGTGCAGCAGCCGGCTGGCGTCGGGCCAGTCCCTGGCGGTCCCGTTCCACGTCCGGACGACCAGGTCGCGCTCGGCATCCGGCATGATGGGCAGGTCGCCGGCGGCGGTGTCGGGCGTCGCGACCGCGGCGTCCAGCAGGCGCAGCCAGTAACCGACGAACCGCTCCATCGTGGCCGCATCGAAGAGATCGGTGCTGTACTCGACGTTGCCCGCCAGGCCGTCTCTCCCCTCGGTCATCGTCAGAGTGAGGTCGAACTTCGCGGCGCCACCGTCGACGGCGAACGGCGTCCACCGCAGATCGAGCAGGTCGACCGGGGCCGATGACGCGTGCTGCCAGACGAACATCACCTGGAAGAGCGGCGCGCGGCTGAGGTCCCGCTCGGGGACGACCGCCTGCACGAGCTGCTCGAATGGGAGCTGCTGGTGGGCGTAGGCCTGCAGCAGCCGGCTGCGGACTGCGTCCACGCAGGCGCGGAACGGCTGGTCCATGCCCGGCCGGCACCGGAGCGCCAGCGTGTTCACGAAGCAGCCGACCAGCCCTTCGGCGCCTGCGGCGTCGCGCCCCGCGACCGGGGAACCGATCAGGAAGTCGCGCTGGCCCGACAGGCGGGCGAGCAGCACCGAGAAGGCCGCCAGGCCCGCCATGTACGGGGTGCAGTGCGCGTCGCGGGCGAGCGCGCGAAGTGCGTCGGCGGTCGTGGACGGTACGGTGAAGCCGATCGTGCGGCCCCGGTAACTCTGGACGGCCGGCCGCGGCCGGTCGGCCGGCAGGTCGAGCGGCTCGGCGCCGGCCACCTGCCCGCGCCAGAAGTCGAGCAGCCGGTCGCGCGTCGCCGCGTCCAGCCAGGCCCGCTGCCAGACGGCGAAGTCGCTGTACTGGAGCTCGGGCTCGGGAAGTGGCGAGGGGCGGCCGGCAGCGAAGGCGGCGTACAGCGCCGGGAACTCGCGCGTAAGCACGCCCATCGACCAGCCATCGGCGGCGATGTGATGCACCGTGATCAGCAGCGCGTGCTGCCGGTCGGCCAGCCTGACGATCAGGCCGCGCACGAGGGGGCCGCGGTCGAGCGCGAAGGGGTGTGCCGCCTCTTCCTCCGCGATCGAGGCCAGCGCCTCGTCGCGTGCCTCCGGCGGCAGGGTCGCGAGGTCGGCGGTCGTGAACGCGACCGGGCCGGCCGGCTCGACGCGGGCGACCGGACGGCCGTCGACGAGATGGAACGTCGTGCGCAGGACCTCGTGCCGTCGGACGATCTCGCCGATCGTCCGCTCGAGGACCTCCTGCCGCAGGACACCGTCGAGGCGGAAGCCGAGCGAGATGTGGTACGCCTGCGCCGATTTCGGCAGCTGCTCGAGGAACCAGAGCCGCTCCTGCGGAAACGAGAGCGGCAGGTCGCCGTCGCGCCGCTGGTGCGTGAGGGGCGGCGCGAGCGGTGCCGACGCCGCCGCCTGCGAGCGCTCGCGGATGGCGGCCGCCATCCGCCGCAATGACGAGCGCTCGAAGAGGACCGTGAGCGGCACGTCCAGCGCCCAGGTCCGCCGGATGGCCGTGACGAGGCGCAGGGCGAGCAGCGAGTGACCGCCGCTGGCGAAGAAGTCGTCCTCGGGCGACGGAGGGACATCGAGCGACAGGAGGTCCTGCCAGATGCCCGCCAACAGTTCCTCGAAGGCATCCACCCAGGCTCCTGGCGTTGCATCCGCGGCAGCCGGTGCCTCGGGGACGGGAAGCGCGCGGCGATCGATCTTCCCGTTCGGCGTCATCGGGAAGGTGTGGAGCGCCACCCAGACCCGCGGGACCATGTACTCGGGGAGCCGCGAGCCGAGGAACGCCTCGAGCGACGCGAAGGGGACGCTGTCGTCGTGCTGGGCGACGTACGCGACGAGGCGCGGGTGACCGGGCCGGTCTTCGCGCAGCAGGACCGCCGCCTCGCGCACGGCCGGGTGGGCTGCCAGTACCGCTTCGATTTCGGCCGGTTCGATGCGGAAGCCACGCAGCTTGATCTGGTCGTCCGTCCGGCCGACGAACGCCATCCGCCCGTCGGAGAGCAGCCGTACCCGATCGCCCGTGCGGTACATCCGCGTGCCGGGGACGGTCGTGAACGGATCCGGCAGGAAGCGTTCGGCCGTCTGATCCGGCGCGTCCTGGTAGCCCCGGGCGACGCTGGGGCCGCTCAGGAACAGCTCGCCGTCCGCTCCGGGCGGCAGGGGATTGAGACGCGCGTCCAGCACGTAGGCGCGCGTGCCGGCGATCGGCCGGCCGATGTCGGGCATCCGGGTCTCGTCGGCCGTGGTGCCGACGGGGCCGGAGGTGGCGACCACGGTGTGCTCGGTCGGCCCGTAGTTGTTGACGAGCGTGAAGGGCAGGCGGTCGCTCGCGAAGTGCGTCAGGCGATCGCCGCCGGTGAGCAGCAGGCGCAACGCGGCGTCACGCGGCCAGTCGAGCGCCAGCAGTTGCTCGGTGACGGGTGTCGGGACGAAGCTGACCGTGATCGCCCGTTCGACGAGCCGATCCCTGAGCGCCGGCGGATCGAGCAGCAGTCCGGCCGGCACCAGGTCGAGCGTCGCACCGGCGGCCAGTGCCGGCCAGGTTTCCCAGACCGAGGCGTCGAAGCCGAAGCTGGCGGCGAGCGTGCAGCGATCGGCCGAGGTGAGGCCGAATGCCCGGCCGTGCCAGCCGACCAGGTTCATCAGGTTCCGATGCGAGACCGCCACGCCCTTCGGCCGCCCGGTCGACCCCGACGTGTAGATGACGTAGGCGAGCGTGTCGGGATCGATCGACACGTCCGGCGCCGCGGCGGGCATCGCCTCGATGGCGGCTGCCTCCTCCTCGAGCAGGTGGATCGGCACGCCCGAGAGACCTGCCGCGTCGAGCGTCGTGCGGTTGGCGCGGTCGGCCAGCACGAGCCGGACCTTCGCGTCGGCGGCCATCAGCGCCAGCCGGTCGGCTGGATAGGACGGATCGAGCGGGACGTACGCCGCCCCCGCCTTCAGCGTGGCGAGCAGTGAGACGATGAGGGCCGGCGTCCGGTCCATGCAGATGCCGACGCGATCTTCGACACCGACGCCGGTCCGCTGCAGGAAGTGCGCAAGGCGGTTCGCCCGGACGTCCAGCGCGCGATAGCTCAGCACCTCATCGTCCGAGCGGACGGCTGGTGTGTCGCCGGCGGCTGCGGCATGCGCGGCGATCGCGGCCGTCACCGGTCCGCCGTCAGGCGCCTCGGGCACGGCCCGGTTCCACGCGTCGAGTTCGCGGCGGTCTGCGCCGGTCAGCAGGTTCAGGTCGCCGGCGGGACGACCGGCATCGGCGACGAAGGACCGCAGCAGCTCGCGCAGCGCCGACAGCAGGCGGCGCGCGGCGGGCGCGGAGACGCGTGTGCGGTCGTGCAGGAGACGGAGCGGCAGCGTGTCGCCCGGGGCCGAGACCAGCGTCAGCGGATAGTGGGTCCGCTCGTACGCGCGCACGTCCTCGACGCGCAGCCCGCTGGCGCCACCCGCGCCGCCGGCGGGCGCCGGATAGTTCTCGAAGACGACGAGCGTCTCGAAGAGCGGAGCGCCGGCGGGCATGGACGACCATTGCTGGATCCGGGTGAGTGGCACCGCTTCGAACTGGCGCATGTCGGCCAGTTGCTGTTGGAAGTCGCGCAGCCACGCGGCGGCCGGCCGATCCATTTCCGGGTCGGCGCGGACCGGCAGCGAATTGATCAGGAGGCCGACCATGCGATCGGCGCCGGGCAGCCCTGCGGGCCGGCCCGAGACCGTCGTGCCCGACACGACCGTGCGGCGGCCCGTCAGGCGGCCGAGCAGGATCGACCAGGCCCCCTGCAGCACCGTTCCCGGTGTCAGCCGCTCGCGCCGGCAGGTCGCGTGGAACGCCTGCGTGTCTTCCGGCGAGAGGTCCATCCGCTGCTCGTCGAAGATCGGCGCCGCGTCACGCGTGCCGGCGGGCGTGGCGAGCGGGACGGGGGTCGGGCCGTCCAGATCGGCGAGCGCGCGGCGCCAGTACGCCTCGGCCGCCGCGGCATCCTGGCGGCGGACCCACGTGATGAAGTCGCGATAGGGCCGGGGCGCCTCGAGCGCCGTGGGCCGTCCCTCGACGATCGATCCGTAGATCGCCAGTGCCTCCTGGAGCAGCAGGGCGGTGGACCAGCCGTCGAGCAGCAGGTGATGGTGGCTCCAGACGAGCAGATGGCGGTCGTCGTCCAGCCGGACGAGTGTGAGCCGCATGAGCGGCGCGCGATCCAGGGCGTAGCCGCGGGCGCGGTCCCCGGCGAGGAACGCGTCGAGCCGCGCGGGCTGGTCGCCGGCCGGCAGGTCCGACCAGTCGAGCACGTCGAGCGGCACCGGTACCTGCCGGAGCACGAGCTGCGCCGGCTTCTCGAGGTCGTCCCACAGGAACGCGCTGCGCAGGACGGCGTGCCGGGCCATCAGCTGCCGCCACGTCTCCTCGAACGCGCGGCGATCGAGCGGGCCGCGCAGCACCAGGCTGAGCTGCTCGAGGTACGCGCCGCCCGCCGTGTCGCGCACGGCGTGAAAGAGGAGCCCCTGCTGCAGAGGGGACAGCTCGTAGACGTCTTCGAGGTTGGCGCGGTCGATCGGTACGGTCATGAGTCCGGTGACGGTCTACGTCAGGCGGCCGAGCAGCCGGTCCAGGTCGCGGCTGCTCAAGCCCGAATCGGCAAAGGCAGCGGCCGCGTCCGGCGCCGGCGCGACGGCACCGGCGTACAACCGGAGGGCGTCGACGAAGCTGGCGGAGAGCCGCTCGAGGGTCTCCGGCCGGTGGCCGTCGGTGCTGCAGGCCCAGTCGAGCACCAGCCGGCCGCCGGTCAGGCCGCCGTTCACCTCGAGGAGGTACGGCCGCCGGCTGCCCGGGGCGCGCGTCGGGCCGACCGGTTCCGGTGCCGGCCGGAACGGGCCGGCGCTCGCGCCGGTTTCGAAGCGTCCGAGATAGTTGAACACGACCTCGCGGGGCGGCAGTGCGGCCAGGCGCTCGCGCACGCGGTCGGCGGGATGCAGCCAGCGCAGCGCGCCGAAGCCGACGCCCTGATGGGGCACGGCGCGGCGCTGGTCGCGCACGGCCGCCAGCCACGCCGCACCCGTGTCGTCGGGCGGCGCGTCGATGCGCACCGGGAAGATGGCCGTGAACCAGCCCACCGTGCGCGACAGGTCGACGTCGGCATCGGCGTCATCCGGCAGCCGCCGCCCCTGGCCCTCGACGTCGATCCAGATCGACCGGCGGCCCGACCAGCTGGCGAGCGTGCGCGCCAGCGCGGCCAGCAGCAGTTCGTCGATCCCGAGGCCGTGGCTGCCTGCCGTCTCCACCACGAGCCTGGCCGTGGTCTCCGCGTCGAGCTCGAGGCGGACGGTGGCTTCGGTGGCGCCCTGCGTGCCGTCGCCAGGAACGTCCATGTCGCGCGGGATCGATCCGGTGACCGCCTGGCCGCGGGCCAGCCAGTAGTCCACTTCCCGTGCAGCCGCCGCGCCGGTGGCCCATCGCGAGAGCTGACTCGACCAGGCGCTCGGCGAGCCCGTCCGGGCCGGAAGCTCCAGCCGCTCGCCGCGAAGGTCGCGCTCGACCAGGTACGCCAGGTCGTCCAGCAGGATCCGCCACGAGACGGCGTCGATCGCCAGATGATGGATCGCCATCAGCAGTCGTCCAGGCCGGGACGGGCCGCGATCGAACCAGGCGGTGCGGATGAGCGGACCGTGCCCCAGATCGATGGCGGCCTGCTCGGCGGCAACGCCGGCTGCCAGCACGTCAGGCCATTCCGCCTCATCGGCCGTCTGGCAGTCGTGCCGGACGAATGGCGTCGAGCCACCCGCCGGCGCGCAGGCGAGACGGGTGGGGTGACGGCCGTCGGCCAGCGCGCCCGGCTCGGCCAGGTGGAGCCGCAGCGCGTCGTGATGCGCGACGACGAGGTCGAGGCACCGCCGGGCGCGGGCGCCATCGAAGTCGGGCGGAACCTCCAGCAGGACGGCCTGGTTCCAGTGCTGCGGTTCCGCAAAGTCCTGCGCGAAGAACCAGTGCTGCATCGGCGTCATCAGCACCGGGCCGGCCATGGGGGCGTCCGTGCCGGCGGCGATCGTCGTTGACGCGGGCTGTGCGGCGAGCGCCGAGGCGAGCTCCGCGATCGTCTGGTGCTGGAAGAGCAGCCGGGGCGTGACGGCGAGGCCGGCCGTGCGCGCGCGCGAGGCGACCTGCACGCTGAGGATCGAATCGCCCCCCAGCTCGAAGAAGTTGTCGTCGCGCCCGATGGACGGCCGGACGAGGACGGCCCGCCAGATCTCGGCCAGCGCCATCTCGGCCGGCGTGCGCGGCGCGGCCGACGCCTCGTCGGCAGCCGCACGCACCGGCACCGGCGGCGGCAGGGCGCGGCGATCGACCTTCCCGCTCGGGGTCAGCGGGACCGCGTCGAGCCAGACGAACACGGACGGCACCATGTACTCGGGCAGCTGCGTCCGCAGGTGTCGCTGCAGCACGCCGGCATCGTCGGTTCCGTCTGCCGGCACCACGTACGCGACGAGCCGCCGGTGGCCGGAGGCCTCGTCGCGCGCGACGACGACCGCGTGTCGCACCGCGGGATGCTGCATCAGCGCCGCTTCGATCTCGCCGAGCTCGATCCGGAATCCGCGGATCTTCACCTGATGGTCGATCCGGCCCAGGTAGGCGATCGTCCCGTCGGCCTGCCAGCGGACCCGATCGCCCGTGCGGTACAGGCGGCTCCCCGCCGGGCCGAGCGGGTTCGGGATGAATCGGTCGGCGGTCAGGTCGGGCCGATCGAGGTATCCGCGCGCCAGGCCGATGCCGCCCAGCAGCAGTTCGCCCGGCACGCCGATCGGGACCGGTTCGATCCGCCCGTCGACGACGTGCGTCTGGATGTTGGCGATGGGGCGGCCGATCGGGACCGACGCCCGGGGCGACCCGGGCTCGCACGCCCAGCTGGTCACGTCGACCGCCGCTTCGGTGGGGCCGTACAGGTTGTGGAGCTCGGCCGGCAGCTGCGCGAAGAAGCGGGCCTCCAGTTCGGGCATCAGCGTCTCGCCACTCGCGAAGACGCGCCGCAGCGATCGGCAGTGGCGATCGAGGCCGGGCTCCTGCAGGAACAGGTCGAGCATCGACGGGACGAAGTGCAGTGTCGTGATGCCGGCCGATGCGACGATCTCCGCCAGGTAGCGGCTGTCGCGATGACCACCTGGCCGCGCCACCACCAGCTCCGCGCCGACGGCCAGCGGCCAGAAGAACTCCCAGACGGAGACGTCGAACGAAAAGGGCGTCTTCTGCAGCACCCGATCGGAGGCGGTCAGCCCGTACTCGGCCTGCATCCACTGGATGCGGTTCACGATCGCCTCGTGCGGCACCATCACGCCCTTGGGCCGGCCGGTCGACCCCGACGTGTAGATCACGTAGGCGAGATGGCTGCCGCTCGACGCCAGTGGCAGCGTGCGGCCGTCGTGCCGGGCGATGACCGCCGCCTCCCGATCCAGGTCGACGAGGGCCGCCTCCGTGGCCGGCACCTGACCGGCCAGCGCGCTGCTGGTGATGATCACCGGTGCTGCCGACGACTCCACCATGAACCGCAGGCGTTCGACTGGATACTCGGGATCGAGCGGCAGGTACGCGCCGCCGGCCTTCAGGATGGCGTAGAGGGCGACGACCATTTCGATCGAGCGATCGAGCAGGACGCCCACCACCACGTCGGGGCCGACGCCGAGCGCCTGCAGGTGTCGGGCGAGCCGGTTCGCCCGCTCGTCCAGCGTCGAGTACGTCAGATCCCGATCCTCGAACCGGACGGCGACGGCATCCGGCGTCCGGGCCGCCTGTGCCTCGAAGAGCCGGTGGAGTGCCGGCACCGGCGGGAAGGCCCGTGCGGTGCCGTTCCAGTCCTCGACGACGCGCCGCCGTTCGGCGGGCGTCATCAACGCGAGATTAGAGACCGCAGCGTCGGGCGTCTGAACGGCGCTGCCGGCCAGCACGAGATAGTGCTCCAGCATGCGCGCCGCCGTCTCGCGCTCGAACAGGTCGGTGCTGTACTGCAGCGATGCCGTGAGCGTGCCCGCGGCATCGAGCACCGTCAGGCTGACGTCGAATTTCGCCGTTCGGTTCTCGACCTCGAGCGGCCTGAGCGTCAGTCCGGCGAAGGCGGTCTGTGGCACGGCCGGCCGCTCCAGCGAGAACATCGCCTGGAACAGTGGATGGCGGCCGAGATCGCGCCCGGGATGGAGGTCTTCGACGACCAGATCGAACGGCACGTCCTGGCGGGCCTGCGCGTCGAGCGCCACCGACCGCACCTGTGCCAGCAACTCGCGGAACGGCCGCTGGCCGTCCACCACCGTGCGCAGCACCAGCGTATTGACGAACAACCCGATCGCCTCGGCAACTTCCGGATGCTGCCGGCCCGCGACGGGCGAGCCGCACGCGACATCGGTCTGGCCGGTGTATCGCGACAAGAACGCCTGGAAGACGGCGAGGAGCGTCGTGTAGAGCGTGACGCCCTCGCGCCGGCTGAACTCGCGGAGGGCCGCGGCGAGTGACGGCGGGATCTCCACGGAGACCGTGCCGCCGTTCGTGGTCCGCTCGGCCGGCCTGGGACGATCGGTCGGCAGCTCGAGCGGCTCGAGGCCGGCGAGCTGCTGCCGCCAGTACTCGCGCTGCCGGGTGGCGGCCGCACCCTCCAGCCACTGGGGCTGCCAGACGGCGAAGTCGCCGTACTGCCGCGCGAGCGGCGGCAGCGCCGGATCGGCGCCGCGTGCGGCCCTGGCGTACGCGCGGCCGGCGTCCTGCAGGAGGCGGTCGAGCGACCACTCGTCGCCGACGAGGTGGTGGAGCGTGATCAGCAGGAGGCCGTGCTCCGGGCCCGTGCGCACCACGGTGACGCGCGCGAGCGGATCGCGCTCGAGGTCGAACGGCGTCAGCGACTCCGCGGCGGCGACACGCCGGGCCTCGGCCGCTGCGTCGGTTGCCGGACGGTCGCGCAGATCGACCACGTGCAGCGCCGGGCCGCGGTCGGGATCGGGCATCGCCGACGGACGGCCGTCGGTGGCGGCGATCCGCGTGCGCAGCACCTCGTGACGCGCCGCCACGGCGTCCAGGGCGCGCCGGAGCGCGTCGAGGTCGAGTGGCCCGTCGAACGTGAGCGCGATCGGGATGTTGTACGCCGCGCTCGCCGGATCGAGCTGCTGCAGGAACCAGAGTCGCTGCTGGGCGTGCGACAGCGGAACTGGTCCGGCTGTCGCCCGGCGTCCGATCTGCGCCCCGGGATCGAGCGGCGCGGTCGCGGCCGCCTCGTCGAGCGCTGCGGCCAGCTCCGCGACGGTCGGGTGATCGAAGACCAGCCGCAGCGCCGGTTCGACCTGCAGCGTCTCGCGGACGCGGGCCATCAGGCGCGTCGCGAGCAGCGAATGACCGCCGAGGTCGAAGAAGTTGTCGGTGACGCCGACCGTGTCGAGGCCCAGCACCTGCTGCCAGAGGTCGACGAGCTGCCGCTCGGTCGGCGTGCGCGGAGCGACGGCCGACGCGGGGCGGCTGCCGGAGGGATCGGGCAGGGCCGCGCGATCGAGCTTGCCGTTGGGCGTGCGCGGCAGGGCGTCGAGCCGGCAGAAGGCGTCGGGAACCATGTAGGCCGGCAGGCGCTGCGCCAGGTAGTCGCGCAGCGCGCCCGGGGCGGCGGCCGTGGCGTCCGAGGAGGTGTAGTACGCCGCCAGGTGCGGGTCGCCCCGCTCGTCGCGGCGGACGACGACCGCAGCGTCCGCGACGCCGGGATGCTCCTCGAGCCGCGCCTGGATCTCGCCGGGCTCGATCCGGAAGCCCCTGATCTTCACCTGATGATCGGCGCGGCCGAGGAACTCCAGCCGTCCGTCGGGGCGGAACCGCCCGAGATCGCCCGTGCGATAGAGGCGCGCGCCGGCCCGTCCGCTGAAGCGATCGGGCACGAACCGCTCGGCGGTCAGTGCCGGGCGTCCGAGGTAGCCGCGCGCCAGTCCGTCGCCGCCCAGGACGATCTCGCCGATGACGCCTGCCGGCACCGGCTCGAGGTGGCCATCCACGAGATAGAGCTGCGTGTTGGCAATCGGCCGGCCGATGGTGGCCGGTCCGCCCGGCGCCCGCTGCGTGAAGGTCGAATAGGTCGTGTCCTCGGAGGGACCGTAGAGGTCGTAGACCCGCTCCACGCCGGGAAGCGCGTAGAGGCGATCGGCGAGCGCGGCCGTCAGCGGCTCGCCGGCCAGGCAGATCGTCCGGACCGACGCGGGAATGGCCTGCTGCCGCTCGAGCTCCGCGATCGCGGACGGCACGGTATTGATGAGCGTGACCGATCCTGCGGCGCCGAGCGACGGCAGTTCCAGCGCATGCTCGGCGAGCACGACGGTGCCGCCGGCGGCGAGCGTCAGGAAGACCTCGAAGACGGACAGATCGAAGCAGACCGACGTGGAGGCCAGCACGCCGGCCAGTTCGCCGTCACTGAACACGTGACGGGCCCACGCCACGAGCGCCACGGCGCTGCGGTGGGTGATGGCCGTCCCCTTCGGCAGTCCGGTCGACCCCGACGTGTAGATGACGTAGGCCAGGTTCTCCGGCGTGACATCCGGCGAACGTCGCACGGGAGGCGCAGCCGGTTCCGCGTCCGCGTCGAGCAGCACCGGCGTCACCTCGTCGAATCGACCCGCGAGCGCCCGCTCGGTGACGAGCAGCCGGATGCCGGCGTCGCGCACCATGAAGGACAGCCGTTCGGCCGGATACGCCGGATCGAGCGGCACGTACGCCGCCCCCGTCTTCAGGATGCCGAGCATGCCCGCCAGGAGCGCCGGTGTCCGGCGGGCGCACAGCCCGACCGGGACCTCGGGACCGGCGCCCAGGGCCGCAAGGCCTCGCGCGATCGCGTCCGCCCGCTCGTTCAGGGCCGCGTAGCTGACGCGTGCGCCGCGATGGACGATGGCCGTCCGTTCGGGTGTCGCGGCCGCCTGTGCCTCGACCAGCTGATGCAGGCAGACCTGCCGGTCGAATGCGAGCGCCGTGGCGTTCCAGTCGTGCAGCAGCATCCGCCGCTCGGCATCGTCGAGCGGCGAGATGCGGGCGAGCGGAGCGTCGAGCCGCGCAGCCAGCTGGTCCAGGATGGTGCGGAACGCCTCCATCCATCGCACCATGGCCGTCTCGTCGAACCGCCCGGCGTCGAAGATCCAGCGCAGCTCCAGCTGCGTGCCCGGCGACACGATCAGCGTCAGCGGATAGTTCGTCCGCTCCCACGTCTCGGCGGACCCGATCGTGAATCCCGGCATGACCGCTTCGCGCGTGCTCGCCGGGTAGTTCTCGAACACGACGAGGCTGTCGAAGAGCGGCGTCTGGCGCGGCACCTCGCTCCACCCGTGCACGTCCACCAGCGGGCAATAGTCGTAGCGGCGCGCGTCGGTGCCGGCGTCCTGGAGCGACCGGAGCCAGTCGCCGGCCGTGACCGCCGCCGGCAGCGGCACGCGCACCGGCAGCGTGTTGATGAACAGCCCGATCATCGCGTCGGCGCCCGGCAGGTCGGCGGGCCGGCCGGCGACGGTCTCGCCGAACAGCACGTCGGTCTCGCCGCTCAGGCGGCCGAGCAGCAGCGCCCAGGCCCCCTGCACGAGCGTGTTCAGCGTGACCCGCGCGCGGCGCGCGCCCGCGACGATGGCCTCGGTCTGGCCGGCCGGCAGGCGGTCGATCCGCTCGACATCAGCCGCGGCAGGATCGGCTCGGCGTTCTCCGGTGGCGCGCGTGAGCCCGAGGGGCGTCGGCGTCGTGAACCCGTCCAGCGTCCGCCGCCAGAACGCCTCGGCGGCCGATCGATCCTGCCGCTGCAGCCAGTCGATGAAGTCGCGATACGGCGGGGCCGGCCGTTCGGGCGCCGGCGCGCCGCCGGTGAGGGCGCCGTACCGCTCGAGCAGCTCGCGCAGCAGCAGCGACACGCTCCAGCCGTCGAGCAGCAGGTGGTGCCGGCTCCAGACGATGACCCGTTCGGCCTCGGCGCGGCGGATGATGGCGAGCCGGCAGAGCGGCGGGCGCGACAGTTCGAAGCCGCGGCGGCGGTCCTCCTCGAGGAACGCCTCGAGGCGTGCCGGCGCCAGCGCGTCCGGCTCGCCGCGCCAGTCGTGCCGGATGACGTCCAGCCGCGCCGTCCGCGCGACGACCTGCAGCGGACGCTTGCCGCTGCGCCACGCGAAGGCGGTCCGCAGCGCGGGATGGCGATCGACGAGCGCCTGCCAGGCGCGCGCGAAGGCATCCTCGTCGAGCGTCCCCTGGATGGCGACGATGAGCTGATCGAAGTAGGCGGACGACCGCGGATCGTAGAGGCTGTGGAACAGCAGCCCCTCCTGCAGCGGCGACAGCGCGTAGACGTCTTCGAGGTTCTTCGCCATCGTCTACAGATCGATCTCTTCCAGAGCCGCGTCCAGCTCCTGCTGGCTCACGTCCGCCAGGGCGAAGTCCTCGGGCGCCGGCCCGGCGGCCGGTGCCGCCAGTGCCGCCTGCACCAGGCGCTCGAGCGCGCGGACGTACTCGTCCGCCAGGCGGGTCATCGTCTCGCGCGCGTGGATGTGCCGGCCATAGTGGAGATCGACGTGCAGTTGGCCGCCGACGACCACGCTGTTGACGTCGATCAGGTGCGCGCGGCGGTTGCGCGGGCCGAGGAGCGGTCCGCCCGGTTCGCGGGCCGGCGCGAACGGGCCAGCCTCGTCGAGCGCCTGGTCGAACTGGCCGAGGTAGTTGAAGCTGACCGCCGGCACCGGTGCGGCCGAGAGGCGGCGGCTGAAATCGGTGTCGGAGCCGAGATATCGAAGGATCCCATACCCGAGGCCGTGCCCCGGCAGCGCGCGCAGGCTGGCGCGCACGGCGGCGAGCCAGGCGAGTGGCCCGCCCGCGTCGGCCGCCACCGGGCCGGCCGGACGTGTCAGGCGGAACGGGAACAGCGACGTGAACCAGCCGACCGTCCGCGTCACGTCCACCGCATCGTCGATCGGTTCGCGCCCGTGACCCTCGAGGTGGATGACGTGATCGCGCGAGCCCGTCCACCGCTCGAGCGCATCGCCGAGGGCGGCGAGCAGCAGGTCGTTGATCCGCACCCGCTGCCTGGCCGGGACGTCGCGCAGCAGCCGGGACGTCAGCTCGCGGCTCAGGTCGACCGAGACCATGGCCGCTGCGCCGGCGACGTTGGCGGCCGTGTCGGTCGCGTGATCGACCGGAATCGTTGCGGCCGCGGCATCCGCGTCTGCCACCGAGCGCCACCAGCCCGCTTCCGCCTGCAGCAGCGGGTCGCTCGCGCGGCGGTGCAACGCGGCGGACCAGGCCCGGAGCGGCGAGCCGGCGGCCGGCAGCCCGGAGCCGTCGGCGTCCTGCTCGTACAGCGTCAACAGGTCTTCCAGCAGGACGCGCCAGGACACGCCGTCTACGGCGAGGTGGTGCACGACCAGGAAGAGGCGCCCGGGCCGATCCGGGCCGAGGTCGAACGAGACGGCGCGGACGAGCGGCCCGTGCGCGAGATCGATCCCGCCCTGCTCCTGCGCGCACTGCTCTTCCACCGCCCGTGCGATCGCCTCGTCGGGCAGGCCGCGCAGATCCACCGCGCGCACCTGGCAGTCGCGCGGCCCCGGGGGATCGATCCGCGCGGTCCACCCCGCGGCCCCGTCCTGCACGAACCGCTGGCGGAGCGCCGCGTGACGCCGCACCAGCGCGCTGACAGCCGCGGTCAGGCGGTCCGGCGCCAGGTGCACGCGCGTCTCGAGCAGCAGCGACTGGTTCCAGTGGTGCGGCTCGGCGAGGTCCTGCTCGAAGAACCAGCGCTGGATCGGGAGGAGCGGGAGCGGGCCCTCCGGTGCCTGATCGACCCCGGTGGTTCCGGGTTCGACCGCCGAGTCGACAAGAGGGGCCAGCCGCGCGATCGTCTGGGCGCGGAGGACCTGTCGCGCCGTGCACGGCAGGCCGGCGGCGCGCGCCCGCGCGAGGATCTGCAGCAGCAGGATCGAGTCGCCGCCCAGTGCGAAGAAGTCGTCGTGGCGCCCGACGCGGGGCACGCGCAGGACGTCGGCCCAGATCCGCGCCAGCGTTTCTTCGGTGCCGGCGAGGGGGGTGACGTACGGCGTCTCGTCGGGCCGCGCCCCGGCGTCAGGGGCCGGCAGCGCTCGACGGTCGAGCTTGCCGTTCGGCGTCCGCGGCAGGGCGGCGAGCGTGACCCAGGCCGCCGGCACCATGTAGTCCGGCAGCGCAGCGCCGAGCGCCGTCCGCAGGGCGGCGACGTCCAGAGGGGCGCCCGGCTGCGCGACCACGTACGCCACGAGCCGGCGGCGGCCGGGCTCGTCCTCGCGGGCGATGACGGCAGCCTCGGCCACCGCATCCTGTCGTTCCAGGGCCGCGACGATCTCGCCCGGCTCGATCCGGAAGCCGCGGACCTTCACCTGCTGGTCGACCCGGCCCAGGAAGATCAGCCGGCCGTCGGCCGTGAACCGTGCGAGATCGCCCGTGCAGTACATGCGCGCGCCGGGCGCCGGCGCGAACGGATCGGGCAGGAAGCGCTCGGCGGTCAGATCGGAGCGATTCCAGTAGCCCCGCGCGACCCCCTCGCCGCCGATGTAGATCACGCCGGGACTGCCGAGCGGCGCGAGCCGCAGCCAGTCGTCGAGCAGGTAGACGCGCGTGTTGGCGACGGGCCGCCCGATCGTCTCGAGGCCGCCTGGTTCGCGGCGGCCGAACGTCGAGTACGTCGTGTCCTCGGACGGGCCGTACAGGTCGTACACGTCCGTGACGTGGCCGAGGGCGTACAGCGCATCGACGAGGCTGGCCGGCAGCGGCTCGCCCGCGAGCAGGACCGTCCGGACCGACGAGGGGATCGCGCGCTGGCGCAGCAGTTCCGCGATCGCCGACGGCACGGTGTTGATCATCGTCACGTCGCCGGCGGCCGGCAGGGCCGGCAGGGCGAGCGCGTCGGCCGCCAGCACAATCGTGCCGCCGCGCGCCAGCGTGACGAAGATCTCGAAGACGGAGAGGTCGAAGCTGATCGACGTCGACGCCAGGACGCCCGCGAACGCCGGGGCAGGGAACGCTGCCGCGGCCCAGTCGGCGAGCGTCACGGCGTTCCGGTGCTGGATGGCCGCGGCTTTCGGACGGCCGGTCGACCCCGACGTGTAGATGAGGTACGCCACGTTGCCGGGCGAGACCCCTGCGGCCACGTCTGCCGCGTCCTCGTCCGAGGGGGGCAGCGCCGCGAGTTCCTCGATCGGCAGCGCGGGAATGCCGGCCTTCTGCACGCGACCCTGCTGCGTCCGGCTCGTCACCACGAACGCCGGGGCGGCGTCGGCCGCCATGCCGGCGAGCCGTGCCGCCGGGTAGGCGGGATCGAGCGGGACGTACGCGCCGCCCGCCTTCAGGATCGCCAGCAGGACGGTCACCAGGTCCGCCGAGCGATCGAGACTGACGCCCACGCGGACGTCGGGCCCGGCGCCGCGCCGGCGCAGCGCGCGGGCCCAGCGGTTCGCCTGGCGGTTCAACTCGCGGTACGACAGCCGCCGATGACCATCGATGATCGCCGTCGCGTCGGGCGTGCGCGACGCGGCGGCCTCGAACAACTCGTGGAGGCAGCGGTCCGTGTCGTGCGCCAGCGTCGTCCGGTTGAACGTGTCGAGCAGGCGCGTGGCTTCGGCCGCGGACAGCAATTCGAGGGCCTCCTGACGTCCGTCAGGATCGGCCACGAGCGCGTCGAGCGCGCGCTGGTAGTACCCGGTGATCTCCGCCGCCTGTTCCTCCGAGAACGTCCCGAGGTCGTAGGTGATCCCCAGGGTCAGCCCGCCCGTGGCCGGGTCGATCGCGAACTGCGCGAAGAGCTTGAAGTTGGTCTCCTCGTGATAGCGGGTCTCGAGGAGCCGGAAGTCGTCGCGCCCGACGAGCGGCGCGAAGACGTGGAAGTGCACGAAGTTGAACGCGGTCTCGATCAGCTCCCGGCGTCCCCACCAGCGCTGCATCTGCGCGAGCGGATAGCGACGCCAGGGCAGCAGCTCGCGCTCGGCCGCGAAGGCGGCCTCGATCAGCGTGCGCCACGATCCGCCGGCCACGCACACCCGCAGCGGCACGGTGTTCAGGAACAGGCCGAGCACCTCGTCGGCCCCTGCCTCCTCGGGCCGGCCGTTGCTGATGAGGCCGGTCACCAGATCCGTCTGCGCGGCGAGTGCCGCAAGGACGTGCAGGTGCACGGCGAGCAGGGTGCCCTTGAGCGACGTGCTGCTGCTTGCGGCGATCGCCTGCAGCCGATCGACGACCGGCCGGTCCCAGGCGAGCCGCCCCAGCGTCGTATGGCGCGGGTTGTCGGCCGGCCGCGGCTCGCGCCGGGCCGGCAGAGCGGGCGCCTGCGCGCCGGCCAGCCGCTCCTCCCAGAACCGCTGCGCGGCCGGATCGGCCACGGCCGCGCGCTCGAGGGCGACGAAGTCGCGGAACGACCCGGCCGGCGGGTCCAGTGGCGCCGGCGGACGTCCGGCCAGCCCGTCCAGATAGCGGCCGAACAGCTCGGTCAGCAGCGACGACAGGCTCCACCCGTCGAGAATCGCGTGATGCACCGTCAGCGAGAACTGGAACGTCTCGTCGGTCCGCCGGTGGACGCGCAGCCGCAGCAGCGGCGCGATGGACCAGTCGAACCGCCGCTGGCGTTCGGCGGCCATCCAGGCCGCGATGCGCTCCTCCTGATCGGCCGCGGGCAGGTCGCGCAGATCCTCGACCGTCATCGGAGCCTGCACGTGCCGGTGCACCAGCTGCAGCGGTTCGCTGAAGCCCCCCTTGTGCAGCGACGTCCGCAGCATGGCGTGACGGGCCATGACGCCGGCGACCGCCTCGATCAACGCCGTCTCGCTCCAGGCCGCGCGCAGGTGGAAGCTGAAGATGTCGTGATACGCCGCCGACAGCGGGTCGAGCTCGGCGTGGAAGAGCATGCCGGCCTGCAGCGCCGCGACGGGCCAGCCGTCTTCGACATCGGCCGGCAGCGCCGCGCGATCGGCCTCCGGGATCAGCGCGAACGGGCGGGCGTCTCTGCCGTCAGCCCCCACGGCGTCCTCGGTGGGACGGACGATGCGCGCGAGTTCACGGACGGTCTGATGCTGGAAGAGATCGGCGAGCGCGAAGTCGTAGCCGCGTGCGCGCGCGAGCGACCGGACCCTGATGCTCAGGATCGAGTCGCCGCCGAGGGCGAAGAAGTTGTCCGTCGCGCCGACGCGGGGCACGCCGAGCCCCTCCGCCCAGGCGTCGGCCAGGTCGCGCTCCACGGCGGTCGCCGGTGGTTCGTCGCCGGCGGCGGATGTGGCGGAGAGGTCCGGCGCGGGGAGCGCGCGGCGATCCACCTTGCCGTGCGGCGTCAACGGCAGCGCGTCGAGCGTGACGAAGGCGGCCGGCGCCATGTAGTCGGGGAGCGAGGCCAGCAGGAAGTCGCGCAGCGCGCTCGCCGACGGCCGCTCCGTCCCGCGCGGCACGACGTAGGCGGCCAGCCGATCGCCGGCGCCGTCACGACGGCTGACGACGACGGCCTGGGCGACGGCTGGATGGCGCGCGAGCGTGGACTCGATCTCGCCGAGCTCGATCCGGAAGCCCCGGATCTTCACCTGGTGGTCCGCGCGCCCCAGGTACTCGAGGTCGCCATCCGACCGCCGGCGCGCGAGGTCCCCCGACCGGTACAGCACCGCGCCCGGCGGGCCGAACGGATCGGGGACGAAGCGCTCGGCCGTGAGGCCGGGGCGGCCGAGATAGCCGCGGGCCACGCCGGCGCCGCCGACGAAGATCTCGCCGGTCGCGCCGGCCGGCACCGGGTTCAGGCGGGCATCCAGCAGCACGATGTGCAGGTCCGGGATCGGCTCGCCGATCACGCTCCCCGCGCCCGCCGCGACGTCGGCGGCGGTGATCGGACGGTACGTCACGTGGACGGTCGTCTCCGTGATGCCGTACATGTTCACGAGGCGCGGCCGCTCGTCGCCATGCCGCGCGAACCAGGGCGCGAGCGCCTGCAACTCCAGCGCCTCGCCGCCGAAGACGACGAAGCGCAGCCGGAGATCGGCCGGGGCCGGCAGCGATCCTTCGTAGCTCACGAGCTGCGCGAAGGCCGACGGCGTCTGGTTCAGCACCGTCACCCCTTCGTCGGCGAGGAGCTGATAGAACTGGTCGACCGAGCGGCTCACCCAGTACGGGACGACGACGAGACGGCCGCCGAAGAGCAGGGCGCCCCAGATCTCCCACACCGAGAAGTCGAACGCGTACGAATGGAACAGCGTCCAGACATCGTCCGGGCCGAAGTCGAACCAGGAGCGGGTGGCGTCGAAGAGCCGGCCGGCGTTCGCATGCGACACGACGACGCCCTTGGGCTGGCCGGTGGAGCCCGAGGTGTAGATCACGTAGGCGGCCTGCGCGGGTGCGACGGCGATCGGCTGGAACGGACGGCCGGCCGCCGGCCCGGCCGGCTCGTCCATCCAGTCTTCCAGGCAGTGCACGGCGACTGGCGTGTCCGGCAGGCGGTCCTTCAGGGGGCGCTCGGTGAGGAGGAGGCTGGCACCGCAGTCGGCAAGGACGAACGCGATGCGGTCGGCCGGATAGGCCGGATCGATCGGCACGTAGGCGCCGCCGGCCTTCAGCACGGCCAGGATGGCGACGATCATCGATGGCGTGCGATCGAGGAACCGCGGCACACGCGTCTCGGCGCGCACGCCGGCGGCGGCGAGCCGCGCGGCGAGCCGGTCCGCGCGCGCATCCAGCGCGCCGTACGCGATCGCCTGGTCGCCACAGGTGAGCGCGACCGCATCCGGGGTCCGGCGCGCCTGTGCCGTGAATCGCTCGTGCAGCGATCGGAGATCCACGGGCGCCGCCGCGGTGCGTGATGGCATCCGCAACTGCGCCTGCTCGGCCGCGGTGAGGACCGGCAGGTCGGTCACCGGGCGATCCGGTTCGGTGGTGGCGGCACGCAGGACGATTGCGAACCGCTCCATCAGCCGATCGATCGTGCCGGCGTCGAAGAGCGCCGTGCGGTACTCGGCGGTGCCGGCGAGACCGCCGTCCTGCTCGTCGAGCGCCACGGTCAGGTCGAACTTCGCGCCATGCACCTCCGGTGGCAGGACGTCGAGCGCGACGCCGGGAATCTCCCAGCGCGCGGGCGGCGTGTTCTGCAGCGTCAGCGCGACCTGGAAGATCGGATGCCGGCCCGGCGTCCGTTCGGGCTGCACGCGCTCGACGATCCGCTCGAACGGCGGCTCCTGATGGGCGTACGCCTCGGCGGCCGTCCGGCGCGTGCGGCGGATCAGGTCGCGGAAGGTCGGCGTGCCGCTGACATCGGCCCGCAGCGCCAGCATGTTGGCGAACAGGCCGATCGCCTGTTCGATCTCGGGCCGCTCCCGGTTGGCGCTCGGCGTCCCGACCGCGAAGTCCGTCTGGCCGGTCTGGCGCTGCAGCAGCACCTGGAAGCCCGCCATCAGCACCATGAACGGCGTGGCGTCCTCCTGGCGGGCGAGTTCGCGGACCGCGCCGACGAGATCGGCCGGCAGCAGGAAGCGACGGATGGCGCCCGCCGCGGACGTGGTCGGCTGGCGTGGCCGATCGGAGGGCAGTTCGAGCGCCGGCACGTCGGCGAGCCGTGCGGCCCACCAGGCCAGGTCGTCCTGCCAGGCCCCCTGTCCGGCGCGCGCGCGCTGCCACGCCGCGTAGTCGGCGTAGTCGATCGACAGGTCGGGCAGCGGCGACGGCCGCCCTGCCGCGTAGGCGGCGTACAGCGCCGTCAGCTCGCGCATGAACAGCCCGAGCGACCAGCCGTCGAGGGCGATGTGGTGCGCGCAGAGCAGCAGCAGGCGATCGACATCGCCGAGTCCGATCAGGCGAGCCCGCCAGAGCGGTGGTACCGCCAGATCGAACGGCCGCTCGAAGGTGTCGTGCGTGAGGCGGGCGATCTCGGCGTCGCGCCCGTCGGCCGGCACGTCTGCGAGGTCGACGACTTCCAGCACGGACGATCGTGCCGGCTCGACGACCACGGTCCCGTGGCCGTCGCGTTCCGGGAACGCCATGCGCAGGGCATCGTGCCGCGCGGCAATCGTCGCCATCGCGCGGTCGAGGACGTCGACCTGCAGCGGCCCGCGCAGGCGGATCGCCTGGGTCAGGTGATACGCCGTGCTCGCCGGTTCGAGGTGCTGGACGAACCAGAGGCGCTGCTGGGCGAAGGACAGGACGGGTGGGGTGCCGGGCGGACGGCGCGGGATGACGCCGGGACCGCCGACACGGATCCCCTTCTGCGCGAGCAGTCGCGCGAGGAGGGCCTGCCGATCGACTGGGGGACGCGGGGGCATCGCGTCTACTGCGGCTCCTGCAGGTCCGACAGCAGCGCGCTGGCCTGTTCGTCGGACAGGGTCTCGACCTGCTGGAACGTCTCGACGATCGTGTCCAGCACGCCGGCGCCGCCGCAGCGGGCGGCGAGGCCGTGCGCGAAGCCCTCGATGGTCGGCTGCTCGAAGGCCAGCCGCAGCGGCACGTCGATCTGCAGCGATTGACGGACGCGCGAGACGAGGCGCGTGGTCAGCAGCGAGTGCCCCCCGAGCTCGAAGAAGTTGTCCCGGACCCCGACCCGTTCGACGCCCAGCAGCTCCGCCCACACGGACGCGAGCCAGCGTGCCGTCGCCGTGCGGGGCTCGACGAATTCGGCGCGCAGGTCGCGGGCCGACGGTGCCGGCAGCGATCGGCGCTCGATCTTGCCGCTCGGCGTCAGCGGCAGCGCCGGCAGTTCCACGAAGAACGACGGCACGAGATAGGCCGGCAGCCGTGAGGCGACGAAATCGCGCAGCGCCTCCCACGTGCCGCGCCGGCCCTCGGCCCAGACGATGAAGGCGACCAGGCTCTTCTCGCCGGGCACGACCTCGCGCACCACGACCGCGGCCTGGGCCACGTCGGGGTGCTCGCCGATCAGCGTCTCGACCTCGCCCGGCTCCACGCGGAAGCCGCGGATCTTCACCTGTTGATCGCGGCGCCCGAGGTACTCGATGTTGCCGTCGGGCAGCCATCGCGCGAGGTCGCCCGTCCGGTACAGCCTCGCGCCCGGTGCCGCAGCGAACGGATCGGGCACGAATCGCTCCGCCGTGAGGTCAGGCCGATGGTGGTAGTCGCGCGCGAGGTTGGCGCCGCCGATGTACAGCTCGGCGGTGATCCCGACGGGCACCGGGTTCAGCCGGTCGTCGAGCAGGTAGATCTGCGTATTGGCGATGGGCCGGCCGATCGGGGGCGGCGGCAGCAGCGCGGCCGGCGGCTCGTCGTAGGTATAGCTGGTCACCACGTGCGCTTCGGACGGCCCGTAGTGGTTGTGGAGCCGGCAGTGCGGCAGCTGCCGGCAGAAGTCCAGGATGGCCGGCGTCAGGAGCAGCTGCTCGCCGGTGACCATGATCTCCCGCAGCGCGGCGAACGGGGCCGGACGATCCCGGTACGCCGCGGCGAGCTGCTGGAAGACGACCACCGGCAGGATGACCTTGGCGATGCGTGCCGCCTGCAGGTGCCCGGCCAGCGCGTCGAGGTCGAGGCGCTCGGTCTCCGCGATCAGGTGCAGCGCCCCGCCGCTTCCGAGCGCCGCGAAGATCTCGTGGAAGCTCGCGTCGAAGCTGAGCGGCGCGAACTGCAGCGTGGCGGCCCCGTTCAGCAGCGTCGCCAGGTGCCAGCGGATCAGGTTGTGCAGGGCGTGATGGCTGAGCGTCGCCCCCTTCGGACGGCCAGTCGATCCCGACGTGTACATGAAGTACAGCAGGTGATGGCGCGTCACGGGGCTCGACGGGTTCTCCGCCGGGCGGCCTGCGAGATCGGCGGCCAGTTCGTCGAGGTCGAGGACGCGGACGTCCGGGTCGGGCGGCAGCAGGCCGCGCGTCGCGCGATGGACGAGCAGCAGACGCGCGCCGGCGTCCCGCAGCATGAAGGCGAGCCGGTCGACCGGATAGCCGGGATCGAGCGGCAGGTAGGCGCCGCCGGCCTTCAGCACGGCGAGCACGGAGACGATCGTCTCGACCGACCGGTCGAGGCAGATGCCGACCGGCACGTCCGGCCGCACACCGGCGGCCTGCAGGAGGTGCGCTAGCCGGTTGGCGCGCGCATTCAGCGCGGCGTAGGTCAGCCGCTGCTCGCCGCAGACCAGGGCGACGGCGTCCGGTGTCCGCTCGACCTGCCGCTCGAAGAGTCCGTGCACGAGGCCGTCGCCGTCGAACGCCTCCGCCGTGTCGTTGAAGCCCGCCAGCACCCGCTGCCGCTCGTCCGCCGACATCAGCGGCAGGTCGTCGATGGCCGCGTCGGGCGCCGCGACGACCGCGTCGAGCAGCCGCGCGAAGCGATCGATGAAGCCGTTGATGGTCGCCGCTTCGAAGAGATCGGTGCGGTACTCGACCCAGCCCTCCCAGCCGGCCGCCGACTCGCGCAGCGTCAGCGTCAGATCGAACTTCGACGTGGTCGTGTCCTGCTCGACGAAGCGGGCCTCTACCCCGGGCATGCGAAGCGACGGCAGCGGCGCCTGCAGGACGAAGAGGACGTCGAACAGCGGATGGCGGTTCAGCTCGCGGCGCGGCTGGAGCGCCTCGACCAGCGCCTCGAACGGCAGCTCCTGGTTCGCGTAGGCGTCGAGGCAGGTGCGCCGGACCTCGGCGAGCTGCCGGCGGAACGACGCGTGACCGTCCACCGACGCCCGCATCACGAGCGTGTTGGTGAAGAAGCCGATGAGATGCTGCAGCTGGGCCTGCGACCGGTTCGCCACCGGCGTGCCGATCGCCACGTCGCCCTGGCGCGTCAGCCGGTAGAGCAGCACCTGGAACGCCGCGAGCAGCGTCATGAACGGCGTTGCGTCGGCGGTCTGGCCGAGCCGCTCGACGGCCGCACGGCGCGCGGCGTCGATCGTGAAGTGCCGGGAGGCGCCGCGGAACGACGCCTCCGCCGGACGCGGATGGTCGGCCGGCAGTTCCAGCGGCGTCAACCCCTGGAGGCGATTGCGCCACCAGGCGAGCTGCTGGGCGAAGGCCGCGCTCGTGCGCCACTCCTGCTGCCAGGCGGCGTAATCGGTGTACTGGAGGTCCAGCGCCGGCAGCGCCGCTGCCGTGCCGCCCGTTTCCTCCTCGTAGAACGCCGCCAGCTCGCCGGCGAGGATGCCGAGCGACCACTGGTCGCTGACGATGTGGTGCATCGTGAACAGCAGCAGGTGATCGGCGGGGCCGAGACGGAGCAGGGTGGCCCGCAGGTAGGGCGGGCGCGCCAGATCGAACGGGCGGTCGGCCTCGGCCGCGGCCCGTTCGCGGATGCGCGCCTCGCGCACCGCGGGCGCCAGGCTCGACAGATCCTCTTCGGCCAGGGTCAGGACGAGGTCGAGCGGAACCTGCGACGGCTGGCCGTCGGCCTCCGCGCACCGCACGCGCAGGACCTCGTGCCGCGCGACGATCCGGTTCAGCGCGCGGCCGAGCGCCGCGGCGTCGAGCGCGCCCGTGAGGCGGAGCACGCCCGGCACGTTGTACACGGCGTTCCCGGGTTCGAGCTGGTCGAGGAACCACAGGCGCTGCTGCGCGAACGACAGCGGCGCCGGACCGGTGCCGCCGCGCGGCCGGATGCCCGCGGGACCGTCCGTGCCGAAGCCACGCTCGCGCAACAGGAGCTCGAACAACGCCTCGCGGGCCCGGGCCTCGTCGCCGGTGGTCTGATCGTGCCTGGTCATCGGCGAACTCAGATCTCGATTTCGGTCAGGTTCTCGGAGCCGGCCGGCGCCGGGCCCGGCCGCGTGACGGCGGCCAGCCTGATGCCCGCCAGCACGGTCGTCGCCAGGGCGCCGACCGACGGGCCCTCGAGCAGCGTCACGAGCGGCACGCTCACGCCCGCGTCGTGCTGGATGCGGTTCTTGATCTCGACCGCCATCAGCGAGTCGACGCCGAGATCGGACAGCCGCGCGTCGCGCGCGATCGTCGCCGCGTCGTGCCGGCCGATGGCGGCGACCATGACCGTCACCGCGCGCTCGACGGCCGCCAGCTGTTCGTCGGGCGGCAGGCCGTTCAGGCGGGCCACCAGCGCCGGGCCCTCGCTTCCAGCGCCGGCGGCGGACGTGGCGCCGTGACGCGCCACCAGCTCGGCCAGCATCGGCGACAGCTTCGCCTGCGGATCTGCCTGGAAGAGCCGCGGCCAGTCGACCGGCATGACGCCAACCTGGGCGACGCCACTGCCCATCAGCCGATCGAGCACCTGCGCACCCTGTGCCGGCGACAGCCGGCCGATGCCCAGCGCTTCGAGCTGCCGGTGCGCGCGGCTGCCGTAGTCGCTGGTCGCGAAGCCGACACCGGACCAGGGCCCCCAGTTGATCGCCAGCGCCGCACGCCCGCACGCCCGGCGTTCACGCGCCACCGCGTCCATGAACGCGTTGGCGGCCGCGTAGTTCCCCTGCGCCTCGGCGGGCAGCAGCGACGAGAACGCCGAGAACAGCACGAAGAAGTCGAGGTCGGTCCCCTGGAAGCAGGCGTCGAGCGCGGCCGTCCCGGCGACCTTCGGGCGCAGGACCTCGGCCAGCACGTCGGGATCGAGGTCCGCGAGCCGCGCATCGTGCCAGACACCGGCGGCGTGGACCACCCCGCGAACGGGGGCGTGTCCGGCCTCGCGATACGCATCCAGCCAGGCCCGGAGGTCCTCGACCGACGCGACGTCGAGTGCCGCCACGTGCACGCTCGCCCCCTGGGCCTCCAGCTCCTCGACGGTTCGCACGGTGGCCGCGGCCGGCGAATCCGGCGCCAGCGTCGACCAGCTGTGGCGCGGCGGCAGCGGATGACGGCCGGCCAGGATCAGGTGGCGCGCCCCCTTGCGGACCAGCAGCCGCGCGACTTCGAGGCCCAGGCCGCCCAGGCCGCCCGTTACCAGGTAGCTGGCGTGCGGCCGGCACTGCCACGCCCGGGCGGGCGGAAGGTCGGCGCGCGTCGTGAGCCGCCCGGCCAGGCTGCGCCCGTCCCGGAAGACGAGCTGGTCCTCCCGCGCGCCGTTGGTCGCCGCGGCGATCAGCGCGTCGGCATCGCGCGCGACGTCCACCCCGGGTTCGAGATCGACCAGTCCGCCCCAGAGCCGCGGCAGCTCGATCGGAATCACCCGCGCGAGCCCCCAGAGTGCGGCTTGCCGCGGGTCGGCGCCGTGGCGCCCGACCGCCTGTGCGCCGCGCGTCACCAGCCAGAGCCGGCAGGCAGGCTGAGGCGTGGCCGTCCCGGCGGCCAGGCCCTGAACGAGCCGGACGGCCCGCTCGAGTTCCGCCTGCACCGGCGCCGTCTCGACCTCGTCGGCCGCGACGCCGTCCGCCGGCCATATATAAAGGACGCCGAGCGGGCCATCGCCCGCCGCCCGCCGGGCGAGATCCGCCGCCCGCCTCCAGCCCTCGTGGTCCTGCGGATTCAGTCGGAGGTCGTCGGGAACCGGCGTGCCGGGGTCGGCGGGAATGGTCGACGTCCCCTGCGTCCGGCGGATGCGGAGGCAGCGCTGGCCGCGGGCCTCGAGGCGGTTCGCAGCCGTCGCCCCGACGCCGTCCTCGTCGAGGAACACGAGCCACTGCGCGGGGATGGTGCCCGGGCCTCCCGGTTCGAGCGTGACCGGCTGCCACGCCACCTCGTACACCGAATCCGGCGGCAGCTCGATCGCTGCCGGCCGGTCCTTCGTGCCTGCGGTGCTCACCGGAGGTGCGTACGGCGGCAACGGCTCGACCTGATCGAGGTGCCCCGTGAGCTCCGCCAGCGTCACCAGATGCGGCAGGCTGTTCAGCACATCGTCCACGGGCGGACCGAAATCGAGGAGGGCGGCGATTTCGGACACGCCGATGCCGGCGAGGCCGAGGACGAGCGGCGCGCACGACGTCGGCGTGCCGAGCAGCGCGCGCGTGGAGAAGAAGCGCTCGAACAGGAACTGCACGAACGCGTCCTGCTCCGCGGCGGGCAGCTTCGTGATGTCCGCGCCGCTGCCGCGGCTCGCCGCCAGCCCCTTCAGCAGGTGCAGGTTCTCTTTCAGGTACGCGCAGTAGGGCTCGCGCACCTGCTCGCGCACCCGGTCCTCGTCGTCGCCGAGGAACGTGTGGAGCATCACGGTGACGATGCCGCCCTGCGGATCGAAGCCGTGCGCACGGCGGGCTTCGCGGTAGACCGCCAGCTTCTCGCCGAGCTCGTCGATGTCCTGATCCAGCAGGTGCGTCAGCAGGTTCGCGCCGATGGCGCCCGCCCGCTCGAACGTCCGCGGGTTGCCGGCCGCCGTGACCCACAGCGGCAGCTCCGGCTGGATCGGCGTCGGATAGGTCCGCACGGCCACTTCACGGCCGTTGCCGTCGCGCACCAGCACGGTCTCGCCCCGCCACAGCCGCCGCAGATCCTCGATCCCCTGGAAGAGCGCCTCGTGGCGGCCGGCGTACTGCCCGGGATTCAGCGCGAAGTCGGCCGGGTTCCAGCCCGACGCGAAGGACATCCCGACGCGCCCGTCCGACAGGTTGTCGACGACGGCCCACTCCTCCGCGATGCGCAGCAGGTTGTGCAGCGGCAGGACGACGCTGCCGGCCATCAGCCGGACGTGGTGCGTCTCGCGCGCGAGCGCCGCGTGCAGCGTCGCGGGGTTCGGGTACAGGCTGCCGAAGCCGGTGAAGTGCCGCTCCGGCAGCCACACGCTCGAGAAGCCGTGGCGATCGGCGAAGCGCGCCGACTCGATCAGCAGCTCGTAACTGTCGGAACCGTCGCGCGCCTCGCTGCCGTTGAAGAACATCACGCCGAACCGCGGGCCGATCGCGGCGTCCTGCGGCCCGGCCGCGGCGCGGGCGCCGGCCGCCCGTGCGGGCGCCGGGGCACCGACGACCTCGATCGTGCGCGCGGGCATGGCGCCGCGCGTCGCCGGCGTCGCGGCCGGCTGTTCGGGATCGGGCCAGTAGCGCTCGCGCTGGAACGGATAGGTCGGCGCCGCCGTCAGGCGGTACGGCCGGCCGCGGTCGACGCCGCGCCAGTCGATGTCGTGGCCGGCGACGTAGCAGGCGGCGAGCGTCTCGAGGACCTGTTCCGTTTCGCTCCGCCCGGGACGGACCGAGGGGAGCCAGCTGACGGGGCCGCCGCCCCAGCACCGCTCCGCGAGCGTCAGCAGCGTCGGTGCCGGGCCGATCTCGATGAACGTCCCGATGCCGCCGGCGTGCAGCAGCTCGACGCCCGCCTGGAAGCGGACCGGCTCGAGGGCGTGCTGCAGCCAGTACGCCGGCGTGGCCAGCTCGGCACCCGCCCAGTGGCCGGTGAGATTGGAGACCACCCGCGCCGCGGGCGGTGCCAGGGCGATCGTCTCGAGCACGGCTGCGAACCGATCGAGCGCCGGCGCCATCAGCGGCGAGTGGAACGCCTGGCCGACCCGCAGCCGCGTCGTGGCAATCCCGTCCCGGCCCAGTTCGGCGGCCACGTGCTCGATGGCCTCCGGCGCGCCGGATACCACGCAGGCGTCCGGACCGTTCACCGCCGCCAGGGCCAGCGACCCGCCGTGCCCCTCGATGGCAGCGCGGCAGCGGCGCTCGTTCGCGAACACGGCGAGCATCGCGCCGGGCGCCGTGTCCTGCATCAGCCGGCCGCGGGCGGCGACGAGGCGCAGTCCGTCCTCGAGGCTGAAGACCCCCGCCACGCAGGCTGCGACGTACTCACCGAGGCTGTGGCCGAGCAGCGCCGACGGCGTCACACCCCACGACCGCCAGAGCGCGTCGAGCGCGTACTCGAAGGCGAAGATCGCCGGCTGGCTGAATTCCGTCGATGCCAGCAGCCGTTCGGACTCGTCGCCGAAGAGCACGTCGCGCAGCGGACGGGCCATGTGCGGATCGGTCGCCTCCGCGCATCGGTCGATGGCCGTGCGGAACGCCGGCATCGTGTCGTACAGCTCGCGCCCCATCGACGCGCGCTGGGCCCCCTGACCGGTGAAGAGGAACGCCACCGGCGGGGCGGCCTGCCAGTCGCCGTCGCGATCGGGGCCCGCGGGCACGGCGGCGCGCAGCGCGCGCGCCGCCTCGGCACAGGATCGGGCGACCACGGCGCGCCGGACCGGGAACTGGGTCCGCCCGGCGCCCGCGGTGTGGCAGAGGTCGCCCAGTGCCGCGTCGTCCGGCTGCGCGTCGAGCAGTGAGGCCCAGCGGCCGGCGAGATCCTCGAGGGCCGCCGGCGTGCGGGCGCTCAACGGCAGCACGTGCCACGGCCGGCCGGGGGACGCCGCCGCCGCGGGCACGTCGGCCGGTGCCTCTTCCAGCGTGACGTGGGCGACCGTGCCGCTCGATCCGAACGCGCTGACACCCGCGAGGCGGCGGCCGTACGCCGCCGGCCATGCCGTCGGGCGCACGGGGAGGACGGCCGGGATCTCGTCCGGATCGATGTCGGGATTGATCGCGTCGAAGTGGAGGTTCGGCGGTACCTCGCCGTGGCCGAGCGCGAGCACGGCCTTGATGACGCCGCCAATGCCGGCGGCCGACTCCATGTGGCCGAGCGTGCTCTTCAGCGCGCCGACGATGAGCGGGCGGGTGCGGTCGTGCCCCTCGCGGAAGACGCCGGCGAGCGCTTCCATCTCGATCGGATCGCCGAGCGACGTGCCGGTGCCGTGCGCCTCGACGTAGCCGACCTCGCCCGGCGGTACGCCCGCCGCCTGCAGGGCGGCGCGGATCACCGCCTCCTGCGCCGGCCCGTTCGGCACGGTGAGGCCGCTGCGCGCGCCGTCCTGGCGCACGGCCGATCCGCGGATCACCGCGAGGACGCGATTGCCGTCCGCGCGCGCCTTCGACAGCCGCTTCAGCACGATGACGCCGCAGCCCTCGCTGCGGGCGTAGCCGTCGGCCGCGCGGTCGAACGTCTTGCACCGCCCGTCGGGTGCCAGCATGCGGGCCTGCGAGACGGCAATGGTGTTGTCCGGCGTCAGGATCAGGTTGACCCCGGCGGCGAGCGCGGCGTCGCATTCGCCGGCCAGCAGGCCCTGGCACGCGAGGTGGACGGCGACGAGCGACGAGGAGCAGGCCGTGTCGACCGCGAGGCTCGGGCCGCGCAGGCCGAGGACGTACGAGAGGCGCCCCGCCGCGATGTTCGCGACGTTGCCGGTGGCGGTGTAGGCGTCCATCCGCCCGAAGTCGGTTCGGTAGACGACCTTCGCATAGTCGAGCGTCGTCAGGCCGACGTAGACGCCGGTCTGCGATCCGCCGAGCGAATCGGGCGGCACGCCCGCGTCCTCGAGCGCCTCCCAGGCGACCTCCAGCAGCAACCGCTGCTGCGGATCCATCCCGAGGGCCTCACGCGGGGAGATCCGGAAGAATCGCGCATCGAACCGATCCACGCCGTCGAGGAAGCCGCCCCAGCGGGTGTAGGTGCGGCCGGGCGTGCCCGGCACCGGATCGAACCAGTCGTCGACGTTCCAGCGGTCGGCGGGCACTTCGCGGATCGGATCGACGCCGGCGCGGAGCATCTGCCAGAACGCGGCGGGGCTGTCGGCGCCGCCTGGAAAGCGGCAGCCCATGCCGACGACCGCAATCGGCTCGCGCCGGTCGCGCTCGAGCTGGTCGATCCGCGCCTGCTGCTTCTGCAGGGCGGCCAGCGCCGCACGCAGCCGGGCCGGGTAGTCGAGCGGCTTCTCGTCAGCCATGTTCCCCCGGCGTATCGATCGCTTCGAGCTGCTCGTCCAGCAGGCGCACCAGTTCGGCTTCCGACAGCGACTCGGGATCGACCGCGGCCGGTGCGGCGGGCGCCGGCGGCGAGGCCGGCGCGGCGAGGAGATCCGACAGGAAGCCGGCCAGCGCCTGCACGGTCGGATAGTTGAAGACCACCGTGGCGCGCAGCTCCAGACCGAAATCGGCCTGCAGCCGCTTCTTCAGATCCAGCGCCATCAGCGAGTCCATGCCCATCTCGAAGAACCCCGTGCGCGGATCCGGCAGCCGGCCGCCCGGCAGCGCCAGCACCGCGGCCACCTGCTGCTGCAGGTGCGCGACGAGCCTCCGGAGGCGCTCGTCCGCCGCGACCGCCGCCAGGGCGCGCGCCAGCTCGGTGACGGCCGCCGCGTGTCCCGTTCCGGCGTCCTGCGTCTCGACCTGCGCGAGCAGCGGCCGCGGACCGCGCGACTCGAACAAGTCGCGGAAGAGCGGCCAGTCCACGCTGGCCACGACCTGCTGCGATCGGCCGGAGGCCAGCAGGCGGCCGAGCGCGGCCGTGCCGTCGACCGGCTCGATCGACCGCAGCCCCATGCGCGCCAGCAGCTGCAGGTCGTCGGCCGACACCATGCCGCCTTCGGCCCACGGCCCCCAGTTCACCGTCAGCGTCCGCAGGCCGAGACTCCGCCGGTGCGCCGTCAGCGCGTCGAGGAAGTGATTCGCGGCGGCGTACAGCGGCTGACCGCGCGATCCCCACACCGCCGAGATTGACGAGAAGGCCACCAGGAAGCCCGCCTGCCAGCGCCGCGAGAGCTCGTGGACGATCCACGCGCCGCGCACCTTCGGCGCCATCACGCGCCGGTCGCGCGCGAAGTCGAGCTCGACGATCGTCCGCGTCTCGGGCACGCCCGCCAGGTGGATGATGCCGCCGAGCGGCCGATCCGCGGCGGCGATGGCCGCGTCGACCGCCGCCATCTCGGCCGGATCGCTGGCATCGGCGCGCACGTACCGGACGCGCGCCCCCTGCGCCTCCAGGCTCTGGATGACCGCCAGCCGCTCGCGCACGTCGGCCGGAAGCGCGGCGGCGCCGGCCGTCTCGTCGCCGGCCGGCAGGTCGTGCAGGCCCGTCAGCAGCAGGTCGGTCGCGCCGTGCCTCACCATCCATCCGGCGATCCGCCGGCCGATGCCACCGAGCCCGCCGGTGATGAGGTAGAGCTGCTCCGGTTCGAACCGCACCGCGTCCGGCTCGGGCGCCGGAGCCCGCAGCAGGCGCGCCACCCGGCGCTCCCCGTGCCGCAGCGCGACCTGATCCTCGCCGTCCGGCCGCGTGAGCTCGTCGACGAGCCACGCCATCGCGTCGGCGGGTGCGCTCGTCCCGGCAGCCGGCAGATCGAGCTGGCCGCCCCAGAGATCGGGGTGCTCGGCGGCGATGACGCGTCCGAGCCCCCAGATCGGCGCCTGCGCCACCGCGCAATCCGCGGCGTCGTCGCCGGCCGCCTGCGCCTGACGCGTCACGATCCACAGCCGGCTCTCGAGGCCAGCCCGGACCATGGCCTGCACCAGGTGGACGGCCGCGCCGCAGCCGCACGCCTCGGCGGCCGACAGCGCGTCGAGCGTCAGCCCGGACGACGGCGGCGCATCGAGGCTCCACAGATGCACCACCCCCTTCAGGCGGCCCGATCCGGCTGTGACGCGCTGGACGAGGCGATCGAAGGTCGCCGGCGACAGGGGATCCGCGGCGTCCGCCGCGATCGGGATTCCGCCGGCCGCGTGCACCTCGACGACGTCGTCGCCCGTCACGCGCAACCGATCCGCCAGGGCGGCGCCGACGCCACCCTCGTCGGTGAGCAGCAGCCAGCGGCCCGGCGCGGCATCCGCGACCGGCGTGCCCGGGTGGCGAGGGGCCGCCTGCCAGCGCACGCTGTAGAGCCACGACTCGAGGCGGTCGCCTCCATCCGCGAGGCGCGCGGCGGCCGACGGCCGGACGCGGCGCACCTGGAAGCCGCTGATGCGCGCGACCACGGCCTCGTGAGGATCGAGCAGCGTCACGTCGCCCGCGAAGATCTCGTCGTCGCCCAGGCTGCCGCGCGTGATCGTCGCGTGGCTCCAGGCCGCCGGTCCGGCGGCCTCGCCGAACGCCACGCGATCGGCGCTGGTCGCGACGTAGACGCCGTCGCTCGCGCGGGTGAAGGCGCCGGCGGGCAACGCCGCCACGAACGCCTGCAGCGCGGCGTCGAGCGTGGCCGTCGTGCCGGCCGGCCGGTCGTCGCGCAGCCGGGCCAGGGCCTCGCCGTCACGGCGCCAGAACCGGTCGACGCGCTGCAGCTCGTCGCCGAAGGCGATCCCGCGATCGTGCAGCCGGCGGTAGAAGACCGGGCCGGGCATCGTCTGATCGCACCGTGTCTGGATCCGGCTGACCGGCTCGGCCGGCCGCGCGAGCGCCACGCATGCCGGTCCGCCGCTGACGCGGTCGCGCAGCCGGGCGAGGTGCGGCAGGCTCTCGAGGACCAGGTCGGTGGGCGGCCCGAAGTCGATCAGGCAGGCGAGCTCGTCGACGCCGGCGCCGTGCAGGGCGTGCACCAGATCGACGCACGATTCCGGCGTGCCGAGCAGCGCGCGCGTCGCGAAGAAGCGGTCGTAGAGGAAGCCGACGAACTCGTCGAGGTCCTGCGGCGACAGCGCCGCGAGGTCGATGTCGCTGCCGCGGCTGTACGCCAGCCCCTTCAACAGCCCGATGTTGGCCTTGATGTACTCGCAGTACGGCTGCCGCACCTGCTCGCGCACCGTCTCGACGTCCTCGCCGAGGAACGTGTGCAGCATCACCGTCACGCGGCCGGCCGCCGGATCGTGGCCCGCCCGCGCCCGCGCGTCGCGGTAGACGGCGATCTTGCCGGCGAGCGCCTCGACGTCCTGGTCGAGCAGGTGCGTCAGCAGGTGGGCGCCCGCCTCGCCGGCCCGCGCGAACGTCCGCGGATTGCCGGCGGCCGTCACCCAGACCGGCAGCTCGGGCTGGATCGGCGTGGGGTAGGTGCGGATCCGGATCGAACGCCCGGACCCGCTCTGCGCGTCCACCAGCTCGCCGCGCCACAGCTGGCGCAGCAGGTCGAGGCCGCGGAACACGGTCTCGTGACGATCGGCGTACCGCTCGGGCGCCATCGCGAAGTCATCCGGGTTCCAGCCCGACGCGATCGACAGGCCGACCCGGCCGCCCGACAGGTTGTCGACGAGCGCCCAGTCCTCGGCGGCCCGCAGCGGATGGTGCAGCGGCAGCACCAGGCTGCCGGCCATCAGCCGCAGCCGGCGCGTCTCGCGCGCGAGCGCCGCCTGCAGCACCGACGGATTCGGATAGAGCCCGCCGAACGCCGTGTAGTGCCGCTCGGGGACCCACACGCTCGAGAAGCCGTGGCGGTCGGCGAACCGGGCCGCCTCGATGACGAGGCGGTACTGCCGGCGGCGATCGAGATCCTCGCTGCCGTTGAAGAACATGATGCCGAGGTCGATCGGCCGCCGTGCCGGCGGGACGGGGGAAGAGACGGCGGCCGGCGCCGCCCGGCGCGTCAGGCGCGCGCTGGCCGTCAGCCGCCACGCCGCGCCATCCGCGGGCTGCGCGTAGATCTCGCAGAGAGCCTCGTCGGGACCGAGCGGCCGCGCGATCGTCTGCAGGGCGGTCCCGCCAGCCGTCACGTGCTGCGCGCCCAGGATCTCGAACTGCGCGAGGCCGCCGGCCTCCTCGCCGAGCAGCTCATGCCCCGCCGCCATCGCCAGCTCCACGTACGCGGCGGCCGGCAGCGCGCTCGTGCCGTCGACGCGGTACGCCGCCCAGGCGCCGGGCGGCGGATCGCCGGCGTCCCGCTGCCACAGCCGCGCACCCGGCAGGGCCGCGACGTCCGGCAGCGATCGGCCGAGCAGGGGATGACGGAGGCCGCCCGCCAGCGCCCCGTGGGGCGACGCCGCGGGCGACTCGTCGATCCAGTGGCGCTCGCGCCGGAACGGATAGGTCGGCAGGCCGGCCGTCCGCCGGTACCCGAAGCCGCGCGCGAACCCGGTCCAGTCGACCGCCGCCCCCGCTTCCCAGAGCGTTGCCAGCACCTGCAGCGCCTGCCTGGCGTCGTCGACGCGCGGGCGGACGGCGGGCATCCAGGTCGCGGCAGGGCCGCGCCAGCTCCGCAGGCCGAGCGCGCTCAGCGTCGGCCTGGGGCCGATCTCGACGACGTGGGTACAGCCCTCCGCCTCGAGCGTCTCGATCCCCTCGGCGAAACGCACCGGCTCGAGCACGTGCCGGCGCCAGTACTCAGGGGACGCGATCTCCGCGCCGACCAGCCGTCCCGTCAGGTTCGAGACGAGCGCGGTCGCCGGCCGCGCGAACGTCGTGCCGGCGAGGGTCTGCGAGAACGCGTCGACCATCGGCGCCATGAGCGGCGAGTGGAAGGCGTGCGAAACCACGAGCCGCTGCGTCCGGACTCCCTGGTGCGCGAACGCCTCGGCCAGCGCGTCGAGCGCGTCCGCCGATCCGGAGAGGACGGTCTCGTCGGGCGCGTTGATGGCGGCCAGCGCGACATCCCGCCGCCCGTCCAGCACCTGCCGCACGGCCGCTTCGCCAGCCGACACCGCCAGCATGCCGCCGCCGGCCGGCAGCGCCTGCATCAGGCGTCCGCGCTCGGCGACCAGGCGCAGGCCGTCCTCCAGGCTGAAGACGCCGGCCACGCAGGCCGCGGCGAACTCGCCGACGCTGTGCCCCATGACCACGGCCGGCGTGATCCCCCACGATCGGAACAGTCCGGCCAGCGCGCACTCGAAGGCGAAGAGCGCGGGCTGCGTCCAGGCCGTCTCGTCGATCGGTCCGGCCTCGCCCTCTGCCGGGTACAGCACCGCCAGCAGCGATTCCTGCCGGGAGGCGCGCAACAGGTCGTCGCACCGATCGATGACCGCGCGGAACACCGGCTCGGTCTCGTAGAGCCGCCGCCCCATGCCCGCGTACTGCGACCCCTGCCCGGTGAACAGGAAGGCGATGCGTGGCGCGCGGGCCGGGCCGCGCGCGGTGGTGGCCGGGCGGGCCAGCGCCTCCACCAGTTCCTCGCGCGTGGCGCCGACGACGGCCCGGCGGCAGGCGAACGCATCGCGGCCGGCCGACGCCGTGTAGCAGACGTCCGCGAGCGGCATGCGGTCGGCCTCGAGGAGGAAGGCGGCATGGCGGTCCGACAGGGCCGCGAGGCTCTCCTCGTCGCGCGCCGACAGCGCCAGCACCTGCACGGGGCGCTCCACGACGGTGGCGGCGGGCGCGGCAGGCGCTTCCTCGATGATTACGTGCGCGTTGGTCCCCGTGAAGCCGAACGAGCTGACGCCCGCGCGCCGCGGCTGGTCGCCGCCGCGCGGCCACGGCAGCAGCGCCGTCGGCACGGTCACGGGGAGCGTGTCCCAGGGGATGTACGGGTTCGGGGCCCGGAAGTGCAGGTTCGGCGGGATCGCCGCGTGCCGCAGCGCGAGCACCGCCTTGATCAGGCTCGCGACCCCGGCCGCCGCCTCGAGATGGCCCAGGTTCGTCTTTACCGACCCGATGGGGAGCGGCGTCGTCCGCCCGTCGCACAGCACGGCGCCGAGTGCGCGCACTTCGATCGGATCGCCGAGCGGTGTCCCCGTGCCGTGCGTCTCGACGTAGCCGATCGACGAGGGAGGGACGCCGGCCTCGTCGATCGCCCGGCGGATCACCGCCTCCTGTGCGGGGCCGTTCGGGGCGGTCAGGCCGTTGCTCCGTCCGTCCTGGTTGACGGCGGTCCCCGCGACGACGGCGAGAATCGGATCGCCGGCCGCCACCGCGTCGGCCAGCGGTCGGAGGACGACGACGCCGCAGCCCTCTGCGCGGACGTAGCCGTCGGCGCCGGCATCGAACGTCTTGCAGCGCCCGTCGGGGGCGAGCATGCCGGCGCGGGAGAACGCGACGTTCATCTCGGGCGACAGCACCAGGTTCACGCCGCCCGCCAGCGCCAGGTCGCATTCGCCCGACTGCAGGCTGCGGCACGCCAGGTGGACGGCGACGAGCGAGGAAGAGCAGGCCGTGTCGATCGCCAGGCTCGGCCCCTGCAGTCCGAGCACGTAGGACAGCCGGCCGGCCGCCGCGCTGAACGCGTTGCCGGTGCCGCTGTACGCGTCGAGACGGCCCGGGTCCCCGCCGTGCAGCTGGCGCGCGAGATAGTCGTGCGTGCTGATGCCGACGAATACGCCGGTCGGCGTCCCGCTCAGGCGGCTGGGCGGCAGCCCGGCATCTTCGAGCGCTTCCCACGCCGTTTCGAGCAGCAGCCGCTGCTGCGGGTCCATCCCGGCGGCCTCGCGCGGCGCGATGCCGAAGAACTCCGCGTCGAACCGGTCCACCTCGTCGAGGAAGCCGCCGAGCCGCACGCGCCAGGCGTCGCCGGCGCCCGAGGCGGCTTCGACCGCCGCGGCGTCCCAGCGATCGGCCGGCACCTCGCCAATGGCATCGACGCCGTCGCGCAGCAGCCGCCAGAACGCCTCGGGGCCATGCGCGCCGCCGGGCAGCCGGCAGCCGATGCCGACGATGGCGATCGGCCCGCGTCCCGTGGCCGGCCCGCGCGCGGGGCCCGGGGCTGCCGTGGCGGCCGCGCCGGCGAGCGTCCGGCTCAGTTGCGCGATCGACGGGAAGTCGTAGAGGAGCGTCGGCGGCAGGTCGCGGCCGACGAACGCCGACAGATCGCCCGACAGCCCCACGAGGGTGACCGAGTCGAGGCCGAACGAGGAGAAGGGTGCGGCGGCGTCGATCCCCTCGACCGGCCGCTTCGTGACGGCGGCAATCCGCGACGCGAGCCAGGCGGCGATGGCCGCGGCGGCCGGCGCCAGGGGCTCCGGCGGCGCCAGGCGCTCGCGATCGGCCGCGGGCTGCGAGGCGACCGCCTCGTCCTGCCAGCGTCCGACGACCTCCAGCTCGCCGCTCAGGTGTCGCGCGCGGCAGGCGCGGCGCTGGATCTTGCCGCTCGACGTCTTGGCGATCGTGCTCGTCTTGATCAGGACGATTTCGTGGATCGGCGCCTCGTGCTCGTCGGCCACGGCCCGGGCGATGGCGCCGCCAATCGCCTCGACGTCGGGGTTGCGGAGCGCCGTCCGCTCGAGCTCCTGCACCAGCACGAGCCGCTCCGCGCCGTCCTCGTCGATCGAGAACGCCGCGTTGCCGCCGGCGCGCAGCGCCGGATGGGCCCGCTCGGCCGTCGCTTCGATGTCCTGCGGATACAGGTTCCGGCCGTGCAGGATGATCAGGTCCTTGATCCGCCCGGTGATGAACAGCTCGCCGTCGCGGAGGAAGCCCAGATCGCCCGTGCGCAGGAACGGCCCCTCGCCCGTGTCGGCCGTGCGCGCCTCGAAGGTCGCCGCGGTCTCCCCGGCGCGCTGCCAGTAGCCCATGCAGACGCTGGGCGCCGAGACCCAGACCTCGCCGACCCGTCCGGCGGGGCACTGCTGCCCGGTTCCGGCGTCGACGATGCGCACGTCCGTGCCGAGGATCATGCGGCCGGAGCCGACGAGGTCGACGGCGCGATCGGGAGCCGGATCGCTCGACTCCTGCACGATCCCCTGCTCGAGCGCCGCCTTGTCGACGCGGCAGAACACCGGGTCGGTGGTGACGTGTCCGCCCGAGACCATCAGCGTCGTCTCGGCCATGCCGTAGCACGGATAGAAGGCGCGCAGCGAGAAGCCGGTGTCGCGGAACGCCTCGGTGAAGCGCAGCAGCGTGTCCTTGCGCACCGGTTCGGCGCCGTTGTACGCGCTCTCCCAGCAGCGCAGGTCGAGCGTCGCCTTCTGCTCGGGCGTGATCTTCTCCGTGCAGAGGTCGTAGCCGAAGTTCGGGCTGCCGCAGTGCGTGCCGCGGTAGCGCGAGACGGCCTCGAGCCAGCGGACCGGCTTCTGGATGAAGCTGACCGGCGACAGCAGGATGCCGGGGAAGCCGGTGTAGAGCGGCTGGATGACGCCGTCGATCAGCCCCATGTCGTGGAAGCTGGGGAGCCACGACGTCGACACGCTGCCGGGATGCAGCGAGAACGAGCGCTGGATGTAGAGCGAGTCGTACAGGATGTTGGCGTGACTCACCATCACGCCCTTCGGGATGCCGGTCGATCCCGAGGTGTACTGCAGGAACGCGAGCGCGTCGGCCGCCAACGCCGCGGGACGCCAGCCCTCCGCCCCGGCCGCGTCGACCTCGTCGGTCGCCAGCCACTGCAGGCCGGCCAGATCCGGATAGGCGTCGAGATTCGCCTGGATGCCGGCGAGGGTCTTCTCCGTCGTCAGCGCGAAGCGGGCGCCCGAGTCGGCCCGGATGGCGCTGATGCGCGGCATGTGGCTGCGGTTGCGCGGCGGATAGGCGGGCACCGCGACGATGCCGGCGTACAGGCAGCCGAAGAAGGCCGCGATGAACTCCAGGCCGGGCGGGTAGAGCAGCAGCGCCCGCTCGCCGGGCGCGCAGCGCGCCACCAGGTCGGCCGCGATCGCGCGGGCCTGTCGATCGAGCCCGGCGTAGGTGATCCGGATCTCGTCGCGCTCGCCGTCGGCCAGGAACAGGTGCGACAGCTTTTCAGCCTGATGCGCCGCACGCCAGCGTAGAATATCGACGATCGTCGCCGCCTCCTGATCGACGTCGCCGCCGGCGGCGTGCGCAAACCACGACCGGCGTGCAAGTGCTGATGGCGAGCGATCTGATGGCGGCATGAAGCTTCGTTCGCGGCTGGCAGGGGACGATCGGCGGTCCGCGGCCCCCGATGCGACAGACTGATGATTTTCTGATGTTTTCCCGGGTTCCGCAACTCCAAAACAGGCGCATTCTGCAGGGTTTCATGCCGGTTTTCGTGCAGGTTACGCCCGCGTCACCTGTCGGGAATCCGGCGGCGGCGCCAGCCGTGCACCCCGGGAGCCGACGGTGCCGGACGAGCTGATCGCGCTCCTCGACGAGCTGTCGTCGCGGGGTCTCAGCCTGCGCGTGGAGGCGGGCCGCCTGCGCGTGCGCGGGCCCGAAAAGGCGCTGACGCCGGCGCTGCGCGATCGGCTCGGCGCGCATCGCGACGCGCTGCTGGCCCTGCTGCGCGACCAGCAGGGGGGCCAACCGCAGGCCGACCTCGTCCCCGTGCCGCGGACCGGCGACCTGCCGCTGTCGTTCGGGCAGCAGCGGTTGTGGTTCGTCACGCAGCTGGCCCCGGCCAGCAACGCCGCGTACAACATCGTCGCGGCCGTCCGCCTGCAGGGCGCGCTGCAGGTCGACGCGCTCGCGCGGAGCCTCAACGAGCTCGTGCGCCGGCACGAGACGCTGCGCACCGGCTTCGTGTCCGTCGAGGGCCGCCCGGCGCAGCGGATCCAGGCCGAGGCCGCCCTGACGCTGGCGCGGATCGAGCTGTCCGGACTCCCGCCCGCCGCGCAGGACGACGCGGTCGCGCGGCGCCTCCGCGAGGAGAACCTCACGCCGTTCGACCTCACGGCACCGCCCCTCCTCCGCGCGACGCTCCTCACGCTCGCCCCGGATCGCCACGTGCTGGCCGTCGTCATCCATCACCTGGTGTCCGACGGCTGGTCGTCCGGCGTCATCATCCGCGAGCTGGCCCGGCTCTACGAGGCGTACAGCGCGGGGCGGCCGTCGCCGCTGCCGCCGCTCGCCGTGCAGTACGTGGACTACGTCATGTGGCAGCGGGGCTGGCTGCAGGGCGACCTGCTCCGCGGTCAGCTCGACTTCTGGAAGGGGTACCTCGCGGGCGTGCCGGTGCTGCAGCTGCCGACCGACCATCCCCGGCCCGGCGTGCAGAGCTATGCCGGCGCCTCCGAGTCGTTCGTCCTGCCCGTCGCCCTGTCGCGCGCGCTGAACGATCTGAGCCGCCGCGAGGGGGCCACGCTCTTCATGACGCTCCTGGCGGCGTTCGCCGTCCTGCTGTCGCGCCGCACGGGCCAGACCGACCTGGCGATCGGATCGTCGATCGCCAATCGCGGCCACCGCCACCTCGAGGACCTCATCGGCTTCTTCACGAACACGCTCGTCATGCGCGTCGACCTGTCGGGCAACCCGACGTTCGCCGGGCTCGTCGGCCGCGTGCGCGCCGTGGCGCGCGAGGCGTACGGGCGCCAGGACGTGCCGTTCGAGAAGCTCGTCGAGGAGCTGCAGCCCGAACGGGTGCTCAGCCAGAACCCGCTCTTCCAGGTGGCCTTCTCCCTGCTGCAGGCGCACCGCGACACGCTGCGGCTCGGCGACCTCACGATCGAGCAGATCGACGTGCCGTCGGCGACCTCGCGCTTCGACCTGACGCTGACGATGGAGGATGCGCGCGAGGGGCTGGTCGGCAGCATCGAGTACAACACCGACCTCTTCGAGCGCGAGACGATCCGCCGCACGATCGAGCACCTCGACGTGCTGCTGCACGCCGTCGCCGCCGACCCCGGCGCGCGCGTCGCCGACCTGCCGGTCATGACCGACGCCGAGCGGCGCCGGGTGACCGTCGAGTTGAACGACACGGTCACCGACTACCCGCGCGACCGGTGCGTCCACGAGCTGTTCGAGGCCGAAGCCGCACGCCGGCCCGACGCCGTGGCGCTCCGCGCCGGGACGGCGCGCCTGACGTACGGCGAGTTGAACGCGCGCGCGAACCGCCTGGCGCGCCGGCTGCGCGCCAGGGGCGTCGGCCCGGAGGTCGCCGTGGCGATCTGCGCCGAACGATCGATCGGCATGATCGTCGGCCTCGTCGCCATCCTGAAGGCCGGCGGCTTCTACGTGCCGTTCGATCCGGGCGACCCGCCCGATCGGCTCGGGTACCTGTTCGAGCAGGTCCAGGCGCGGCTGCTGCTCGCCCCTGCGGGGCGCGCCGCGGAGCTGGCCCGGTTCGGCCGCGACGTGTACGTCCCGGAGCAGCGGGAGGACGAACTGGCGGCCGAACCGGCCGCCGACCTGCCCAATCTCGCGCATCCCGACAACCTGATTTACACGACCTACACGTCGGGCTCCACCGGCCTGCCCAAGGGCATCTGCATCCCCCACCGGGGCGTCGTCCGGCTCGTGCGCGACACCAACTACATGCGCTTCGAACCGTCGCTGGTGATCCTGGAGATCGCGCCGGTGTCGTTCGACGCCTCGACCTTCGAGATCTGGGGCGCGCTCGCCAACGGGGCGCAGCTGGTCATCATGCCGCCCGAGATCCCGTCGCTGCACGATCTGGGCGAGACGATCCGGACGCAGGGCGTGACCTCGCTCTACCTCACCTCGGCGCTCTTCAGCCTGATGGTCGACGAGCGCGTGGAGGTGTTCGCCGGCGTCCGCCACCTGCTGGTCGGCGGCGACGCGATCTCGGTGCCGCACGCCCGGAAGCTGCTCGCGGCCAATCCCGGCGTCACCCTGATCAACGGCTACGGTCCGACCGAGACGACGACCTTTGCGGCGTGCGGCATCCTGACGCGGCCCGACCAGGTCGGCCATTCGGTGACCATCGGCACCCCGATCGCGAACACCACGACCTGCATCCTCGACGATCGGATGAATCCGGTGCCGATCGGCGTTCCCGGCGATCTCTACATCGGCGGCGACGGGAACGCGCGGGGCTACCTGAACCTGCCGGCGCTCACGGCGGCGAGCTTCGTCCCCGATCCCTTCGGCCGGCCCGGCGGCCGCCTGTACCGCACCGGCGACCTCGCGCGGCACCTCGCCGACGGGACGATGGAGTTCCTCGGCCGCCGCGACAGCCAGGTGAAGCTGCGCGGGTTCCGGATCGAGCTCGGGGAAATCGAGAACGTGCTGGGGGCCGTCCCCGGCGTGAAGGAAGCCGTCGTCCTCGTGCTGGCGGATCGGCCGGGAGACAAGCGGCTCGTGGCGTTCGTCCAGCCGCGTGACGGAGTGGCGCTCACCGAAGAGGCCTGCCTGGCGGCGTTGCGCGCGAAGCTGCCCGACTACATGGTGCCGTCGGCCATCCTGATCGTCGAGGCCTTCCCGCTGACGGCGCACAACAAGATCGATCGGTCCGCCCTGCGGACGCGCGCGGCCGACCGGCCGGGCGACGCGCGCCGCTTCGTGGAGCCGCGGACGGCGGTGGAGGCGGTGCTGGCGGGGATCTGGCGCGACGTGCTGCAGGCCGAGCGGGTGGGCGCGACCGACGACTTCTTCGCGCTCGGCGGCCACTCGCTGCTCGCCACGCAGGTGATGTGGCGCGTGTTCGAGGCCTTCCGCGTCGAGCTGCCGCTGCGCCAGCTCTTCGAGTCGCCCACGATCGAGCACTTCGCGGCGGCGCTCGAGCGCGCCGATCCGGTGCCGGGCCGGCTGGCGGCGATCGCCGAGCTGCGCCAGCAGCTGGACGGGATGTCAGCCGGGGACGTGGAGCGGCTGTTGCGCGAGAAGACGGCGGGATGAGACGCGGCGGCCGGGCCGCCGGCGGCCGTCACGCCCAGTAGATCACCGTCTGCGGATCGCGGAAGGCCAGCAGGCAGGAGATCGTCGACCGGTAGCCGTGTCCGGCGCCGAGCGCCTGCACGGCGTGGATCAGCCGGCCGTTGAAGAAGTACACGTCGCCCCGCTCGACCGGCACGACCAGCTTCGACACGCCGTCGAGCGCGTGCACCGGGTACGGGTAGCCCGTTTCTTCGAGGCCGAACGCCCGCCGATCGGCCTCGCCGGGCTCGACGTTCCAGTAGTGCAGCTGCCCGTCGCCGTCGTTCTCGAGGCAGATGTTCATCGCCACGACCGGCACCTCGTCGGCAATCCCCTGAATCTCGAATCCCGCCTGCGCCCGCTGCCGCAGCTGCGCCCCGTCGTCGTGCGGGTCGAGGGCGAAGTCGCCCGAGCCGCGCCAGGACCGCATGACGAAGGGGGCGGCGTCGCGCGCGCCGTGGCGCGCGACGCGCAGGGCGATCCCGCGCGTGCCGAGGCGGGCGGCCAGCGCCTGCATCACCTCGTCGAAGACGTGGCGTGCGCCGGTGAACACGCCGGCCAGCGCCGCCCGCGCGTGCGCGGCCCGATCCAGGTAGTCGTCGAGCGTCCGCCCGTAGTGGTAGGTGCCGAGCACCCAGGCGGGCACGCTGTCGTTCCGCGTCTCGAGCGCCGGGTGCGACCAGAAATTCGCCGCAATCCGCCCCGCGGTCGCCTCGTCGACGAACCCCTTGAAGAAGCAGCCGGCCAGCCGGCCGCACAGGACGTCGTCGACGAGCGCGGCGTCGAAGACCGGTCGCGCCGGCAACTGGAAGAACCCGCTATCGCGGACGCGGCCGCTGAGGACCGCGGGCGACCGAGCGGGGGGCGAGGCAGACGGTGACAGCGGGGAGGACGGGGTGGACATGACGTGCTCCGGATACGGCCGCGTCTGGCGGGACTTCTGCGGGCCTGATCCGCATTATGGCACGGCCCGTCGCGGTGCCGCCGCCGGGGCATTTCGCGGGCGTAAGAGCTGTGCAACGGGCCTGCCGGCCATTTGCCTGGCCCCGGACCGTCATGTATACTCGCCTACTGCTGACGGTTCCCAGGAGCCATCGCACGCAGGAGGAGACATGACCGAAAAGGAACTCGGCGCCAACCGCATCATGAACAAGTTCGTGCTGTACTCCGGTGCAGCCGGGCTGGTTCCCATTCCGATCTTCGACATCGCGGCCATCACGGGCGTTCAGCTGAAGATGCTCGCCGACCTGGCGAAGCACTACGAGCTGCCCTTCTCGCACGACCGCGGCAAGTCGATCGTGACGGCGCTGCTCGGCGGCATCGTGTCGACCAAGCTGGGCTTCGGTGAACTGGGCAGCCTGATGAAGGGCGTCCCGGTGATCGGCCCGGTGGTCGGCATGTTCACGACGACCATCTTCGCCAGCGCCGCCACCTACGCCATCGGCAAGGTCTTCATCCAGCACTTCGAGTCGGGCGGCACGTTCCTCGACTTCGACCCGGACAAGGTCCGGAAGCACTTCGCGGAAGAGTACGAGAAGGGCAAGGCGGTCGCCTAGGCGGCCCTCTCTCCTGCCGTTCATCAGCTGAATCCTGGCCGGCGGGACGCCACCCGGCGTCCCGCCGGAAGACCTGCCACCCGGCGAGGGCCGATGAGCTTGCTGATTGTCCTGTGGATCCTGCTGAGCCTGCTGATCGGCTATGCCGGGCGGCATCGCCGGATCGGGTTCCTCGGATTCTTCTTCGGCTCGCTGCTGATGGCGCTGTTCCTGTCGCCGCTGCTCAGTCCCATCCCCGCGCTCGTCGCCACCACGCTGTTCTGCTTCATCGTCCTGCTGATCACCGGTCCGAAGAACCGCGCGGCTCGCGGCTGAAGCCGCCGTGGCCCCTCCGCGAGGGGCCGTCCGGTGTCACGCGCCGGCCGCGATCCGGTTCCGCAGCACGCCGACCCCTTCCAGTTCGACTTCCACCACGTCGCCCGGCTGCATGGCCTGCGTCGTCCCCGGCGTGCCCGTATAGATGATGTCGCCGGGTTCCAGCGTGACGAACGTCGTCACGAAGCTCACGATCTCGTCGATCGGGAAGATGAGGTCCTTCGTGCGCGCGCTCTGGCGGACCTCGCCGTTCACGCGTGTCTGCAGCTGGAGATCGGTGTAGTCCAGCCCCTGCACGACCGCAGGGCCGAGCGGCCCGAAGGTGTCCGAGGCCTTGGCGCGGAACCACTGCAGGTCCTTCTTCTGCCAGTCGCGCTCGCTGATGTCGTTGCCGCAGGTGACGCCGAAGATGCAGCCGGCCGCCTCCGCCCGGGACACGCGCGACGCCCGGCGGCCGATCACGACCACCATCTCGCCTTCGTAGTGCACGTTGCCGGCGCCCGGCGGCAGGACGACGTCCGCATCCGGGCCGACGATCGACGTCGGCAACTTGAGGAAGATGCCGGGATAGCCCGCCTCGGGACGCCCCTGCAGGTGGCTCTTGTAGTTCAGGCCGACGGCGATCACCTTCGACGGCGTGCAGGGCGCCAGCAGCCGGACGTCGGCGGCGGGCACGTCGGCGCCCGTCGGACGGCCGCCGTCCCACGGAGCCGCCGACAGCCCGGCGATGCGATCGCCCTCGAGGCGGCCGAAGGCGGCCCGGCCGTTCTGCTCGTAGCGCACGTAGCGCGTCGTCATGATCACCTCTCCACAGGGGGGGCCGGGCGGGCCCCGGTCGTCACTTCACCGTGACCGCGCCGCCCATGACCCGGAGGGCGATCGCGAACACCAGCAGGCCGATGGCCCCGCGCCAGAACCCGACGGGCGCGAGCACGAATGCACCGTGCGTGAATGCGAGCACGGCTCCGATCACGTACGCGAGCGCGGCCAGTCCGATCAACAGCCAGCAGAGCTTGTCCATCGAGGCGTCTCCTGCGGATGCCGGATTGACGGAAGCGGCGGCGGGCCCACGCGCTGCGCCGCCGGGCGCGGTGCCGGGGCATGATAGCAGATGCCGGCAACCGTGGTAGGGTAACAGAGGTGGCTGCCAGCACCGGCCGTTCCGATCGCCCCTTCCGGCCGTGGGTGCCGTACTTCGTGCTGGTGCTGTCGGTTGTCCTCAGCGTGGCCGCCGCCGGCTACGTCGCCATGGCGGCGCGCCAGCGCGATCGCATCCGCTTCCAGAACGCCGTCCAGGACGTCCGCGACAGCATCCAGGGCCGCATCGAAACCTACACGGCGCTGCTGCGCGCCGGCACGGGCCTGTTCGCCGAGAGCGGCACGGTGAGCCGGCTCGGCTTCCAGGCGTTCGTCTCCCGGCTCGACCTGCCGCAGCGCTATCCCGGCATCCAGGGGATCGGCTACATCGCGCGCACCGCGAAGGACGACGTCCCCGAGCTGGTGAAGTCGATGCGCATCCAGGGGGCGTCGGCGTTCCACATCGACCCGGCCGGCGATCGCCCCGAGTACTACCCGGTCATCTATCTCGATCCGTTCAGCGGCCGGAACCGGACGGCGATCGGCTACGACATGTGGACCGACCCGGTGCGGCGCGCGGCGATGGAGCGGGCGCGCGACACCGGCATGCCGGCGGCGTCGGGGCGCGTGATGCTGGTCGAGGAGGTCGACGGCCGCCGCCAGCCGGGGTTCCTGATCTTCGTGCCGGTCTACGAGGGCGGCCAGGTGCCCGAGACCGAGGCCGCACGGCGCGCCTCGCTCATCGGGTTCGTCTACAGCCCGTTCCGCGCCGGCGACGTCCTGAAGGAGATCCTCGACGCCCACACCCGCTACCACGTCAGCCTGCAGGTGTTCGACGGCACGACGCACGACGCGGCGCACATGCTGTACGACAGCGGGACGCCGGCCCACGCCGGGCCGGCGCTCGGCCCGCGGTTCACGACGACGGCCTCGTTCGTGCTGGCCGGCCGCAGCTGGGACCTGGCGTTCACGACGCGCCCCGACTTCTACGAGGAGTCCTCGGCGAGCCAGCTGCCGCTCATCCTGGCCGGCGGGTTGATCATCAGCCTCGTGCTGTTCGGCGTGGCGCGCCTGGAGGCGCAGGCGCGGTCGGAGGCCGAACGGGCGGCCGCCGAACTGCGGATCTCGGAGGAGGCGCTGCGCGAGAGCGAGTCGCGCCTGCGGCGGCTGGTCGACGCCAACATCATCGGCATCATCATCGCCGACCTCGGCGGCCGGATCATCGAGGCCAACGACGCCTTCCTCTCGATCGTCGGCTACACGCGCGGCGACCTGCAGGCCGGCCGGGTGAACTGGGGAGCGCTCACGCCCGACGAGTACCGCCCGGTCATCGATCAGGCGCTCGAGGACACGCGGCGCGTGGGGCGGCACGAACCGTTCGAGGCCGGCTACATCCGCAAGGACGGGAGCGTCGTCCCCGCGCTGGTCGGCACCGCGTTCCTCGGCGGGCGGCAGAACCTCGTCGTCGGCTTCCTGCTGGACCTGACGGAACGGAAGCGGGCGGAGCGCGAGCGCGAGGAACTGCTGCAGCGCGAGCGGGAGGCGCACGCCGAGGCCCAGGCCGCCAACCGGGCGAAGGACGCCTTCCTGGCCACCGTGTCGCACGAGCTGCGGACGCCGCTCAACGCGATCCTCGGCTGGGCCAAGATGCTGCACATGGGCCACCTCGACGAGAGCCGGAAGGCGCGGGCCGTCGAGGTGATCGAGCGCAACGCGCAGATGCAGGTCCGCCTGATCGAGGACCTGCTCGACGTCTCGCGCATCACCGCCGGCAAGCTGCGGCTGGACGTGCGCCCCGTGGAGCTCGGCCCGGTGCTGCAGACCGCCCTCGACGCCGTCCGCCCCGCCGCCGACGCCAAGGGCGTGAAGCTCGACTGGCGCTTCGACGCCTCGCCGGACGTGGTGCTCGGCGACGCCGAGCGCCTCCAGCAGATCTTCTGGAACCTGCTGTCCAACGCCATCAAGTTCACGCCGCAGGGCGGCGCCGTCATGCTGGTGCTCGAGCGGACCGACGGAGCCGTGATCGTGCGGGTCACCGATACCGGCATCGGCATGGCGCCCGACTTCCTGCCGCACATCTTCGAGCCCTTCCGGCAGGCCGACAGCTCCACCACCCGATCGCACAGCGGCGTCGGCCTCGGCCTCGCCATCGTCCGCCACCTCGTCGAGATCCACGGCGGAACCATCCGCGCGCAGAGCGAGGGCGAAAGGTGCGGATCGACGTTCATCGTCGAACTGCCCGCCCGCCCGGTGGTCGAGGCGGCGGCCGGCGACGGCCCGTTCACCGAAGCCCGCGTCGACGGCGTCGCCGACTGATCCCCCGCGCGTCCCACGCCGCTCCGGCAGCTCATCAATAAATAGATCTCCATCGAATCTATTGATGGGTTTCCGTCGATTTGCCTCGCGCGATACCGGGGCGTAATGGCGGGCCCCGATACTCCTCCGCGTCATTCGCGCGGCGAGGTTGGGGGCGCCACCCCACCTGCAGGGCGCCTGGGCGTCGCCGCTGCCTCAGAACATCGGATTCGTACGACAGGGGGAGGTTCTCCGCCATGCGCAGGCTTCTGTTGGTGTGTGTGTTCCTGTTCAGCAGCACGCTGTTCGTCTCGGCGGCCTACGCCTCGAGCATCAGCGGCAAGGTGCTCGATCCGACCGGCGCCGTGGTGCCCGGCGCCCAGATCACCGTCACGAGCGCGCGGATCACGCGTGCGGTGGCGACGACGGCGGACGGCACCTTCCGCGTCCCGGACCTGCCGCCCGGCAGCTACGTGGTCACCGTCTCGAAGCCGGGGTTCGCCGCCTTCCATCAGCAGGACGTCCGGCTCCGGTCGGGGGAGAACCTGCCGCTGACGCTGACGATCTCCCTGAGCTCGGTGCAGCAGTCGGTGGAGGTGCGGGGGACCCGCGTGACCGCGGCGACGCACGTGCCGACGCAGGAGCAGGTCTTCAAGTCGGACCAGACGCTGCGCGTGCTCGACAGCACCCAGATCGCCGCGCTCGGACCGGTGGCCGGCGCGGGCCAGATCGTCTCGCTGACGCCGGGCGCCAACGTCACCGGGTACGGCAACACCGGTGCGACGAAGACGACGATTGCCGTCAACGGCGTCCATCAGGGCTGGGGCGGGTACGGCGGCCTGACCGACAGCGGATCGCTGGCCGTGACCTTCGACGGCATCCCCGTGTCCGACCCGGCGACCGACCTGTGGCAATCGAACACGCTGCCGCAGAAGAGCCTCATCCAGAACGCGAACGTCACCTACGGGCCCGGTGACGCGGCGAGCCGGAACTACAACAACATCGGCGGGTCGGTCGAGTTCACGCCGATCCAGCCGGCGGCGAAGCCGGGCGGCGACTTCTCGGTGACCTACGGCCGGTTCGCGCAGAAGAACTACGCGTTCACCCTCGACAGCGGCAACCGCAACGGCTGGTCGGCCGTCGCGGGCGGCGGGGGCGGCAGCGGCAACAGCTTCCGGCAGGGGATCGGCGACAACTTCGGCAACCCGAGCAGGGACTATGCGTTCTACGGCAAGGTGCTGAAGAGCCTCGGCGGCCTCGGCAGCTTCAGCGGTGGCGGCTACTTCGCCCACAGCGAGGGCTACCGGGCGCAGGTGATCCCGACGACGAACCAGGGGATTACCGTGGACGCGCAGCCGGGCAGCCAGGTGTACAGCCAGGCCACGTCCGGCTTCTACAGCACGCTGCCGTACGCGAGCTACAACAAGGACGACACGAACGTGATGGGGCTGGGCTACGGGCGCGAGCGGTTCGTCCTCAACAGCCGGACGATGTTCGAGAACACGACGTGGTACATGCACATCCGCCGGCTGCACAACCGGCTGAACGACGTGTACAGCACCGGCCCGCAGCAGAACGAGTACAACAATCCGCACACCAACACCGTCGGGGACAAGGCGGAGCTCACCGAGGACCTGCCGCACAACACGCTGAGGGAAGGCCTCTCGTACATCCACGCGCTCTACAACAGCCGGAACAACTTCTACAATGCGGCGTACGGCGGGGCGACCAACGTGGTGAACATCGGCGGGAAGATCCGGTCGGGCTACTTCCACATCAACGACGTCGCGCTCTACGCGCAGGATCAGATCGAGCTGTCGCCGCGGATCGACATCACGCCGGGCGTCCGCGTCGTCCGCTACTCGACCAGCTACGACAACGGCGCCCTGCAGGACTTCACCTTCGCGCCCGGCGTCGTCCTCTCCACGCACTGCCCGATCACGCTGGTGAAGACGTCGGGGAACACGACCGACCAGGGGGCCGTCTGCACCGACTCCGAGAGCCCCGGCGGCGTCGAGCCGTCGGTCAACATGACGGCCGAGGCGGCGCCGTGGCTGACCCTCTACGGCGGCTACTCGGGCGCGCTGAAGACGCCGCAGGTCGGCGGCGGCGGCGGCCCGTTCCAGAAGGTGGATCCGCGGACGTTCCACTTCGCGAAGCAGCACTACTACCAGGCCGGCTTCAAGGTGCACCCGAACGGGCAGGGGCCGCTCTCGACGCTGCTGTTCGGCGCCGCCTACTACCACGAGAACTACGACGACCAGGAGATCGACATCGACCTGGCGACCGGCGGCACCATCCAGGCCAACGGCTCGTCGGCCTATGACGGCGTGAACATGTATCTGGACGACTCACCGGCCAGTGCCGTCCACCTCTATGCGAACCTCAGCGTCGAGAAGGCGAACTACTCGAACTACGTGACCGGCGGCGTCAGCTACAACGGATCGCCGGTGCCCTACGTGCCGAGCTCGATGTTCAACGTCGGCGCCTACTTCGACGTGAAGGCGAGCGACAGCGTCGAGATCGAACCGACGGCCTCGTTCCAGTTCACCGGGGCGCAGCACCTCTTCGACAACACGACCGGCGCGCCGAGCCCGCAGACGATGTCGGCGTTCGGCACCGTGAACCTCGGTGTGAAGGTGCCGTTCCGCTACGTCGACTTCAGCGTCGCGATGCTCAACGTGCTGAACAAGCAGTACAACCAGTACGAGTACATCTCGTCGGGCGGCTACTTCGGCACCGCGAACGGCGGCTACATCCTGGCCTACCCGGGTGCGCCGTTCACCGCCTACGCCGAGGTCGGGTTCCACTTCTAGAAAGCGTCGCGCCGGGCGAGCCCGGGTCCGCGAGGGCCCCGGGCTCGCCCGGTCGTCTGCTGACCGTCGCCGCCACCCTGAACCCGAGGCTGTAGCCCCGCAGCATCGGCGCGTGCGTGTAGCGGAGCGCGCAGCGCGCGCTGTTGGCGTCGAACGCCCAGCTGCCGCCACGGATCGCACGCAGCGTCCCCGTCGCTGGTCCCGTCGGATCCGTCGTCGGTCCGGCAGGGTAGGGACCGTACCAGTCGCTCGTCCATTCCCAGACGTTGCCGTGCATGTCGTAGAGGCCCCACGCGTTCGGGGCGAAGCTCGCGACCGGCACAGTCTCACCGCGCTTCAGTCCCCGCGCGCCGCCGCCGTAGGGGAAATCACCGTTGAAGTTCGCCTGATCAGTCGTCAGCGTGCGGCCCGTCGAGAACGGAGTGGTCGTGCCGGCGCGGCAGGCGTACTCCCACTCGGCCTCCGTGGGAAGGCGATACTGGACGCCATGCGAGACGGCGTTCAGCCGATCGAGGAACTGCTGGATCTCGAAGAAGTTGATCCGTTCGACCGGGCAGGACGCGCAGTCCGCGTGGTGGCTCGGGTTCCAGCCCATGACCGCCGTCCACTCCGCCTGGGTGACTTCCGTGCGCCCAAGGTCGAAGGCGGACACGGTGACCCGGTGCGGCGCTTCGTCGGCGTTGCGCCCCCGTTCACCCTCCGGGCTTCCCATCGTGAAGGTACCGGCCGGCACCGCGACGAGCGTCATGCCGGTCATCGGCTCGATGACACCATCCGGTGGTGCGGCGCCGGGATGGGCGCCGGCCGCGCCAAGCAGTGCCGCGAAGACGATCGCTCCCGCCAGACGTCGCGTCATCGTGCCGCCACCCCCGAATCCCCAATCCCTAATCCCTAACCCCGATCCCCCGTGATCTCCTTCGTCATATAGACCCGGGCAAATCCGTTCTCCGTGCGGCGGCCGGTTTCCACGAACCCGCGCGCCCGATAGAGCCGCTGATTGTCCACCATCAGCACGTGCGTGTAGAGACGCAACTCGGGCAGACCCAGCGCCCGCGCCCGCTCGTCGGCGAACGCCAGCAGGCGGCTGCCAAGACCCCGTCGCTGATATGCGGGCCGCACGGCGACGTTCTCGATCAACAGGTGGTCGTCTGCGGGGCGCAGCACCAGCACGGCGGTCACGTCGTCGCCGTCGCGCACGATGTGGACGGCCTCGAGCCCGATGAGCGCCGGATAGTCGGCGAGCATGGGGGAAGGCTTGCGGCCGATCCGCGGGATCCAGACGGTGTAGGCGGCGTCGACGCAGGCCTGTACCCCCGTGGCGTCCGCCGGACCGGCGAGCACGATCGGCAGCGGGTCGGGTGTCATGAGGAGACCGTCGGGATTCTGGTATTGTAGCCGCTCGCGCCGCGATGGACGGGGCGCGGGCGATTGCAGGGGAGCGGGTGATGACTGCGGAACGGATCTACGTCGTGGCGAGGTTCGAAGCCGGGCCGGGGCAGGTCGAGGCGGTCCGGCGGGTCCTGATGGGACTCCTGGATCCGACGCGGCGCGAGGCCGGGTGCATCCGCTACGACCTGCTGCAGAGCCCGGCCGATCCCGCCGAGTTCGTCTTCGACGAAGAGTGGGAGAGCGGCGCGCACCTCGACGCGCATCTCGGCACGCCGCACGTGGCGGCGGCCGTCGCCGCCGTCCAGCCGCTGGTCGTGCGCCCGCCCGACATCCGCCGCTACCGCCGCATCGGGTAGGCGCGACGACCTGGCGCCCATCGCCCGTCGCCGACGATCGTCAGGGGACCAGGACGATCTTCCCGTACGCCCCCGCTTCCATCACGGCCTCGTGCGCCCGCGCCGCGTCGGCCAGCGGGAATTCCCGGCCGACCACCGGCGTCAGCGTCCCGTTGGCGAGGCTCTCGCCGAGGGCCGCATGGAGGCTCTTCAGGTCGGCCGGCGTCGCCGCGAACAGCGTCATGCCGATGATGGCCGCTTCCTTCCCCATCGTCCGGCGGGGGTCGATCTCGATCCGGCCGCGGTTGCCCACGACGACGACGCGCCCGTGCTGGGCGAGCAGCGCCAGGTCGTTGTCGAGGTTGATGTGGGCGGCCATCTCGATCACCAGGTCCACGCCGCGCCCGCCGGTGGCGGCCATGATCTGGTCGGTGTAGCCCGGCGACCGGTGATTGAAGACGTGATGGGCTCCCTGCTCGCGGACCAGCTGCAGGCCCCGGTCCGATCCCGCCGTGCCGATCACCGTGAGTCCACGCGCCCGCGCCAGCTGCACGGCCGCCGTGCCGACGCCGCCGCTCGCGCCGTGCACGAGCACGATCTCGGCCGGCAGCCCGTGGCCGCGCTGGAACAGCGCGCGATACGCGGTCGCGCACGGCACGCCGAGCGCGGTCCCCTGCGCGAACGAGATCCGGTCGGGCAGCGGGAAGACCTGCTCAGGCCGGCACACGACCAGGCCGGCATAGGTCCCCTTCCACTCGTCGGCCGCGCCGATCACGTAGACGCGCGCGCCCGGCGTCACCGTCGTCACGCCCGCGCCAACGGCCTCGACGATGCCGGCTGCGTCGGCACCGGGGACGTAGGGCGGCACCGGCTTGCGCGCGTACGCGCCGGCCCGGATGTAGGTGTCGACCGGGTTCACGCCGGCGGCGTGCACCCGCACGAGGACCTCGCCGGCCCCCGGTTTCGGGTCCGGCACCTCCTCGAGCTTCAGCACCTCGGGACCGCCGAACTGATGGACGCGGATGGCTTTCATGGGGACTCCTTGTTGGGCTACAGGCTACGGGCTGCGGACTCCGGGGCCCCGGAGCCGGTAGCCCGTAGCCCGACGCCTTGCATGCGATTCAGGCGCCCGCCCCGTCCAGCCATTCGGCCGGCGGGGTGATCTCGGGCATCGGTGTGCGGCCCGGGTCGGGCCGGCCGCTGCCTTCGAGGCGGCTGATGGCGCGGACGGTCATGTCGTGGTCGCAGAGGACCTGGCACGAGAGCCGGACACCGGTCAGCCCCTTCTCGGCCAGCTTGTCGCGCTCCGCCCGCGTCTGCCGGGCGGGCTCGCCGGCGATGAACTCCACGCGGCAGGTCGTGCAGCGCGCGTTGCCGCCGCAGGCGTGCAGGATATCGACCTTCGCGTCCTCCTCGATGGCCAGCACCAGACGCTTCCCATCGGCCACCTCGACCGTTCCGTATCCCTCGACCGTCAGCTTCGGCATGCCCGTGTTCTCCTCCTCCGTGGCCCGCGGCTCCGGTGCCGCAAGTCCTTCACTGTGCCGTAACCCGCCGCCCGAGTGCAAGGCCGGGGAGCGGGTGAAGGCGGTGATATTATCGAAAGACGCGCGGGCGACAGGCGACGGGCCACAGGCTACGGGGCCCCGCAGTGTTACTCCAAGCGGCAATAGCGTTGGTATCAAGATCCGGAGCGTAAGCGACGGCAGCGCGCGGGGGCGGGCCCCAGGGTGCCACTCCAAGCGGCAACGTCCTTGGTAGCAAGATCCGGAGCGTAAGCGACGGCAACGCATGGGGGTGGGGCCCCATGCGGACTAAACAATGCCTCCAGCAAGACTTCATAAGACGGTCGGCGTGAAGGTCGGCCCCGTTCAGGTCGGCGGCGGGGCGCCGGTCGTGGTGCAGGCGATGACGCTCACCGACACGGCCAACGCGGCTGCGACGGCGAAGCAGTGTGTCGAGCTGGCCGAAGCCGGCGCGGAGATGGTGCGCGTCACGGTGAACCTCCCGGCGGCGGCCGAGGCGGTGCCCGAGATCAAGCAGCGGATGCTCGATGCCGGCTGCACCGCGCCGCTCATCGGGGACTTCCACTACAACGGCCACGTCCTGCTGACGAAGTACCCGGCCTGCGCCGACGCCCTCGACAAGTACCGGATCAATCCCGGCAACGTCGGCACGGGCAGGCGCCGCGACGAGCAGTTCACGACCATCTGCAAGGTCGCGCGCGACCACGGCAAGCCGGTGCGCATCGGCGTCAACGGCGGCTCCCTCAACCAGGAGCTCGTCATGGCGAAGATGCAGGAGAACACCGACCGGAACCTCGGCCGGACCTCCGAGGAGATCATCAACGAGTGCATGGTCCTGTCGGCCCTGCAGTCGACCGAGCTGGCGCTCGAGGCCGGGCTCCGCAAGGACCAGATCATCATCTCCTGCAAGGTCTCGCAGCCGCTCGACCTGATTGCGGTCTACCGCGAGCTCGCGCGGCGCACGGATCAGCCGCTGCACCTCGGGCTCACCGAGGCCGGCATGGGGACGAAGGGGCTCGTCTGGTCCGCCTCGGCGATGGGCGTGCTGCTCAGCGAGGGGATTGGCGACACCATCCGCGTGTCGCTGACGCCGCGGCCCGGTGGCGATCGCCGCGAAGAGGTCTACGCCGCCTGCGAGCTGCTGCAGGCGCTGCGCCTCCGCGCGTTCGCGCCGAGCGTCACCGCGTGCCCGGGCTGCGGCCGGACCACCAGCAGCACGTTCCAGGAACTGGCCGAGCGGATCCAGGGCTACATCCGCGAGCGGATGCCGGTGTGGAAGACGCAGTACGAAGGGGTGGAGGAGATGCGGCTCGCCGTGATGGGCTGCGTCGTCAACGGCCCCGGCGAGTCGAAGGCGGCCAACATCGGCATCAGCCTGCCCGGCACCGGCGAGGCGCCGAACTGCCCGGTGTTCATCGACGGGCAGCACTTCACGACGCTGCGCGGCACCTACGACGAACTCGCCGCCGCCTTCCAGCAGCTCGTCGAGGACTACGTCAGCACCCGCTACGCCAAGCGCGAAGTGACGGTCTGAGTCCTGCTGGTCCAAGCGGCAACGCCGCGTCTATCAGGATCCGGAGCGTGAGCGACGGCAGCGCATGGGGGTGGGGCCCCATGCGGACTGAATAATGCCGTCAGTGCACCGTGTAGGGTTCTTCCAGCGTGAACGGGGCGATCTCCACGTCGAACCCGTCGCCGTTCTCGCTCACCATCTGATACGTGCCATGCATCGTCCCGCTCGGCGTGGGGAGCGGGCAGCCGGAGGTGTACTCGAACGAGTCGCCCGGGCTGAGCACAGGCTGCTGCCCGACGACACCCGGGCCCCGCACCTCTTCCACGTGCCCGGTGGCGTCGGTGATAATCCAGTGGCGGCTCACCAGCTGGACCGTGTCCGTCCCCTCGTTGGTGATGCGGACGGTGTAGTAGAAGAACCAGTGCTGCTGGAACGGCTGGGAATGTTCGGGGGCGTAGCGCGACTCGACCTCGACGCGGATCCCTTGCGTGACGGCTTCGGACGTGGGCATGGCGGTTCGGGTCGCAGCGCCTCGTGACGGGCGCACTCCCTGCATGATGGCTCATGATGACCCGCGGCGGCAAGCCGCACGGACGCTGCCGGCCGGGTTGTGCGAGGCGTGCCGGCACGTGCGGCGCATCCGATCGGATCGCGAAACGGTCTTCTACCGCTGCGAGCGGTCCCGCGTCGATCCCCGGTTCCCGCGCTACCCGCCCATCCCGGTGATCGCCTGTCCGGGGTTCGAGCCCGAGAGCGGCCCGGCGGACGAGCCGGCCTGACGGGCGTTCGCCCGATTGCGCGCGGTTGTAGTACGGTTAGAGGTTGGAGACGGACCCGACATGCACACGATCAAGCCTGCAACGCTGAAGCCCGGCGTCACGCCGGATGCGCTCCCTGCGGCCGGCGCGGCCGGCGGCGAGTCCCACGAGGCCCTCGCGGTCATCCGCGGGACGGCCCTCATCATCTGGGATCCCAAGACACCGGGGAAGAAGCTCGACGCCATCGACACCGACCAGATCACGCCGGCGGCCGACTGCGTGTCGGAGAGCCTCGAGACGCTCGACGAGCGCTGGAAGGCGGGGGCGTTCCGGCACCTCATGCCCGACTTCCGCGCGCGCGTCCATCGTGGCGAGACCTTCGTCATCGCCGGCGACCGGTTCGCCATCGGGTCGTCGCGCGAGATGAGCCCGGCCGGCCTGAAGGGGATTGCCGAGGAAGTCGGCCTCGAGATGGTCATCGTCTGTGGCAACAACATGGGCGATATCTTCCGCCGCAACTCCTTCAACCTCGGTCTGCAGGTCGTGCAGAGCCCCGAGGCCGTCGCCGACGCCAGGGACGGCGACCGCTTCGCGTTCGACCCCGACAGCCGCCGGCTGACGAACGAGACGCAGGGGAAGACCTACGAGCCGGTGCCGCTGACGCCGAAGGAGGACGAGATCCGCCGCAGCGGCGGCATCTTCGCCATCGGCCGCCGCGAGTTCGCGAAGGCCACCGCCACCAGGCCGGTCATCGAGTGGCCCGACGCCGACACCGCCCGCGGCCTGACGACGACCGAGCAGATCGTCTGGGCGCACCGGGTCGATAAGGATGCGGCGGTGAAGCCGGGCGCGACGCTGCGCGTCTACGCCGACCTGCTGCCCGCCTCGGACGGCACGGCGCCGTTCGCCATCCATACCTTCAACCAGATCACCGGCGGCAACACGATCTTCCCGCGCCAGGCGGCCATCGCGAACGATCACTTCGTCTTCACCGGGCGCGAGGACGACGACCGGCAGACGGGCATCGGCCGCGAGTTCGCCAAGCTCCAGGGGATGGAGCGGCCCTACTACGCGACGCCGGGCGACGGCATCTTCCACTTCTACTTCCCGGAACAGGGGCTCGTCGCCCCGGGCCAGTTCATCCCGGGGGCCGACTCGCACAGCCGCGCCTACGGCGCCTACGGTGCCGTCGGCATGGGCGTCGGCTCCACCACGCTCGGCTTCGGCTGGTCGACCGGCTACATCTTCTTCACGCTCGCCAAGGCGCGCCGCGTCGTCTTCACCGGCAAGCTGCAGCCGTGGGTCACCGGCAAGGACATCGTCCTCGAGCTGCTGCGCCGCTGGGGCGCGAAGCAGTCGCAGGGGATGTCGGTCGAGCTCGTCGACCAGGGGCTGCAGCTGCCGATCGCCTACCGCAACACCATCGCCAACATGATGGCCGAGGCCGAGGCGCTCAACGGCATCTTCGCGCCCGATGACATCACCTACGCCTGGTACCGCGCGAAGGGGATTGCCGACCTGCCGTACCCGCCGATCCGGCCGGGCGCCGACGCCGTGTACGAGATCGACGAGACGCTGGAACTGCCCGGCGTGGTCCCGATGATCGCCAAGCCGTTCAGCCCCGGCAACGCGTTCGCGGCCGAGGAGGTGGCGGGCGAGAAGCTCACCTTCGACAAGGCGCTGATCGGCTCCTGCACCAACGGCAGCTACGACGACCTGCTGTCGGCCGCCCTCGTCATCGACGCCGCGCGCAAGCAGGGGATCAAGAAGGTCAGCCGCGAGTTCGTCGTCTTCCCGGGATCGGGCGGCGTGGCCCGCCAGATCGAGAAGCCCGATCCGCGCCTCGGCGGCGAGTCGATTGCCGGCGTCTTCCGCGCCGTCGGCGGCCAGATCCGGCAGTCGTGGTGCGGCCCCTGCTTCGGCCAGGGACCGGACGCCCTCAAGAAGGGGCAGCGCGCCATCACGTCGTTCAACCGCAACTGGCAGAACCGCATGGGCCTCGGCGGGGAGGGCTACCTCGCCAGCCCGGTCGTCGTGGCCGCCTCGGCCCTGATCGGCTACATGGCCCCGCCGAGCGCCCTCGGCCTGAAGTGGGACGCCGATCGCTTCGGGGTCTGATCCCGCACAGGAGACCAGGAGCCCAGGAGGATTCGACAGGAGAAACAGGAGACCAGGAGATTACCTTGTGTTTCTCCTGAACTCCTGTCCCTCCTGCTCAGCACTCCTGATCTCCTGTCCCTCCTGTGAACGATCTTCCTGATCTCCTGTTGAGAAGTGACGATGGCGACTCCAGACGATCTCGACAAGCAGCAGCGCAAGGTGGCGTCGACCGGCATCCCGGTGGCCCGCCGCCACATCTTTCTCTGCTGCGACCAGACGACGCCGAAGTGCTGTGACAAGGAGCGGGGGCTCGCGGCCTGGGACTACCTGAAGGCCCGGTTGAAGGAGCTCGGGCTCTCGGAAGAAGGCGGCGTGCTGCGGACGAAGGCGAACTGCCTGCGGATCTGCGCCGGCGGGCCGGTGGCGCTCGTCTATCCGGACGGGATCTGGTACCGCGAGTGCGACCCGCCCGTCCTCGAGCGGATTATCCAGGAACATCTCGTCGGCGGCCGGCCGGTCGCCGACCACGTCATCACCGTCCACCCCCTCGACGCCGGGCGGCCCGACGGGGCATAGCGAGCGGGCGATCCGCGCCGGCCGCGGACCGCCCGTTCCACCGGTCCTACTCGACGATCCTGGCCGTGGCGGCCTTGATCTGCGCCGTGTAGGCCTCGAGGGCCTTCACCAGCGCCGCTTCCTGCGCCGTCGCCGTCTTGTAGTCCTGCCGCTCGAGCGCTTCACGCACCCCCGGCAGCGTCTTCACGCCGTAGCCCGTGTAGTAGCCCGGCGCGTAGATCGTGTGCTTGTACCACGGCCGGCTCGGCAGTCCGGCCTCGGTGGTCAGCTTCTGCTCGCTCTGGTAGAGCAGCGTGTTCAGGGCGGTCAGCTCCTCGGGCGTCTTCTTGAAGAGGCTGCCGTTGTGCGACGCGGCCGCCATGGCCGTGTCGTAGTCGTGCGCCGCCGTCGTCAGCGACGCGACCGCCTGCGAGAGCGGGGTGAAGTCGAACCCGCTCGGGCTCTTCACCAGATCCTTCAGCTGCCCCTCGTAACGGGTGATCGTGTCGGCGAAGTCGGTGAAGTAGAACGGCAGCACGTCGGCGTCGGCCAGCCGCATCACCGTCGTCCCCATGGTCTGCGCCAGCGCACGGCCGTAGACGAAGGTCGTGTCGCCGAAGTGCGTGTACCAGTAGAAGTCGTCGTAGATCGAGTGATACACGCCGCCACCGCCCTCGCCGCCGTAGCTCAGGGCGAGCGTCGGGAGCCCGTCGTGCTGGAGGAACGCCGAGTAGTCGGAGCCCGATCCCAGCGCGCCGATGTGCAGGTCGTTGCCGTCGTAGAGATCGGCCATCGCCATCGGGGTCTTCGCGCGGTTCCGGTCCCGGGTGTTGACCTTGATCCAGACCGACTCGCCCGTCTCCGGATCGGTGATCGACTTGGCGACCTGGTTCACGAAGTGCTCGAGGGAGTGGCTGCCTTCCATGTTCAGGTAGCCCTTCCCGTTGCCGTCCGAGTTGATGTAGACGATCGCGTGCTGCTGCAGTTCCTTCTCGTGCTCCTCGGCCCATTCGGTCGAGCCGAGCAGGCCCGGCTCCTCCCCGTCCCAGACCGTGAACAGGATGGTCCGCTTGGGATGCCAGCCGGCCCGGACCAACTCGCTGAGGGCCCGGGCTTCCTCCAACAAGGTGACGGTGCCGCTGATGGGGTCTTCGGCGCCGCAGACCCAGGCGTCGTGGTGGTTGCCGCGGATGATCCATTCGTCGGGGGCGTCCGTGCCAGGCAGGCGGGCGATGATATCGCGGGCGGGGGCTTGATCCCACTGGGACGCCACTTGCAGGTGGACCGTTGCCGGTCCTGGCCCCAGGTGATAGGTCAGGGGCAAGGCCCCCCGCCAGGCCGCCGGGG
>JAGWRA010000175.1 GCA_028876655.1 Acidobacteriota bacterium | reverse complement strand
CGCCGGCGGTGGGACTACTTCGTGCGGTACCTGATGGGCGCGACGCCGCCGTTCGAGTACCAGCTGACGCCGCCGAAGGAACCGGGGAGTTGAGAGTTGTCAGTCTTGAGTTCTGAGTTTTGAGTTCTGAGTTCCCCGGCTACGGGCTTCGGGCTACGGAGTTGTCAGGCGCGAACACGAGCGCCTGAGAATCGAGAGCCTGATTTCTCAGTCGAGCACCCTCTTGATGTCCACGACCGGGGTGCCGTCGATCGCCTCGATCGGACCGACCTTCAGGCGCGTGCCGTCGATCGCCCCGGGGACGCCAAGCGCTACCGCCCGCCCAGTTCGGCGACCAGCCGCTCGGCCAGTTCCTGCCGCTTCACCAGCTCGTGACGGAAGTCGTGCTTCTCGGTGCGGGCGACCTCGCGCCGCAGTTCCGGCAGATAGTCGTGCAGCAGGGCACGCAGCGTGCCCGCTTCGTCATCGGTCAGATCGAGATGCATGAAGAGATCTCCTGACGGTGGTGGAGATACGTACGACGTGCGAGGTACGACGTACAACGTGCGGGACGTACGACGTACCACCTACGACGTGCGCCCTGTGAACAATCGAGCGCCTGAGCAATAGCCATCGCTCGTTGCACATTGCCCATTGCGACACCTGAAGAGCTTCGTGCCTTCGTGCCTTCGTGGCGCTACACCAGCACCCTCAGCTCCGGCGCCTGCGCGGTCAGGCGTTCGACCAGTGCGGCCTCGTCGCGCAGGAAACTGAAGTCGTCGAACTCGAAGCCCGGGCCGACGGTGCAGCCGACGAGGCTGAAGGCCCCGCGCGGCCGGGCTGCCTGCCACCAGCCGGCCGGCACGGTGTGCACGGGCCCCACGACACCGTCCGGCGGTCCGAGCGCCAGACACTCGACCGACGCCAGATCGGGCGGCGCCTGGAACAGCTCGAGGCCGTCGCCGTCGTACGCGTGCCACACCTCGTCGGACCGCACGCGGTGCCAGCGGCTGTGCTGCCCTTCGGCCAGCAGGAAATAGATCGTCGTCAGCGCCGCGCGCGGCGGCCGGTCGTCGTCGGGACGGACGGTCGCTGCCGACCGGAAGATCTCGCGGTAGAAGCCGCCCTCCGGGTGGGGCTGTAACTGCAGCCGGTCGATGAGCTGACGCGCGCGGGGGTCCATGACTCAGAGTGTAGCGCCGCCTGCGGCCGATGGCGGCAGGACGCCCTTCAGATCGCCGGCACCCGGCCGTTCCTCCGCCGCTGGACGGCCACCACCACCAGCGTCACGATGGTGAGGGGGATCGCAAACCAGCGCATCGCAGCCCCGAACGCGGGCAGCGCCGCGTGACCGGTCGCGGCCATGACCAGATACACGGTGTAGGCCACGTAGTAGCCGGCCAGCAGGCCGCCTTCCCATCGCGAGATCCGCCCGCCGATGAAGATCGGCAGGCAGGCGAGCGCCGTGGCGGCCATCACCGGCAGATCGAAGCGCTCCACGGACGCGGCGACCTCGACAGCGCCGGGGGCGAGCAGGCTCGCCAGGCCGAGCGCTCCCATCAGATTGAACAGATTGCTGCCAACGACGTTCCCCACGGCGATGTCGCGCTCGCCTCGGACTCCGGCGACGATCGACGTCACGACCTCTGGCAATGACGTGCCGACAGCCACGATGGTCAAGCCGATGATCAGTTCGCCGATGCCGAGCACCCTGGCCAGCGCCACCGCACCCGCCACGAGCCCGCGCGACCCGAGCACCAGCAGCACCAGGCCGCCCGTGACGAACGCCGCGTCCACGATCCACCGCCGCTTCTCGCGGGCCACGCCGTCGTCGAACTCCTGCGCGTACTCCCGGACGACGGCCGGGCGCTCGTTCCGGCTCTGCCAGACCTGGAATCCCGTGTAGGCGACGAGGCCGCCGACCAGCACCAGGCCATCCGCACGGCCGAAGCGACCGTCGAGGCCCATGATCGGGACGAGCAGCGACACCGCGATCATCAGCGGCACGTCCAGCCGGACGAGCCTGGCCGACACCACGAGCGGCGTCAGCAGCGCGGAGAGCCCGAGGATGAAGAGCGTGTTGAAGATGTTGCTGCCGACGAGGTTGCCGAGGGCGAGCCCGGCCTGTCCTGCCAGCGCGGCCTTGATGCTGACGGCGAACTCGGGCGCGCTGGTGCCGTAGGCGACCACGGTGAGCCCGATGATCAGGGGCGGCACGCCGAGCGCCGCGGCCAGGCGAGACGCGCCGCGCACCAGCAGTTCCGCGCCGGCGACGAGCGCGACGAACCCCGCGACGAGCTGCAGCGGAATCGAGAGGGACCACACGATCGCGTCCTCCACCGTCGGTCAGGTGGCCGTCGGCGTCAGGGACCCCGTCGTCCGCCAGTTTACCCGACGCGGGTCAGCGGCCGCGCCGGTGGGCGCGATGCGCCGGTCACCCGCCGAAGCGGCGTTCGGCGAAGTGCGGCTGGCCGTTGGATTCGAGGAAGTCGGCAATGGCCCGCGCGGGCCCCTCGGGCGGAATCAGCATCCCCTGCTGGTGGAAGCCGACGAACAGATCCGCGCTCGGGAACTCCGCCTGCGGCGTCGAACGGGCGGTCACCTGCATGGCGGTATCGACGACGCCGGGCTCGAAGCTGAGGATCGCCACGTCGCGCCCGGTCGGGGCGGCGTCGAGCTCCGAGCCCATCACCATGCCCGCCATGCGCAGCGCGGCCTTGCTGCTGGCATACGCCGTCATCCCCGGGAAGGCGCGCGTCGCGGCGCCGGTCGAGACGTTCACCACGCGCAGCGGCACGGACGACGGGCAGCGATGCACGAACGCGCCGGCCAGGAAGACCGGCGCGACGAGGTTCACGGCCTGCGTCGCGAGAAGCCGCCGCGGGTCGAGACGATCGGCACCGGTCAGCTCGCCCACGACGGCGGCGTTGTTGACCAGCCCGGCGCGCGGCCGGTCCGCGATGCCGTAGCGCGCGCACAGGTCGGAGACGAGCGCAGGCAGCGCACCGCTGTCGGCCAGGTCGAACAGGTGATGGTGATAGGCCGGATCGTCAATCGGCGCGGCACGCCGGGCCAGGCCGGCCACCTCCCAGCCCCGGGTGAGCAGCTCGCGCGCGACCGCCTGGCCGATGCCGGAGGAAGTGCCGGTGACGAGGGCGAAGGGAGGCATGGGGGAAAGCTTGCCACGTGCGAGGTGCGACGTGCAATGCGCGATGTGCGGTTTGTCCGTGCGAGGTGCGATGTGCAGCGCACGTACGCGACCGAGCCAAGAGCCCGGAGCGTGCAGCCCGTAGCCCGTCAGTCAGTGGTGCCGCTGTCCCCCCACCCTCACCGACACCACCCGCGGCGTCACGATCCGCAGGCCGTTGACGACGATGGTGTTGCCGCCGAGGATGCCGCGGCTCGCGGCCACGGTGCCGAAACCGGACGCGCCCCTCCAGACGCTGCGGGGTGGCGCGAAACGCCGGTGCGGCGCGGAATTGGAACCGGGCGGGCCGACATAGACAGGCACCGCGACGGGATAGAAGACGGGGGCGGGCACCACCACGACCGGTGCGGCTGCAGGCGCCGGTGCGACCGGATGATCGCCGACCACGGCCACGCCGGTTTCGCCGGGCGGCAGCGCACGGTCCGCCGAGGCTGCCGGCGCTTCGGGCGCGGGCGGCGCCACCGACGGCTGGGCCGGCGGCACCCCGTCCTGACGGCCGTTGCGGATGAGCGCGAGGATCACAGGATCGCTGACACCATCCGCCTTGAGGGTAAGGATCTGCCGCGGCGTCACACCGTAGATCGTCTGGTCGGTCTGAATCAGGGCAATCAGCACGGCATCCGACAGGCCCGCCTGCGACAGCGCGACGAGGTCGCGCAGCGTGACGGCACGAGCCGGCGTCGCCAGCCCGGCCGTGAGCGCGGCAGCCATCAGCAGGGGAACGGACCGACGCAGCAACCGGGTGACGGTCATGAGCCGATTCTCCGCTTCGGGCGGCGGAAGTGCAACGCGCGGGCCACTCCCGGCGTAACCCCGTCCAAGGGCGCACGCGGCAGCGGTCGGGCGTCCACGGCCGGCGCGGCTGGCCACCGCGCAGGACACGGTCATGTCGAGGGGACATTCCGGCGGCGCGGCGGCGGGCCTGCTGCCCGGATTTGCGCACCGTGGAAGGGGTTCCGATCCGCCGGGGCAGGCACGGGGCTTGCTGGACCAGGTGGCGAGTGCGGGTCGCAAGACCTCGGGAGACGTTTCACATGCCGCGCAATCCGCTCAGCTTCGCACTGCTCGCCGCCGGGTGCCTCGCCGCCGCTGCGGCGGGTGGCTACTACGCCGTCCGGCAGAGCCGGCCGGCGCCGGCGGCCCCGGCGAACGAGGGCGCGCCTTCGGCTCAGCCGGTTCAGGAGCCTGCCCGGACACCGGCGCGGCCGGTTGAAGTGGAGCGGGTCAGAAAGGCGCCCGTCGAGCGGACGGCCACGGCGGCGCCTGCACCCCGTCGCGAGCGCGCCGCCGATCCCGTGCGCACCGCCCCGCGTCCGGCCCCGGCCCCGGCCCCGAGCTACGGACCGATTGGCGGGTCGCCGATCGCCGCCTCTGAGTGGCCGGCCATCGAACAGGAACTGACGTCGCACGACCCGCTGCCGCCGCCCGCCGCGACGGCGCCGGCCGACGCGGCCAGCCAGGACGCCGATCTGAAGCCGATCGAGCAGTACGTGATCTCGGCCGACTCGGTGATCGGCCTGGTGATCGATACGCCGCTGTCGAGCGAGACGGCGCGCGTCGAGGACGAAGTGGACGCGCACGTGTCGCGCGACGTGAAGGTGGGCGACAAGGTCGCCATTCCGGCCGGCACGCCGGTGCGAGGCGTGGTCGTCGAAGTGGACCAGGGCGGCAAGTTCCACGAGCGGGCCCGGCTGGGCATTGCATTCGACACGATCCGGATGGCCGACGGCTCGGTGCTGCCGATCCATACGGACACGATCTTCCGCGACGGCGAGGCGCCGGGCGACGCCGCCAGCCGGAAGATCGGGGCGAGCGCCGTCGCCGGCACCATTCTCGGCGCAATCTTCGGAGGGGCCCGCGGGGCCCTCATCGGCGGCGCCACCGGCGCCGCCGGCGGCACGGCCCTGGTCGAAGCGGGCGGACACCGCCCGGCGACCTTCCCGGCAGGGGCGACGGTCACCGTCCGCCTGCGGAAAGCCGTGACCGTCACCAGCGAGAAATAGCTGCGGAGCGCAACGAGGGTAGAGCACACCTGCTTACGAAGTCGGTATCCAATCCTCCTTTGGCGTTCAGTCGCGTCCACACGCGTGGCTGAACGCCCTTTTTCTGTACGGCATTATTCAGTGCCGATGGGGGCCCACCCCCATCGGCTACGCGCTCGGCGGCTCGGCTTCGCCTCGCTTCCCTCCGGCGCCTCGCGCGGGCCGCAGGCGCTTCCGGGAACTTCCCTGCGCTCAGCTCCGTCTTATACATCGTGACACCAAGTATGAGGCGCCGCGATGACAGAGGACGCGGGGAGTCGCCGGCCATGACCGAACGGGACGCGTGGAGCGAACAACTGAGACGAGGCGGACTCGAGCTGGCGATCCTGCTGACGCTGGCGCCGGGCCGTCGCTACGGCCTCGAAATCATCCGCCACCTCGAGGCCTTCACCGACCTCATCGTCACCGAAGGGACGGTCTATCCGATCCTGAGCCGCCTCACGCGCGACGGCCTGCTGGCCGCCGAGTGGGTGGCCGGCGAGGGGCCGCACCCGCGCAAGTACTACCGCCTGACCGCGGCCGGGCGGACCCGCCTGGCCGAGATGACCGACCACTGGAACACGTTCACCGCGAAGATCGCCCGCCTGATCCGGGCGGCGGAGCCACGGCCATGAATCTGAGCCAGACCGGACAGACGCGCGTGCAAGGCTATCTCTACGTCCTCGAGCGCTCGCTGCGCGGCGCACTCCCCCGCGACGTCGCCGACGATGCGGCGCGCGAGGTGAGCGGTCACATCGCGGAGCGGATTGCCGAGACCGAACCGGTGCCCGACGAGCGGCAGGCGCTCGAGCGCCTGCTGGCCGAAGTCGGATCGCCGCTGCGGGTCGCGCGCGCCTACTCGGCCGAGCTGACGCTCGACGAGGCGGTGACGACCGGACGGCTCGTGCCCGTCATGCGCGGGCTGCTCCACGCCGCGACGACGACCGCCGCAGGATTCTGCTGCGTGCTCGGCCTGCTCGTCGGCTACGCGGTCGGCATCGGCCTGCTGCTCGTGGCCTTCCTGAAGCCGATCTTCCCGGACAACGTCGGCCTCATCACCGTGAACGGCATTCCGCACGCACTCGGCGCGCAGTTCCCGCTGCCGCCGGGCGCCGTCGTGCAGGGCGGCTACTGGATCGTGCCGATCGCGCTCGTCCTCGGCTTTGCGGCGCTGGTGGTCACGCACCGGATGGCGCAGCGGCTGCTCGGCTGGCTGCGGGGCCGGATGCGGCGTGGATGGCCGAGCGATCGGGTATAGAATCGGCGCATGCAGACCTCCCGATCCGCGTCATTCCGCCTCGTTGCGGCAGTCGCCATCCTCGTCAGCCTGGCCGCGTGGCCCGCGGCCGCGCAGCAGGACCGGAAGGAAACGGTCCCCGGCATCTACAACTACACCCAGGTCGACGCCTCGGTCGCCTGCGGTGGCGCGACCGATCCGTCGGCGATCGCCGAGCTGAAGAAGCGGGGCTTCGTCTCGATCGTCAACTTCCGCCTGGCTGTTGAGCGCGGCTCCGACGTGGCCGGCGAGGAGGCGGCGGCGAAGAAGGTCGGCATCAAGTACTTCCATCTGCCCCTCAACCCGGCCGACCCGCTGCCGTCGGTCGCCGACGCCTTCCTGAAGGTCGTCACCGATAAGGCGAACCAGCCGGTCTACATCCACTGCGCCACGGCGTCGCGCGTCGGCGCGATGTGGCTGATCAAGCGCGTACTGGTGGACGGCTGGACGATCGATCGGGCGACGAAGGAAGCCGAGCTGATCGGCCTGCGCGGCGAAGGGCTGAAGACGTTCGCGCTCGACTACATCAAGTCGCACGAGAAGGCGCATCAACGGTAGATGCCGAGCACGCCGCCGGCCGGGGGACCGCCCCCCGGCGACATGGACCCGGAGGACTTCCGCCGCCAGGGCCACCGCCTGGTGGACTGGATTGCCGACTACCTGGCGCACGCCGAGCGCTACCCCGTGCTCGCGCAGGTCGCCCCCGGCGATATCCGCAACGCCCTCCCCCGGCAGGCGCCCGAGCAGGGCGAGCCGTTCGACGCCATCTTCGCCGACTTCGAGCGCGTGCTGGTGCCGGGCCTCACGCACTGGAACCATCCCGGCTTCTTCGCCTACTTCGCCATCACCGGCAGCGGCCCCGGCGTCCTCGCCGAGTTCCTCTCGGCCGCGCTCAACCAGCAGGCCATGCTCTGGCGGACGTCACCGGCCGCCACCGAACTCGAAGAGGTCGCGCTCGGCTGGCTCCGCCGGCTGATGGGACTGCCGGACACGTTCGAAGGGGTCATCTACGACACGGCGTCGGTGTCGACGATGCACGCGTTGATTGCCGCGCGCGAGGTGGCCGTCCCGCAAGTGCGGCAGCGCGGGCTGGCCGGGCGCGCCGACCTCCCGCGCCTTCGGGTCTACTGCTCCGAGCAGACGCACTCGTCGATCGACAAGGCCGTCATCGCGATCGGCCTCGGTCACGACTCGCTCCGCAAGATCCCGTGCGACGGCCATTTCCGCATGCGCCCGGACGCCCTGCGCGACGCGATTGCCGAGGACCGCGCGGCCGGCTGGCAGCCGATGGCCGTCGTTGCGACGGTGGGGACGACCTCGACGACGAGTGTCGACCCGGTGCCGGCGATCGCGGATATCTGTGAAGCCGAGAGGCTCTGGCTGCACGTCGACGCGGCGTACGCCGGCGTGGCCGCCATCCTGCCGGATCACCGCGAGGTCCTGGCCGGTGCCGATCGCGCCGACTCGCTGGTGGTCAACCCGCACAAGTGGCTGTTCACCCCGTTCGATCTCAGCGCCTTCTTCTGCCGGCGCATGGACATCGTCCGCGCCGCCTTCGCGCTGACGCCGGAATATCTGAAGACGACCGACGCCGCAACGGTCCGGAACCTGATGGACACCGGCGTGCAGCTCGGGCGGCGGTTCCGCGCGCTGAAGCTGTGGATGATCCTGCGGTACTTCGGCGCCGACGGAATCCGGGTGCGGCTGGCGGAGCACATCCGGCTGGCGCAGCTGTTCGCCGGCTGGGTGGACGCCGATTCCGACTTCGAGCGGCTCGCGCCGGTCCCCTTCAGCGTCGTCTGCTTCCGGGTGAAGCCGGCGGGGCGCGCGCTGAGCGAGGCGGACCTCGAGGCGCTGAACGCGCGCATCCTGGACGAGGTGAACCGCACCGGCGAGATCTTCATCTCGCACACCAGGCTCGACGGGCGCTACGCGCTGCGCCTGGCGGTCGGCCACCTGCGGACGACCGAGACGCACGTCCGGCGGGCGTGGGCGCTGACTCGGGAGAAGGCGGGGATCTGAGTAAAAAAAAGGAGCCTCGTCGTTGCTGACGAGGCCCCTGCCGATCGTTCGTGAACGATCTACTTCTCGACCGAGATCTTCTCGATCTTGATCGAGCTCTTGCCGTTCATCTCCATCACGGTGCCCTCGGCCGTCACGTCCTTCGCGACGTACTCGAGCAGCTTGGCGTTCTTGTTCGCCGCGTACTCGCCGGTGATGTCGTACACCTTGCCGTCCTTCGTCAGGATCGCCATGGTGTTGCCGTTCTTCGCGCACTTCAGCGCGCAGGCGGCATGACCGGAGCCGGTGGCCTTCGCGCCCATCCGGCCGTAGCAGGCCGTATCGATCACTTCACCCTTGACGGTGGTCGCTGCGAACGCCGGGGCCGCCAGGGCCGCCACGAACGCCGCTGCAGCGAGCGTCGAGAACATCTTCCGCATGCGTGAGTCCTCCTCTGAAGGGACAGCTTGAAAACGAGTCTTTGAGCTTACACCCGGGAGCTTGGAAACTGTCAACAAAGCGTGCCCGCCGGAACCCGGCTGTCCCGGCCGGTTAGACGCCCGGCGCCGGCGCCGGGATCCAGACCGGCTGCACGCCGCCGGCCGTGTCCCACGACCGGTCACTCGACCGACCGCCAAAGAGTGTCCCTGCGTGAAAGGATGACCGCCTATAGTGGCGCCCTGCCGTCCGGCGCCCCCAATCGTTGTGGGATCCCCTGCCGCCGGGTCTAGAATGGCGGTCCGGGAAAAGGAGGAGCTGGTGATGCGCACTCGGATCGGCGGCGGCCGGGCGGCGGCAGCCGGACATGCCGCATGGGTGATGGTGGCGGTGGTCCTGGCGATGGCCGCCGGCACCCGGCTGCGGGCCCAGGCCCGGCCGGCGGCGCCGGCCGCCGTCGCGCTGACGCACGTCACGGTGATCGACGGCACGGGCGCCCCGGCGCGGCCGGACACGACGGTCGTCATCCGCCACGGCCGGATTGCGGCGGTGTTCGCCGACGGCTCGGAGAAGCTGCCCGAAGGGACGACCGTCGAGAATCTGGCCGGCAGGTTCCTGGTGCCCGGGTTGATCGACGCGCACGTGCACATCACCGGCCGGCCGACGACGTACGAGCAGTACCGGACGCTGCTCGACGGCCTGCTGCAGCACGGGATTACCGGGATCCGCGACATGGCGGGCGACGCGCGCATCCTCTCCTACCTCTCGCGCGAAGCACTCCTCGACGAGCGGCCGTGGCCCAACATCTATTACAGCGCGCTGATGGCGGGCCCGACCTTCTTCGCCGAGGATCCGCGCGTGCCGGGGACGTCGCAGGGGATCCTGCTCGGCGGCGCGCCGTACATGCGCAGCGTGGATGCCACGACGAACCTGCGGATCGCGATCGCCGAAGCGAAGGGAACCGGCGCGACCGGCATGAAGCTCTACGCGAACCTGCCGGCGTCGCTGGTGAAGGCGATCACGGCCGAGGCGCACCGGCAGGGGATGCTCGTCTGGACGCACGCCACGATCTTCCCGGCCACGCCGATGGACGCCGTCGAGGCCGGCGCCGATTCGATCTCGCACACGCCGTACCTCGCGTGGGAGGCGGCGCCGCGCGTCCCGCAGGACTACCGCTCGCGCGCCTACGGGCCGTTCCTCACCGTGAAGCCGGACGATCCGCGCATCCTCGCGCTGCTCGACGCGATGAAGGCGCACGGCACGGTGCTCGACGCGACGCTGCGCGTCTTCGAGCAGGAAGCGGCGCAGGAGCCCGGCGCGGTGGGCGCGGGGATCATGCCGTGGAGCTACGCGGTGACGCAGGAGGCGCACGAGCGGGGCGTGCTCGTCGACGCCGGCACCGACAGCCAGGGGCTGCCCTCGGGGAAGAACGGCCCGGACGTCAGCGCCTCGCCGACGGTGCTCGACGAACTGGCGCTGCTGGTCGCCCACTGCGGCTTCACCCCGCTCCAGGCGATCCACTCGGCCACGCAGGTCAACGCCCTCGTCGTCGGCCAGGGGGCGAAGCGCGGGACGATCACGCCGAACAAGCAGGCCGATCTCGTGGTGCTGTCGGCCGATCCGGCCGCCGACATCCACAACCTGAAGACGGTCGTCGAGGTGTTCAAGGACGGGAAGAAGATCGTGGGGAGATAGGGAGTCCACATGTTCAAGCCAACGGTCCTGACCGCGCTGTTCCTCGGCCTCGTCCTGGCGCCAGCCGGCGCGCAGACGGCCGCATCGCCGACGCCCCGCTCGGAACTGGGCGAGCTGACGGCCTTCCTGTCGATTCCCAACGTCGCGTCCGACAAGCCCGACATCGCAAGGAACGCCGCCCGGCTGAAGACGATGTTCGAGCAGCGCGGCTTCCACATGACCGTCGTCCAGACGCCGGGCTCGCCGGTGCTCATCGGCGAGCTGGTGCCGCCCGGCAAGCCGTCGCGGACGATCACCTTCTACTTCCACTACGACGGCCAGCCGGTGACCCCCTCCGAGTGGAAGGACTCCGGCCCGTTCCAGCCGATCTACCGTGACAAGCCGCTCGAGCAGGGCGGCCGCGTCGTCAGTCTCCCGGCGAGCGGGGCGATCGATCCGGAGTGGCGGCTGTACGCCAGGTCGGCGGCCGACGACAAGGGGCCGATCGTCGCCTTCCTGTCGGCGATCGACGAGGCCCGCGCCACGGGACACCCGCTGACGTCGACGCTGCGCGTGCTGATGGAGGGGGACGAGGAGGCCGGGTCGCCGTCGCTGCCGACCGTCGTGCGCGAGCAGGCGGCGCAGATCCGCAGCGACCTGATCGTGCTGGTGGACGGCCCGCAGCACCCGAGCGGCCGGCCGACATTCGTCTTCGGCGCGCGCGGCATCATGAGCGCCGAGCTGACCGTCTTCGGCGCCCGGCACGATCTGCACAGCGGCAACTACGGCAACTGGGCGCCGAACCCGGCGTTCGAGCTGGCGCGGCTGCTGACGTCGATGAAGGATCCGACGGGCCGCGTGACGATTGCCGGCTTCTACAAGGACGTCGTGCCGCTGACCGCCGAGGAGAAGAAGGCGCTGGCGGAGATCCCGGACGTCGACCCGCGGCTGATGCACGCCTTCGGCTTCGCGCAGCAGGAGTTCCCGGGGCAGCGCCTCGAGGCGCTGCACAACCTGCCGACCCTGAACGTCTCGGGGCTCGGCGCCGGCACGGTGACCGGCCAGGGACGGACGGTGATTCCTGCGCAGGCCGTCGCACGGCTCGACCTGCGGTTCGTGAAGAACATCACCCCGGACGCGCAGTTCGCCCGGCTGGAGGCGCACATCCGCGCGCAGGGCTTCCACCTGATCACCGGCGACGCACCGACCGATCAGGAGCGGGCGACCTATCCCCTGCTGGCGAAGCTGCGGCGGATCGGCGGCTATCCGGCGGGCCGGACGCCACTGACCAGTCCGATGGCGGAACGGGCCGTCGCCGCGGTCGCGGCAGCCCTGCACACCACGCCGGTGCGGATGCCGACGCTCGGCGGTTCGACACCGTTCTACCTGTTCTCCGACGTCCTGAAGGCGCCGACCGTCGGCATGCCGGTCGTCAACTTCGACGACAACCAGCACGGCCCGAACGAGAACCTGCGCGTCGGCAACTTCTTCAACGCGATCCACATCATGCAGGCGATCGTGACGATGAGATAGGGGAATGTTGTAGTTCTGAGTTATCAGTTTTGAGTTATCAGTTCTGAGTCGTGAGTATTGGGCAATACCCATTGCCCATTGCTCATTGCCCGTTGCGGCGTGCACGCGCGACCGGACCGTAGACCGTCGCCTGAAGCCTGTAGCCCGGAGACGTTCATCATGTCTTCCCCTCGAACCAACATCAGCACCGGCACGAAATGGGAGCCGTCCGTCGGCTACTCCCGCGCCGTCCGCATCGGCCCGCACGTCCACGTGTCGGGGACGACGGCCACCGACGAGCAGGGCGCCATCATCGGCGTCGGCGACGCCTACGCCCAGACGCGGCAGGTGCTGCGCAACATCGAGGCGGCGCTGACCCGGGTCGGGGCGTCGCTCCGCGACGTGGTCCGCACGCGGATGTACGTCACGGACATCTCGCAGTGGGAGGCGATCGGCCGCGCGCACGGCGAGGTCTTCCGCGACGTGCGGCCCGCCACGAGCATGGTCGAGGTGAGCCGCCTCATAGATCCGCAGATGCTGGTGGAAATCGAAGCGGACGCGTACGTCAGCGAACCGCTGTGAGGAACCGCGCATGGATTCGGCGATCGAGCCGGGGGCACCGGTCCGCCTGACCCGCAACCAGATCCGCGGCTTCTGGGCGTCGTGGGGCGGCTGGACGCTCGACGGGATGGACTCGTTCATCTACGCGCTGGTGCTGACGCCGGCGCTGACCGAGCTGCTGCCCCGCTCGGGCATCCCCGCCACGCCGGACAACATCGGCTTCTACGGCGGCCTGCTCTTCGCGCTGTTCCTCGTCGGCTGGGGCCTGTCGATGCTGTGGGGTCCGCTCGCCGACCGGTTCGGCCGCGTCCGCACGCTGATGCTGACGATCCTCTGCTATTCGCTCTTCACCTTCCTCGGCGCGGTCGCCACTTCGATCTGGCAGCTCGCGGCCTTCCGGCTGCTGAGCGGCATCGGCATCGGCGGGGAATGGTCGATGGGCGGGACGTTCGTCGCCGAGGAATGGCCCGAATCGAAGCGGGCAATGGGCGCCGGCTACCTGCACACCGGCTACTACGTCGGCATCTTCCTCGCCGGCCTCGCCAACTACGTGATCGGCGCGCGCTACGGCTGGCGGATGATGTTCGCGGTGGGCGGCACGCCGGCTCTGCTCGTGGCCTTCATCCGCTACGGCGTCCGCGAGCCCGAGCGCTGGTCGGCCGCGAAGGACAAGCTCGGCGCGCGGTTGACGATGCGCCGGGCGTTCGGCGACCTGTTCGCCCCGCGCTACCGCCGCCGCACGATCCTGAACTCGGTGTATCTGCTGGTCTCGATCGTCGGCCTCTGGGCCGGCTCGGTCTACGTGCCGGCGTCGGTCATCCACCTCGCCACCGCGGCCGGCTACCAGACGGCCGATGCCGCGCGGCTCGCCTCCGACGCCACCATGCTGCTGTCGGTCGGCACGATCCTGGGCTGCCTGCTGCTGCCGCCGATGGCCGAGCGGCTCGGCCGCCGCGTCACGCTGGGGATCTTCTTCCTGCTGATGGGCGTCTCGATCGCCGTCGGCTTCGGCTACGTCTTCTACCTCCAGAGCGGCGCCCTGCCCTGGTTCATGGTGGTGCTGTTCGTCCTCGGCATCGGCGGCGCGAACTTCGCGATCTACACGCTCTGGCTCCCCGAGCAGTACGAAACGAGCTGCCGCGCCAGCGCCTTCGCCTTCACGACCTCGGTCGGCCGCTTCGTCGGCGCCGGCGTCACCTTCCTCGTCGGCGCGGGTGTCGCGTACTTCCACACCATCGGCACCCCGGTGGCGCTCACCGCCATCGCCTTCGCCGTCGGCCTGCTGCTCGTCCCCTTCGGCCTGGAAACCAAGGGGCAGGCGCTGCCCGAGTGAGCGCCCGCGGCCCGCGCGAGGCGCCGGAGGGAAGCGAGGCGGAGCCGAGCCGCCGAGCGCGAGCGGATGGGGGTGGGGCCCCATCCGCGGTGAACAATGCAGACGCCTCATCGCAATGGGCAACGGGCAATGGGCAATGGGTATTGCCCAATACTCACGACTCAGAACTGACAACTCACAACTGATAACTGACAACTCACAACTGACAACTACACGCGGCACGCGGCTCCGCCTCGCGCGGGCCGCAGGCGCTATCGCGCCAGCCAGTACGTCATCTTGATCGCCAGCGAGCGGTTGCGCGGCAGGTAACTGTACGGCCCGGGCAGGTTGGTGTCCCACCCCTGGTTGTAGACGACGTAGAGGTGGCTGCCGGGACGGTAGATGTACCAGAAGAGCAGGTTCAGCGTGGCCAGGCGGCGGTCGTCGTTGTACTGCACGAAGCTCTTCACGAACAGGTTCGGCGAGAACGAGTAGCTGACGCGCGAGCTCAGCACGTTGGTCGCGAACGGCGACGTGCCGGGCAGGGACAGCTGGTTGCGCGTGTAGATGTTCTCGAGCAGCAGCGTCCGGAACGGCAGGAAGTTCAGGCTCACCTGGTAGGTCTGCTTCCGGCCGCCGTAGAACGTGCCGGCCGCGGCCGAGCCGCTCGCGTAGACCCGCTTGCTGCTGTTCGTGCTGTACGCGGCCGTGACCGTGTCCCACCGGTAGCCGCCGACCGGAATCGTCGCCGGGCCGATCACGAAGTCGGCCGGCACGGCGTCGAAGTCGCGCTGCGCGGTCAGCGTCAGGTTCGATCCGTCCTGCCGCGCGGCCGCGAAGGTCAGCAGGTCCGTGCGCGACTCGGGCCGGCCGTGGTGGTCCTCGTAGTAGTCGAGCTGCCCGCTGAAGGTCAGCTGCCGGACGCCCCGCCACCAGCGGGGCCGCGGCGTCCACCCGGCCGACAGGCGCGAGTGGCGGATGTCGACGCGCGGGATGAACCCCATCTCGGCGTTGAAGCGCTGGCCGATGTCCACATAGGTCGCGCCGTAGTTCACCCGGTCCGACTTGTAGGCGAGGTCGAGCGCGCCGGCGAAGTCCTTCCCGCCGCCGCCCGGCGAGAAGGTCTTCGCCCCCATGGCGGCAATCGTCACGTTGTTGCCGAAGGCCAGCCCCGAGTCGAAGCCGATCGCCCGGTTGTACCCGTCGCCCGCGCCGCCACCCTGACGGTTCAGGACGATGGCGCCAATCGACGACTTCGCCAGGATGTTCCGCTTCACGCGGAACGCCGTGTAGTTCGCCCGCCCCAGCCGCGAGGTCGATCCGTCGGCATTCAGCACGGTCGCCGGATCGGTCTCGATGTTCAGCAGCCCCATGTCGTACGGCCCGACCCGGCCGGTCATCTTCCCGCCGCCGAGGATCGGGACCTGCTGCCCGTCGTAGAGCCCGATCTGCCGGCTGTAGAAGAGCGCGAGCAGCCCGGGCCCGCCGTCGTTCTCGCCGCCCGAGAAGCCGACCCCCGTCCGCCCGTAGTCGAACACCCCGGCGCTCTCGGTGAAGAACTGCCGCTTCTCGGGGAAGTAGAGGCTGAAGCGCGAGAGGTTCACCACCTCCTGGTCGGCCTCCACCTGCGCGAAGTCGGTCTTGTAGGTGGCCGTCGCCGTCAGGTTCGACGTCAGGCCGTAGCGCAGGTCGAATCCGTACTTGTGATCGACCTTCGTCGGCGTGCCCGCGTCGTAGTCGCGCGAGACGCCCGGGGCGATGAACGGCATGAACTCGAGGCGGTGGCGATCCGGCAGGTCCTTCAGTCCCATCAGCACGCCGGCGTACGTCAGGTTCGCAAAGCCGGTGGCGCCCCACTCGCGCGGGAAGGGAACCCAGTAGTCCTCTTCGTGCTTGCGGATGATGATCCGGCAGAGGTTGATCCCCCACACGGTGCGGCCCGGATGGCCGTTGAAGCGGAGCTGTGACAGCGGGACGGCGATCTCGGCGTACCAGCCCTTGCCGTCGCGGCTCGTCTTCGACTGCCAGACCGCGTCCCAGTCGTAGTTGAT
>JAGWRA010000174.1 GCA_028876655.1 Acidobacteriota bacterium | reverse complement strand
CGCGGCGGCGTCGCGCGCGCGCGACAGCCGCGCCGACGCGCCGGCGGACGATCCGGCGCCGACCGGCCCCGTGCCGGCCGGCGCGCTGAAGGACGCGCTGCTGGCGGAGATCCGCAAGGCGAAGGCGGTCTTCTACAACACGGTCGTCGCCCAGGCACAGAAGATCGACGTCGGGCCCGATCAGATCACCTTCACCTTCACGACGGTGCACAAGGTGCTGCGGAGCCGCTTCGAGCAGAATCGCCCGTGGCTCGAGACGCTGGTGGCCGGCCTGGCGGGCCGGCCCCTGCCGGTCCGGTCGATCGAGGTGGCCCCCGACGCGCCGGCGGCGGCGGGCGAGGCGGCGGCGCCCGATCCCGCCGAGGTCCACAAGCAGGAGCTGAAGGCGCAGGCGATGGCCGAACCGGCCGTGCAGGCGCTGCTCGATGTCTTCCCGTCGGAGATTCGCGACGTCGAGGAGATGTGAACGGAGCCCTATGAACATCCAGCAGATGATGAAGCAGGCGCAGCAGATGCAGGAGCGCCTGCAGAAGCAGATGGCCGAGCTCAGGATCGAGGCGAGCTCGGGCGGCGGCATGGTGACGGTGGTCGTCAACGGCGCCAAGCAGGTCCAGTCGATCACGATCGATCCCGAGGTCGTCTCGAAGGACGACGTCGAGATGCTGCAGGACCTGATCGTCGCCGCCATCAACGACGCCCAGCGGAAGGTCGACGACGAGCTGGCGAACCAGATGGGCGGCATGATGGGGGGGCTCCGGATTCCCGGGCTCTCCTGAGGCCTCCCCTCCGCACGCGCAGCCGCCATGTCCCATCCCGAGTCCCTGGCCCGCCTGATCGAGCAACTGCAGCGCCTTCCCGGTGTCGGGCCGAAGAGCGCGCAGCGGCTGGCGTTCCACATCCTGAAGACGCCACGCGACGACGCCGAGCGGCTCTGCCAGGCCGTGCGCGACGTCAAGGATCGAGTCACCTACTGCTCGATCTGCCAGAACATCACGGACGTCGACCCGTGCCAGTACTGCGCCGACCCGGCGCGCGATCATCGCGTGATCTGCGTCGTCGAGGAGCCGCAGAACGTGAACGCGATCGAGAAGACGCGCGACTTCAAGGGGGTCTACCACGTCCTGATGGGGGCGCTGTCGCCGCTGCACGGCATCGGCCCGGACGAACTGAAGATCAAGGGGCTGCTCGAGCGGGTCGGCGCCGCCGGGCAGGTGGAGGAGATCATCCTGGCGACGAACCCGACCGTGGAGGGCGAGGCGACCGCGCTGTACCTGGCACGGCTGCTCAAGCCGCTCGGCGTCCGCGTCACGCGGATCGCCACCGGCATCCCGGTCGGCAGCGACCTCGAGTACGCCGACGAGGTGACCATGCACAAGGCGATGGAAGGCCGACGGGAGGTCTGAGCCGATCATGCTGCCACAGGCGTATCAACTGCCGGCGGCGTACGCGATCCTGGCGGGCGGCACGCTCGCCTGCTTCGCGGGCTACCGCCTGTTCCGGCTGGTGCTCGGGATCTACGGCTTCATGCTGGGAGCCCTGATTGCCAGCTCGATGATGGGGGCCGGCAACCCCTCCGGCATGATCCTCGCCGCGGTGATTGGCGGGCTGGCCGGGGCGGTGATCCTCGTCTTCGGCTACTTCCTCGGGGTGGCGCTGGTCGGCGCGGGGCTCGGCGCCGTGGTCGCCCATGCGGCCTGGACGATGGCCGGGAAGGAGCCCGGGGCTATCGTCGTCATCGGCTTCGCGCTGGCGGGCGCGTTCGGCGCCATGCTGCTGCAGCGCTACGTCATCATCATCGGCACGGCGTTCGGCGGCGCCTGGACCATGCTGGTCGCGGGGCTGGCCGTGATGGGCGACAGCCGCGCGATGGCGGCCGCCCGCACCGGCGAGGTGTGGATCGTCTATCCCCTCAATCCGGCGCCCGGCGAGCAGTGGGTGCCGGTCGCCTGGATCGTCCTCGGCATCGTCGGCACGATCGTCCAGTTCTCCCTCACGGCAAAGCGACGCGGCAGCAAGAAGTAGGTGACCTAGAACCCCACCCTCACTCCGATCTCGATCCTTCGCGCGGGTGACGCGGAGGTGGCCTCGCCGAAGAACGGGGAGGTGAGGACGCCGCTGTAGGCCGTCGGATTGAAGCGGTTGAAGAGGTTGTAGGCCTGGACGTACAGGGTGACGCTGTAGCGATCCTGGTTCGGACCGGCCGGCAACCCCGAGAGCACGTCCCCACCCGGCTTCACGCGCACGATCACCGGCCCGCCAGGACCCGCGGGCGCCCCGCCGAATCCGACTGTCCAGCTCAATCGCGCGTCGGTCGTGACGCTGGCGGCGCCGCGCGCGCTGTTCCGACCGACACCGGCGGGCCGATCGTTGATGACCGTATCGCCGTTGTTGTCGAAGCCGGTGGTGATCGTGTACGGCAGGCCGCTGTGCCCCGACAGCACGACGGCGAGCCGCAGCCCCTTCGGCAGCGGCACCTGAACCAGCGAGAAGAACCGGTGGCGCGCATCGTCGGCCGCGGGCCCGCGTTCGGCTGCCGGATCCGCACTGTTGGCCGGCAGCGAGAGCGGCGTGTCGGCCTCGTTGATGGTGCGGGACAGGATGTAGTTGAACCCCATCATCAGGTGCCGCTTCGGGTTGCCGTACTGCACCCCGAGGATCAGCCCGTCGTAGGTGGACGTGCCGATCGATTCGATCTGGAAGATGTTGCCGAAGAGCGGATCGGGACGCCCGGCGCCGGGCACGGGCGTGTTCGCGTCCACGCTCTGCAGCAGGTGCCGGCCCACGCGGTGACTGTAGATGGCGTTGACATTCACGCCGTCCTCGAACTGCCGCTGCACGCCGACCAGCCCTTCGATGATCTCCGGCTGGTCGAGGTTCGCAGCCTGGCGGATGAGGCCGGGCGGCACGGTGACGGCGAAACCGCCGGCGAACGGATCGGGATAGCCCGGCTGCTGGACGACGAGGTCCGTCTGGCGGGTGCCGTTGACCTGCAGCGTCTGCGCGTAGGTGTCGGCGGTGTACCAGTCGTAGAAGATGCCGCCGCCGGCCCGGATCGTCGTGCGGCCGTCCTTCGTCGGCGCCCACGTGATGCCGCCGCGCGGCGCGGCGTGCAGGCCGTTGACGTGCGACTGCCATTCTTCGCGGATTCCGGCACTCACGGTGAAGCTCTGCGTGATGCGGATGTCGTCCTGCAGGTAGACGCCGGCCTGGACCTGGCTGTACGACACGGCCGGATTCCCCAGCCGCTG
>JAGWRA010000019.1 GCA_028876655.1 Acidobacteriota bacterium | reverse complement strand
GGCTTCACGGCGTTGGCGAGCTCGTTGATGTTGAGCACCTCGACGCCGCGCAGCTGCGCGACCTTGTTGAGGTTGAAGTCGTTGGTCACGATCTTGCCCTGGAGCGTGCGGGCCAGCTCGATCAGCTTCAGGTCGACCTCGCGCACGTCCGGGAAGTCGAGGTCGGAGATCGTCACCTCGACGCCCGACATCTTCTGGATCTTCTGCAGGATGTCGAGGCCGCGCCGCCCGCGGTTGCGCTTCAGCGAGTCGGCCGAGTCGGCGACCAGCTGCAGCTCCTTCAGCACGAACTGCGGGATGACCAGCGTGCCGTCGATGAACCCGGTCTCGCAGATGTCCGCGATGCGGCCGTCGATGATGACGCTGGTGTCGAGCACCTTGTAGCGCCGCTGCGGCCCGGCCGCGCGGAACAGCGACATCAGCCGGGCCGGCTGCAGCCACTCGCCGTTGCGCCCGCCGAAGACCAGGCCGAGGTACGGCAGCATCAGCAGCAGGAAGCCGTGCAGGAAGCCGACACGTCCGTCGCGGCTGTCGGCCCAGAACAGCGCGCTGCTGATCGCCCGGGCCATCAGCAGCCCGATCGTCCCGCCCAGCAGGGCCCCGAGGACGCTGGCGGCGCTCGTCTCGCGCAGGCGGCTCTCGAGCAGAATCACCAATCCGGCCAGGGCGAGGCCGAACGCGGCATTCGCCAGCGGCCCGCCGGCGAGCGGCTGCAGCATGGCTGCCACGGAGGCGACCGCCGCGACGAACAGGACACGCGCGAGCGCAAACCAGGCCATGGAGGAGGACTCCCGATGCACCGGGCGCGGAGGGCCGTCGGGCGCCTCCGGGCCGGCCGGAACCTGTCACAGCATAGTGTGAGTGGGACCCCGGGTCCAGTGTGAAGGCCGCGCCGGCTCAGGGCAGGAGGGCGTCCAGCGCCTCCCCCACGCTGCGCACCCCCACGAGCTCGCAGCCGTCCCCGTCGCCCGCCCCGCCAGCCGACGGGTCGAGGTTCGCCTCGGGGACGATGCAGCGCTGGAACCCCATCTGGGCCGCCTCGCGGATGCGCAGCGGGGCCTGGCTGATGCCCCGCACCTCGCCGGCCAGCCCGACTTCGCCGAACAGCGCCGTGCCGGCCGGAATGGGCCGGTTCCGCACGCTCGACGCCACGGCCGCGACGATCCCCAGGTCGGCCGCCGGCTCGTCGACGGTCATGCCGCCGGCGATGTTGACGAAGACGTCCTCGCCGAGCAGGTTCAGCCCGGCGCGCTTCTCGAGCACGGCGAGCAGCAGCGCCAGCCGCTGCTGGTCGATGCCGCTGGCCATCCGCCGGGCGTTGCCGTAGCTGCTCGTGCTGACGAGCGCCTGCACCTCGACGAGGATCGGCCGCGAGCCCTCGATCGAACAGAGGACGGCCGAGCCCGGACTGTCGACGGGCCGCTCGGCCAGGAAGAGCTTCGAGGGATTCGGCACCGGCCGCAGCCCGCCGCCGGTCATCTCGAACACGCCGAGCTCGCTCACGGCGCCGAACCGGTTCTTCACCGCGCGCACGACCCGGTGCGAATGATGCCGCTCGCCCTCGAAGTACAGCACGGTGTCCACGACGTGCTCGAGCGCCTTCGGGCCGGCCAGGCTGCCGTCCTTGGTGACGTGGCCGACGAGGAACGTCGGCACGTTGCTCCCCTTCGCGGTGAACAGCAGCTGCGTCGCCGCCTCGCGCACCTGGCCGATGCTGCCGGGCGCGGACTGGAACTTCAGCGAGAAGATGGTCTGGATCGAGTCGACGATGACCAGCGCGGGCTTCAGCCGGGCGATCTCCTCGAGGATCCGCTCCAGGCAGGTTTCGGCCAGCAGGTACAGGGGCGCACGATCGACGCCGAGCCGCTCGCCCCGCGACTTGATCTGGTGCTCCGACTCCTCACCCGAGCTGTAGAGCACGGGGCCGACGTCGCGGGCCACGTGCGCCGCCGCCTGCAGCAGCAGCGTCGACTTGCCGATGCCCGGTTCGCCGCCGAGCAGCACCAGCGACCCCGGCACGACGCCCCCGCCGAGCACGCGATCGAACTCCCCGATCCCCGTCGACAGCCGTGCGGCCGTCGTCGTCTCGACCTCGGCGTAGAGGCGGGCCTCCCCGCCCGCGCCGGGATGGTACCGGTGGGACGCCGCCCCCCCGGCCGGGGCCTGGGCCGGACGCTCCTCGACGAGCGAGTTCCAGGCACCGCACTCGACACACCGCCCCATCCACTTGGGCGCCTGCGCGCCGCAGTCCTGGCAGACGAAGACGGGTTTGGGAGATTTCATGGCGGGCTACCATCATAGACCCTCTCGATCCGGCTGCCGATCCGGCAGAGGATCTCGTAGGGAATCGTGCCGATGGCGGCCGCCATCTCGCGCGCGTCGATCCGCTGGAGCGTCCCGTCCCCCTGCGCGCCGAGGACGACGACTTCGTCACCCGGCTCCACCGGCAGGCCCGTGACGTCGATCGTCAGCATGTCCATGCAGACCGACCCGACGATCGGCACGCGGCGGCCGCGGACCAGGACGTGGCCCCGCCCTTCGAGCCGCGCGTCCAGTCCGTCGGCGTACCCGGCCGGCACCACGGCGATCTTCGCGGGCGCATCCGGCCGGAAGCGCCCGCCGTACCCGACGCGCTCGCCGGCGCGGACTCCCTTGACGGCGACGATGCGGCTCGTGAGCGACAGCACCGGCACGAGCGGCAGGGTCGCGGCGAGCGGCGGCGGGACGAGGCCGTAGAGCAGCAGGCCCGGCCGCACCAGGTCGTACCACAGGCGCGAATCGCGCAGCAGCGCGGCGCTGTTGGCGGCGTGGCGCAGGTGCGGCCGCCCGCCAAGCGCCGTCACCACGTCGAGCGCCCGCTCGAACCGCAGGCGCTGCTCGCCGAACAGATCGTCCTCCGGATCGTCGGCGGTCGCCAGGTGCGTGTACACCCCGACGATCTCGAGGTTCGGGCTGTCGAGCAGGGGCGGCAGCGTCCGGGGAAGGTTGTCGTGGCGGAAGCCGAGCCGGTTCATCCCGGTGTCGATCTTCAGGTGGCAGCGCAGCCGGACGCCACGCGCGGCGGCCGCCGCCTGCAGCGCGCGTCCCGCCGAGGGAGACGAGACGGTGGGCGTCAGGCCGGCCTCGAAGACGCCGGCCAGATCGCTCACGCTGAGCGCGCCGAAGACCAGGATCTCGCACCGCACGCCGGCCTGCCGCAGCGAGACCCCTTCCTCGATGTCGGCGCAGGCCAGCATCGTCGCGCCGGCGGCCTCGAGCGCGAGGCCGACGCGGGCCGATCCGTGCCCGTAGGCGTTGGCCTTGACGACGGCGATGACGCCCGGCGGACGGCTCGTCCCGCCGGCGGCGAGCGGGTCGCCGTGCAGGTAGTCGACGATCGCGCGGAAGTTGGCCTGGAGCGCGGCGAGGTCGATGTGGGCCCGTGTCGGACGGATCACTCGCCGCCGCCTCCGCCTCCGTGCGCGAGGTTCTCGAAGCGGGTGAACTCCTTCAGGAAGGCGAGCTTCACCGTGCCGGTGGGGCCGTTGCGCTGCTTGCCGACGATGATCTCCGCGGTCCCCTGCTCCTCCTCGGCGTCGGCGTACTTCTCGGCGCGATAGATGAAGAGGACGACGTCGGCGTCCTGCTCGAGGGCGCCCGACTCGCGCAGGTCGGACAGCTGCGGGCGGTGGTCCGAGCGGGACTCGGGAGCGCGGCTGAGCTGCGACAGGACGATGATGGGGACGTTCAGCTCCTTGGCGAGCCCCTTCAGCGAGCGCGAGATCGACGCCAGCTCGAGGGTCCGGTTCTCGAAGCGGCCGCGGCCCTGCATCAGCTGGATGTAGTCGATGATGACCAGGTGCAGGTCGTGCTCGGCCATCAGGCGCCGGCACTTGGCGCGCATCTCGAGCACGCCGACGCCGGGCGTGTCGTCGATGAAGATCTTCGCCTCGCTCAGCGTGGCGATCGCGGTGGCCAGCTTGCCCCAGTCGCGCTCGCCGAGGAAGCCGCTGCGCAGGCGGTGGGCGTCGATGCGGGCCTCGGAGGTGAGCATGCGGAGGAACAGCTGCTCCTTCGACATCTCGAGGCTGAAGACGGCCGCCGTCCGGTCGGTCTTCGTGCCGACGTGCTGGGCCATGTTCAGCGCCAGCGCCGTCTTCCCCATCGAGGGCCGGGCGGCGATGATGACCAGGTCCGCCGGCTGCAGGCCCGAGGTCATCTCGTCGAGGTCGGTGAAGCCGGTCGGCACGCCGGTCACGAGCTCGCGGTTGGCGTGCAGCTGCTCGATGGTCTCGAAACTCGCCTCGGCCAGGCTGCGCATCGAGACGAACCCCTGCCGGACCCGCCCCTCGGCGATCGAGAAGATTTCCCGTTCGGCCCGGTCGAGGATGAGATCGGGCTCGTCCTCGGCGTCGTAGGCCGACGCGAGGATCTTGTTGGCCGAGAAGATCAGGCTCCGGAGGGTCGACTTCTCCTTGATGATCCGCGCGTAGTACTCGACGTTGGTCGCCCGCGGCACGCCGTCGACGAGCGCGGCGATGTAGGCGGGCCCGCCCACCTGGTCCAGTTCGCCCGTCCGCGTCAGCTCGTCCTTGAGCGTGATGAGGTCGATCGCCTGGCTGCGCTCGGCGAGCACGACCATCTTGTCGAAGATGCGGCGGTGCGCGTCGCGGTAGAAGTCGTTGGAGTCGATCACCTCGGCCGCGGCGTTGAACGCCTCATTGTGGATCAGGATCGCGCCGAGGACGGAGCGCTCCGCCTCCAGGTTGTGGGGCAGCGACCGATCGGGGGCAGCGACGGCGTCAGGCATAGGACCGGAGCAGGCCGGGGTGAGGATGGCCGCCGCCGCGGGGCGGCGCCGAGCAGTGTAGCACTTCGTGCCCGCCGCCGCAGCGGGCGCCAGAACGACGAGAGGCCGGAGGACGGTCGCCCGTCCCCCGGCCTCGTGTATCGGCCCGCCGTCGCGCCGCTACTGGGCCGCGGCGGCCTCGTTGACGACCTGCAGCTTCACGTGGGCCGTCACCTCGCGGTGCAGCTTCACCGGGATGTCGAACTCGCCCAGCGCCTTGATCGCCTCGTGCAGCTGGATCTTGCGCTTGTCGATCTCGACGCCCTTGCTCGCCAGCAGGTCCGCGATGTCGGCCGAGGTCACCGAGCCGTACAGGGCCTCGGTCTCGCCGACCTTGCGCGCGATGACGCACTCGAGCGCGGCGAGCCGGGCGGCCACCGCCTCGGCCGCCTGCTTCTCCTCGGCCTCGCGCGCCTCGAAGATCCTCCGCTCGCGCTCGATGTGCTTCTTGTTGCCCTCGGTCGCCGGCAGGGCCAGCTTGCGGGGCAGCAGGTAGTTGCGGGCGTACCCGTCGGCGACCTTCACGACCTCGCCGCGGCGCCCCAGATTGTCGATGTGCTCTCGCAGAATGACTTCCATGGGCTTCCTCGCTCAGTCGGTCGTGTAGGGCAGCAGCGCGATCTGCCGGGCGCGCTTGATGGCGGTCTGCAGCGTGCGCTGGTGCATCGCGCAGGTGCCGGAGATCCGCCGCGGCAGGATCTTGCCGCGTTCGGGCACGAACGGCCCGATGAGCTTCACGTCCTTGTAGTCGATGACGTCGATCTTGTCGACGCAGAACTTGCACACCTTGCGGCGCCGGAACAGCGAGCGCCGCTGCCCGCCGCCGGTCCGTTCCCCGCCGCGCCCGCGGCCGCGATCTCCACCCTTGCCGTGTCCCTGCGCCATGGCTATTCCTCCGACTCCTGATCCTGGTCCTGATCGTCGTCCTCGTCCGCGTCACGACGCCGCTCCTCGCCGTCGCCCGACGTCCCCCGCCGCAGGCGCCGCTGCTCCGCCTCGGCCTGACGCCGCGCCAGCATCCGCTCGGCGACCTTCTGCTCCTCGTCGATCCGGACGATCATGTGCCGCACGATCAGGTCGGTCACCTTCAGCCGCCGATCGATCTCCTTCATCAGATCACCCGAGCCGCTGATCGTCTCGAAGACGTAGACGCCTTCCTTGTGACGGGCGATCTCGTAGGCGAGCTTCCGCCGGCCCCAGTTGTCGGTCTTCTGGATCTGCCCCTCCATGCGCGAGACGATGGCGTCCACCTGCTCGTGCACGTCGGTGACCTGCTGCTCGGTGGCGTCGGGGGAAACGATATAGACGAGTTCGTACAGTCGAGCGCTCATGCATCTCCTTTCGGACCTGCCTTCGCGGCTGCGCCGCTTCGGCGGGGCCACCTCTGGTGGCAAGGTGCGCGCGGCCCCTGCGGCCGTCGCGCGTCAGTCGCCGGTCGTTGCACCGCCGCCGGCGTCGCGGTCCGGCTCCGCGCCCCCGGCGTTGAACCGGTTCATCACCGCGGCAATGCCGTCGGTGAGGAAGAGTTCCGCCGCTTCCGCCGCCCGTGTCGTCATCGCTTCCACGGCCGGCCGCTCGCCCGGCTCGAACCGCGCGAGCACGTGATTGGCCAGGTCCCGCCGGGGATCGCCCCGGCCCACCCCGACCCGCAGCCGCGGGAACGCCTCGGTTCCCAGCTGCTCGATGATCGACGCGAACCCGTTGTGCCCCCCGGCCGACCCGCGCGCCCGCGCGCGCAACCGGCCCAGCGACAGGTTCACGTCGTCGGCCACCACCAGCGCGTCGGCCGGATCGATCCGGTAGTACCGCGCGGCGTCGGCCACCGCCCGGCCGCTCAGGTTCATGAACGTGAGCGGCTTGAGGAGCAGCGCCCCCCCGGGCAGCCCCGGCACGTCGCGCAGCCGGGCCTCGTCCGCCTCCCCGCGCGACGGCGTGAAGACCACGCCGTGCCGCCGGGCGAGCTCGTCGAGGACCTCGAACCCGATGTTGTGACGGGTGCCGCGGTAGCGCGTGCCCGGATTGCCGAGCCCGACCACCAGCTTCACCGGCCCGCCCCCGTGCCGATCAGAACCGCCCTCCCGCCGCCACTACTCCTCGCCGGGCTTCTCGGTCTTGCCCTTCTTGATGATCTCGGGCTCGGCCGCCGCCACCGGCGCCGCTCCCTCGGCCGGCGCCGCCGCCTCTTCCGCCTTCGGCGAGATGACGTGCACGATCAGCGTGTCGGGCTCGCTCACCGGCTGCCACTTCGCCTGCGTCGCGATGTCGCGCAGGCGGATGCCCTGGTTCAGCATCAGGTTCGACACGTCGACCTCGACGTACTCCGGGATGTCGCCCGGCAGGCACTCGATCTCGATCTCGCGGTGCACGAAGTCCAGCAGGCCGGCCTGCACCTTCACGCCCGGCGCCTCCCCCTTGAGCACGACGCGCACGGTGACGGTGATGGGCCGGTCCATCCGGACCCGGTAGAAGTCGGTGTGCAGGAGCTGCCGGCTCACCGGATCCAGCTGGTACTCCTTCACCAGGACCCGCGTCTCCTGGTCCCCCAGCTTCAGACCGATCAGCGTGTTCACGCCCGACTCCGAGTGCAGGATCTTCAGCAGCGCCTTCGGCTCGACCGCAATCGGCACCGGGGCGCCCCGGTCGTCGGCACTGACCGATCCGTAGAGGACGGCCGGTATCTGCCCCGCGCGCCGGAGACGCCGCGCCTCGTTCTTGCCGAAGGTCGCCCGGGCGACCGCTTCCAGTGTGGCTTCCATGATGTGAGTGTCCTTCTCGCGCTAGACGAACAGCGATGAAACCGACGTCTCCTCGTGAATGTTCCGGATCGCCTGCCCCAGCAGCCGGGCCACCGACAGCACCACCAGCTTCTTGCAGGCGGCCCGCTGCGGCGTCATCGGGATGGTGTTGGTGACGATCAGCCGCTCGAGCGGCGCCTTGTCGATCCGTTCCAGCGCCGGCCCCGACAGCACCCCGTGGACCGCGCAGGCGATGACGCGCTCGGCGCCGTTGTTCACGAGCGCCGTCGCCGCCTTCACGATCGTCCCGGCCGTGTCGATGATGTCGTCCTGGATGATGCACGTCCGGCCGCGCACGTCGCCGATGACGTTCATCACCTCCGCCGTCCCGTCGTCGGTCCGCCGCTTGTCGATGACCGCCAGTTCGGCCCCGAGCCGCTTGGCGTACGCGCGGGCCCGCTCCGCCCCGCCCGCATCCGGCGCGACCATCGTCAGGTTCGGATACTCGAGCCGCGACAGGTGCTCGATGATCACCGGCGCCGCGAACAGGTGATCGACCGGGATATCGAAGAACCCCTGGATCTGCGCCTTGTGCAGGTCCATGGTCAGCACCCGGTTCGTCCCGGCCGCGCTCAGCACGTTCGCCACGAGCTTGGCCGAAATCGGCACGCGCGGCTTGTCCTTCCGGTCCTGCCGCGCGTACCCGTAGTACGGCAGCACCGCCGTGATCCGCGCCGCCGACGACCGGCGGAACGCGTCCACCATGATCATCAGCTCGACCAGGTGCTCGTCGACCGGCGTCGACGTCGGCTGGACGATGAAGACGTCCGTGCCACGGATGTTCTCGTCGATCTGGAACGAGACCTCGCTGTCGGGAAACCGCCGCAGCCGGGCCTGTCCCAGCGGCACGCCGAGGTACGACGCGATCTCGCGCGTCAGCTCGGGATGCGCGCTGCCAGAAAACACCTTCAACTCGCCGAACCCGGTCGGCACGAAGTGATCTCCCATCCGTAATGTCCCGCGTCCCCGCCGCCGCCCGCCACCCGGCGGACGACCGCCGCGCGCCGCCGGACCGATCTGGCTGGGGCGGAAGGATTCGAACCTTCGAATACGGG
>JAGWRA010000173.1 GCA_028876655.1 Acidobacteriota bacterium | reverse complement strand
CGGCTGCTGGACTATTTGAAGCGTACGGATGCGCAGCGCTACGCGGAGCTGATCCGCCGGCTGGGTATCCGCAAGTAAGCCGGTCGGTTCCCGCGTCCGGCGCCCGTCGGGCGGGCAGGCGGGACGCGAGACACCGGGCTGCTTCCCTCACGTGGACACCAACCGCGCAACCCTTCCGGCATCTGGTGCTCGCGAGGCCCACCGGGCCTCCGCGGGAGTCTGCCGCGACCTGAAATCCGCACGTCATGTGAAGAGGCGGGGACGCTGGTCCCCGGGAACGAGACAAGAGTCATGCACACGCGCGAAGTGAACATCGGTCAACGGACGCTGTCGATCGAGACCGGCAAGCTGGCCAAGCAGGCCGACGGTTCGGTCATCGTCCGCTATGGAGATTCGGTCGTGCTGGTCACGGCCTGCTACGCGGCGAGCGCCCGGGAAGGGATCGACTTCCTGCCGCTGACGGTCGACTACCGCGAGTACACCTACGCCTCGGGGCGGATTCCCGGGGGCTTCTTCAAGCGCGAGGGGAAGCCGGCCGAGAAGGAAGTGCTGACGAGCCGCGTCATCGACCGGCCGATCCGCCCGCTGTTCCCGTCGGGCTGGCGCCACGAGACGCAGGTCATCGCGCTGGTGCTGTCGGCCGACTCGGAGAACGACACCGACGTGCTGGCGATCACGGGGGCGTCGGCGGCGCTGGCGATCTCGGAGATTCCGTTCCAGAAGACGATCGCCGGCGTGCGCGTGGGTCTGGTCGACGGGCAGTACATCGTGAACCCCACCTACGAGCAGCGCCGCAAGAGCCAGCTCGACATCGTCGTGGCCGGCAGCCGCGACGGCCTGGTGATGGTGGAGGCGGGCGCGAAGGAAGCCGACGAAGAGCAGGTGCTGACGGCGCTCGAGACGGCGCACGCGGCGATCAAGCAGATCGTCAACATGATCGACGACCTGGCGCGCGCGGTCGGCAAGAAGAAGCTCGAAGTGGCCAAGAAGGAGATCGCCCACGACTTCTACCGCGAGGTCGAGGAGAAGATCTACGTCCCGCTGAGCGAGGCGATGCGCATCCGGGGCAAGATCGAGAACTACGACCGGGTGGACGAGCTGCTCGACGAGCTGATCGCGTCGCTGCCCGAGGGTGAGGTCCAGCGGAAGGTCGAGGCCAAGGCGATCTTCAAGGAGCTGAAGGAGAAGGTGCTCCGCGAGGAGGTGCTGGAGCGCGGGCTGCGGCTCGACGGCCGGGCGTTCGACCAGATCCGGCCGATCTGGATCGAGACCGGGGTGCTCCCCCGCACGCACGGCTCGGCGGTGTTCACGCGCGGCGAGACGCAGGCGCTGGTCACCTGCACGCTCGGCACCGCCGACGACCAGCAGAAGATCGAGATGGTCGACGGCGAGATGTACAAGAGCTTCATGCTCCACTACAACTTCCCGCCCTTCTCGGTCGGCGAGGTGGCGTTCCTGCGCGGCCCGGGCCGCCGCGAGGTCGGCCACGGCGCGCTCGCCGAGCGGGCGCTGACGCCGATGATCCCGGGCGAGGACAAGTTCCCCTACACCATCCGGATCGTCTCGGACATCCTCGAGTCGAACGGCTCCTCGTCGATGGCGTCGGTCTGCGGTGGCGCCCTGGCGCTGATGGACGCGGCGGTGCCGATCAAGGCGCCGGTGGCCGGCGTGGCGATGGGGCTCGTCATGGACGAGGAGACCGGCAAGTACGCCGTCCTCAGCGACATCGCGGGGGCCGAGGACCACTACGGCGACATGGACTTCAAGGTGGCCGGCACCGCCGACGGGATCACGGCGCTGCAGATGGACATCAAGGTCACCGGCATCACCACCGAGGTCATGCGGAAGGCGCTGACGCAGGCCAAGGCGGGCCGGCTGCACATCCTCGACAAGATGAAGGAGGCGCTGCCGGGGCCGCGGACGAACATCTCGGCCTTCGCGCCGCGCATCATCACGATCCGGATCCCGGTCGACAAGATCCGCGACGTCATCGGACCGGGCGGCAAGATGATCCGGAGCATCATCGACCGGACGGGCGTGAAGATCGACGTCGAGGACGACGGGCGGGTGAACGTGGCGTCGGCCGACGAGGAGTCGGCGCAGAAGGCGATCGCGATCATCCAGGAACTGACCGCCACGCCCGAGCTGAACAAAACCTACCTCGGCAAGGTGCAGCGGATCACCGATTTCGGCGCCTTCGTCGAGATCATGCCCGGCACCGACGGCCTGCTGCACGTCTCCGAGATCGCGAACCACCGCGTGAAGGACGTGCACGACGAGCTGAAGGAAGGCGAGCAGGTGCTCGTGAAGGTCATCAACATCGACCCGACCGGGCGCATCCGCCTGAGCCGCAAGGCGCTGCTGCAGGAAGAGGGCGGTGCCCCGGCCGGCGGCGGCGACGCGCCGGAGGGCGGTGGCGGCCGGCCGCACGGCCGCCCGCGCGGCGAACGGGAGCACGCGCGCCGGGAGCACTGAGGTCGTCAGGTCCGTCGCACTGAAGTCAGCAGTTCCGTCACGCGGTCCGGCTCCGGCCGGGCCGCGTGGCGTTTGCGGACCGGCCGCGGGCCGGTTCGCCGCAGGAGATCCGATGCGATTTCCTCACCGCGCGTCCCCGATCGCCCTGGGCCTCCTGCTGCTCGGCCTGTCCCTGATCGGTCCTGCCCAGTCTGCTCCGGCCTCCGGCCTCCAGAACGGCCAGGACGAGGCCCCCGCCGAGCGGCAGTTCAACGTCACCGCGAAGCGCTACACCTTCGAGCCGGCGCGCATCGAGGTGAACCAGGGCGACGTCATCAAGATCACGCTGAAGACGGCCGACATCCCGCACAGCTTCACCATCGACGCCTACCGGATCGCCAAGCGGGTGAGCCCGGGCCACCCCATCACGTTCGAGTTCCGCGCCGACCAGGCCGGCACGTTCCCCTACTACTGCAACCTGACCATCGAAGAGGGGTGCAAGAAGATGAAGGGGGAACTCGTCGTGAAGCCGCGGAAGTAGAAACCTGCTGAGGCGGCCCAGGCGACGGGCAAGCTGAGCGGTCGGAGGACTTCTTGTGTGCGCCCCCGCGGGCCGATAGAATGCAGGCGCGACTGGGGGTTCCGATCGGATGGCGGCGACGCGGCGGCTCGACAATCGAAACCCGGCCCTGCACGGAACAGCGAAATCCCACCACTCATCATCCGGTCGGCATTTCAATCTTCTGTTGTGCGGCGTTCTGATCTTCGCGGTTCTGGCTGCGGCGCAACCCTGCGCGGCGCAGCCCCATCGTGCCCCGTTGAGCGTGCCTCCTGCACCGTCGGCACACCCGGATCCCTGGCAGCTCTTCGGATCGAACCTGATCCGCGGCCAGAAGGCGATCTGGCTGTTCCCGCTGAAGGTGGCCAGGGGCCATCACGTCAAGGCGACGCTCGCCGTCGCCGGGATCGCCGCGGCGCTGGTCGGCCTGGACCCGCTCTTCAAGGGCCTGACGGGACCCCAGGCTCCGGATGTCTTCAATCGAGCCCTCGACGGCCAGAACACCTACCTCGGGACGACGGCCGTGCTTCCCGCCTTCTATCTCGCCGGACTGGTTGGCCGGAGCCGCTACGCGAGGAACACGGCGGTGCTGGCGACCGAGGCGCTGCTCGATGCCGACGCGGTGAGCCTGGTGATGGAAGACGTCACGCGCCGCCTGGTACCCTCGCAGGTGCCGGTGAACGGGGACATTACGGATACGTGGTTCGATTCGTACCGGCGCCAGAGCTTCCTGCAGGGCGCCGGCGGATTCCCGTCCGGACACACCATCGCGGCCTTTGCGGTCGCGACGGTCATTGCCCGGCGGTATCCGCATCCGCTCTGGCACCAGTGGGTCGCGTACGGTCTGGCCGGCCTGGTCGGCGCCTCGCGGCTGTCAACCCACTCGCACTTCCCCTCGGACGTCTTCCTGGGGGCGACCCTCGGCTACGCGATCGCGAGATTCGTCGTCACGCCGCTGTCGAGGATCCCGCACTGAGGCCGGGGCGACGGCCGGCCGTTTCGTCCTCGAGGTCTTTCCCTCACACGTAGGGGCCGCCCGAGCCCGATGATGCAGGCGGGTGGCGGTCCCTGGAGATCAAACGGAGCCACGAAAGCGCGAAGACACGAAGGCAGAAGGGAGCTTTCGTAGGCGTCGAGCTTCAGCTCGACGCGCAACGGCATCGTTCACCCGAACGGAGGCCGATCATGAAACCGAAGTGGCTCCGAGACCTGAACGCACCAGGCCGCCCGTGGTTCATCGCCATTGAGGCGGTCATCATTGGCGCGTTCGCCGTGCTGGTCCTTGTGGCCTACGCCGCGAAGCCTTGGTGACACCGCGCAGACTCGCAGCTCACCCCATCGCGTTGTATGTTCAGCGTCGAGTGCCACCTTCGCTACCTCCCGATCTCGGGCCACACCATTCCGCGAGCTGCCGCAGCAGCGCAGCCGCGACGCCGATGCGCCGATGGGCGGGAGTCACGTAGAGGTACTGGACTTCGCCCTTGCAGCCGTGGCGACGAGTCAGATGCCCGGCGATGTAGCCGATCACCGCGCCTTCTCGCACTGCCACATACGCCACCCGCGGGGCGAGCGCCTGTTGCGGATGATGACGTCCCTGGAGGTACAGGGCCATTCGTGGGTCGGCTGGTCCCGCAGCACGATCCTCCTGGCGGCTCCCGGCCATCGCCGGTACGTCATCCGTCGTCGCGAGACGGATCGTCACGTCCCCGGGCGTCACCTCTCTAGCCTGTCCTTTCCCAGTGCATCTGCCGTGCCCCATCACCGCCCGATATCGTAGCCCATCACCTGGCAGCCCCTGCGGCGGTTCGTGAGGGAGTCCGGCGCCAGCCACGCCTCCTTTGCGTACCCTCGTGCCAGCTGTCTCCTTCGTGCCTTCGTGCCTTCGCGGCCCCGACGTGCCAGCGACAGGTCGGGTCGAGCTCAAGCTCGACTCCTACGCGAGAAGGACGGAGGCTCGCGCCAGTCATCCTTCGCGCCTTCGTGGCCCACCGTCGCCGCGGCCGGAAGCCCCATCACGCCGCCTGTCGGGCCCGGCGATAGGCGACCGCCAGCATCGTCAGACCCAGGAGCCCGGCCGCGACGAACAGCGCCACTTGGCCCGCATAAGGCAGATGATGGAGGCGAGCCAGATTGAGTCTGGTCGCACTCAGCAGCCCCAGCCAGGCGGCGACCCACAGGCCAAGGGCCGTCAGCAGGTGGCCGTGGCGTCCCTCGGCCGGCCGGACGGCCGGCAGAATCCGCTTCCAGCGATCCCAGTCCCAGAAGAGCAGGTAGAGGTCGGCCAGCAGCATCCCGCCCGCGATCACGCGGGTCAGGCCGAACGACGGTCCGATCGCGTTGGTGATCGCAAAGATGTTCACGACGATGGGCAGGCACAGGAAGGCGCCCAGGGTGGCCGTGCGTGGAATGAGCAGGAGGCCGGCAGCCAGCCATTGCGCCAGGCCGACGAACTGGTAGTAGCCGTGGGCCGAAAAGAATCCGGCAAAGAAGAAGCCCACCGGATCGGAGATCGGCAGGCTGGTGAACGGCTGATTCCGGATCTTCACCAGCCCGGACGAGAAGAACGCCAAGGCGAGCAGAACGCGAGTGGTCAGCGTCAGGACCCGGAGTACCGGCTGCCTGGTGGCCCACGCGTGCAGGCGATCGATTGTGCTCATAGCCTCAATAGACGGGAAGAGCGCGCGTCTGGTTCGGAAAGCGACCGCTCGAAGTGGCGGCGGCCGTGGCCACGTCGATCAATGACAGCGTGGTGCAGTCAATGGAAGTGCCCGGCCGATTCGTCTCTTCGTGCCTTCGTGGCCCAACGGGCTACGAAGACCGGAGGGAGGCACGCGCGCGCCACCGCTCTTCATCCACCCCCTTCACGATCAGCCACAGGCAGAACGACAACTCCGCGACGAAGGCCGGAACCAGAATCAGCGGGTAGATCGTGTCGGCGAAGGCGTGAGCGGCAATCAGCGCAAAGCTGTTGGTCAGATAGCACAGGCCCGCGATCCCCATCAGGACGCCCAGCACTCTGGGAAAGAAGCTGGACCGGAAGATCAGATGTCCGACCACAAGGCAGAAGGCGCCGAAATAGACGAGGCCGATGCCGAAACCGTAGGCATCAGCTCGAATCGCGACGTACGACAGCGCCTGCAGCAGACCGGGATCCAGCGCCTTCAAGTACTGCGCGTTCCCCAGAAGAAAGATCGGGACGAGCAACGTCAGCTTGAATGCAACGAGTGCTGCCGTCGAGACCAGTGTGAAGAGCAAGGCCAGCAGCGCCAGGAACCGGCTCACCGGCCGCATCAACAGGTACAGGATCAGCGCGACCGGCACGTCCAGCAGGTGCTCGAAGAGGACGACGGCGGTCCCGAGGCGCCACAGCGACGGATCGGCCGTGATGCGGATCGCCGTCGCCGCTGGATCGGCTGTCACGACGAAGGCGTTGCGCACGAACACTTCGCCGAAGATGCCGGTCACGATGATGAGCAGGTAGAGAACGCCGGCAAGGCGGGCGTAGAACCGGGGCGAGGCTTCGACGTCGAAGTCGTGCACGTCCGCACCTCCTGAACCCGTGGGCTCCGAACCAGGCGGGTGCAGCTTACCACGCAAGCCGGCGGCCGGCCGGGACGGAGCGTCCGTCTCGGCCGGCCGTTCCGGACCACGATGCGACGTTCAGTGCTGGGCGTTGGCCAGATCGGTCAGCGCGGCCGACAGCGTCTGCACCTTCTGCCGGTCGGACGACCGGGTCGCCGCCTGCGTCATCTGCGACGCCAGCCGTGTCAGTTCGGCCTTCCGCGCTCCCCCGTCCTTCTGCTCAGCACTCGCGAGCGTGGTCCGCAGGCCCGCAATCGTCTCGTCGGTCAGCCCGTGCGACCGCTCGAGCTGGTCGACGTACGCGCGCACCAGTGCGAAACTCGGCGGCCAGACGATCTTCTGCTGGTCCTGCGTGTTCCAGCGATCGAATGTCACCGTCCGGGCGGCCGCCAGCTCGTTCTCGCTGATGAGCCCGCTCGGCACCAGCTCGTAGATGTCGAGCCCGCGCGCAATCTCGGAGCTGACGATGACGCCGTTGTACCAGTAGGCGGACCAGGATCCCGCCATCATCAGGCGATCGGCGTTCATCGGCCCTCGGTCGAAGTACGCGATCTCCTTCGGGTGGTTGACGTCGGTCCAGTCGAACACCGAGACGCCCCCCTGGTACCACGACTGCACCATCACCTCGCGGCCGGGAATCGGAACGAGCGAGCCGTTGTGGGCGACACAGTTCTCCTCCTCGGTCTGCGCCGCCGGCATCTTGTAGTAGCTGTGGAACACCAGCTTGTTGTCCTCGATGGTGAACAGCGCGTCGGCGCCCCAGTCCAGCTTGTCGGTCGCGCGGCAGCGCGGCTGGGCGCCACCGCCCCACTCGTCGGTGAACAGGATCTTCCTGCCGTCGTTGCTGAACGTGGCCGAGTGCCAGAACGACATGTTGGCATCGGCCGCCATGGCAATCCTGACCGGGTGGGCTGCGTCGTGGATGTCGAGCAGCAAGCCCAGGCCCGCGCACGCACCGCCCGCCAGGCCGATCTGCGGGTACACGGTGATGTCGTGGCACTGGTTCGGACCGGTCGGCGGCTCGTTGGCGTCGGGACGCGGCGGCAGCGGCGGTTCGCCACGGGCTTCCCGCTCCTTCTGCGCCTTCTCGCGCGCGGCCTGGTCGATGGCATCGCGCTGGGCGTCACGCGGCGCCACCGGCAGATCGTTGAAGATCCGTGGCGAGCTGACGATGGCCGCCTGCTCGGGATGCGCGAGCGGCACCTTGATCACTTCCAGCCGGAAGCGGGCGGTGTTCGGATCGCCGATCCCGCCGTCCTCGCATCCGGGCAGCTCTTCGTCCGAGCGGACCTTCGCCGTCCCAGACACGTAGATGTAGACGTTGTTCTCGTCACCCGGCTGCGTCACGACGGTGTGCGTGTGCGACCCGCGGCAGGTCTGCACGCTCTTGACGAGCCTGGGCTTCTGGAGGTCGCTGATGTCGAAGATCCGGACGCCCCGCACCCGCTCCGTGCTCACCGGATCCGGCACGCCGCCGAACCCGCAGTCGGCGCGGCTGTTGGTCGCTTCCGACGACATGAACAGCAGGTTGCGGTACACCGAGACGTCGTTCTGCGACGCCGGGCAGAGATACGACTGCACCAGCACCGGATGGGTCGGGTCGGAGATGTCGTAGATCTCGAAGCCATCGTAGTTCCCCTGGATGGCATAGTGGCCGAAGAACGCCAGGTCGGAGTGGGTCGATCCGAGCACCTGCCCCTTCGGCGGCGTCGTCGAGATCATCTTCATGTTCCAGGCCGCTTCGCCGG
>JAGWRA010000172.1 GCA_028876655.1 Acidobacteriota bacterium | reverse complement strand
GCGTGTAGTCGGCGACGATCGTGCGCAGCGCCTCGTCGGTCAGCTCGAGGGATTCCGGCTGGAGGCCGTTCTCGGTCAGCTGCCGCGGGATCAGGTACCGCCGCGCGATGTGCACCTTCTCCTCTTCCGTGTAGCCGGCCAGTTCGATGATCTCCATCCGGTCGAGCAGGGCCGGCTGGACGGGGCCGAGCTGGTTCGCCGTCGCGATGAACAGGACGCGCGACAGGTCGAAGGGGATCTCGATGTAGTGATCGCGGAACGTGTTGTTCTGGGCCGGGTCGAGCACCTCGAGCAGCGCCGCCGCCGGATCGCCCTGGAAGCCGACGCTGAGCTTGTCGATCTCGTCGAGCATGAAGACCGGGTTCGCCGAGCCGGCCTGCTTCAGCGCCTGGACGATCCGTCCCGGCAGCGCGCCGATGTAGGTGCGGCGGTGGCCGCGGATCTCCGCCTCGTCGCGGACGCCGCCGAGCGAGATCCGGACGAACTTCCGGTTCATCGCGCGCGCGATCGACTGGCCGAGCGACGTCTTGCCGACGCCGGGCGGCCCCACGAAGCAGAGGATCGGCCCCTTGAGGTCGCCCTTCAGCTTCCGGACCGCGAGGTACTCGACGATCCGGTCCTTCACCTTGTCGAGGTCGTAGTGGTCCGCGTCGAGCACGCGCCGGGCCTCGACCGGATCCAGGCGGTCCTCGGTGGTGACCGACCAGGGGATGTCCAGCACCCAGTCGACGTAGGTCCGGATCATCTGGTACTCGGGCGACATCGGCGTCATCTGGTCGAGCCGGTCGACCTCGTGGAGCACCTCCTTCTCGACCGTCTCGGGCAGCTTCGCGTCGGCGATCCGCTGCCGCAGGTCGCCCGTCTCGCGCTTCTCGCCCTCGCCGAGTTCGTCCTGGATGGTCTTCAGCTGCTGGCGGAGATAGTACTGCCGCTGCTGGTCGCTCATCTGCTGCTGCGTCTGCGACTCGATCTTGTTGCGCAGCTCCAGCAGCGACACCTCGCGCGTCAGCGCGTCGGCGACCAGCTTCAGCTTGTCGATCGTCCGGTCCGTCTCGAGCAGCGTCTGCTTCTGCGGCGCCTTGATGTCGAGCATGCTGGCCAGCAGGTAGCAGAGCCGCACGGGATCGTCGATGCTCAGGACCACGCCGCGCAGTTCCTGCGAGAGGCCGCTGGCGAGCGACAGCGCCCGGTCGACGAGGTCCCGCAGCCGGCGCACGTAGGCGTCGATCTCGAGCGAGCTCTCGACCGGATCCGGCGCCGGCGTGATCTGCGCGGTGAGCGTCGTCTCCGACAGGCTGAGGGCCGTGGCCCGGGCGCGGGCCAGCCCTTCGACCAGGATCTGCATCCCGTCGCCCGGCACCTTCGCCATCTGGCGGATGATGCCGATCGTCCCGACGGTGTGCAGCTCCTCGGGCTGCGGCTCGTCGGCGTCGGTCTTCTGCAGCACCAGGAACAGCAGGCGATCGGCCGCCAGCGCGCGGTTCACCGACTCGAGCGAGACGGGCCGGTTGACGGCCAGCGGCTGCAGGGTCAGCGGGAAGGCGACGACCTGCCGGAGCGCCACCACCGGCAGCTCCGGCGGGTAGGCCGGCGTGCCGCCCGGCGGCATCGGCGTGGTCGATTCGAGAGGCGTCGGTTCAGCCATGGGTGTCGGGGGGGACGATGCTCCTGCCAATGTGAATCAAATCCGACAGGGAGTCAAACGGAGACCGAGTTGGGATATCATCGGCTCATGGCCCTTGACGAACGCCAGTTCTTCACCGAGAAGTCGGAGACCCGCGCCGAAACGCTGACGTGTCCGAAGTGCCGGCGGGCGGGCGAGTACCAGCTGCGCTGGATCGTCCGGCACAAGAAGGACCGGCTGCCGCCGGGGGCCGACGAGCGCGACCGGGCGCTGTACGGCAAGCTGCGCGACTACATGATCCGCGTCGACGATGCGGTGACGTGCACGACGTGCGGACGCCGCTTCGACATCCCGTCCCAGCACTCGCTGGTCTTCCTGCAGCAGGCGTGATCCCCCTCACCGCCGACGACTTCCGGCGGGCGCGCGCCATCATGGGCGATCGGGTCGCCCGCACGCCGCTGCTGACCTCGCGGCTGCTCAGCGAGCGCACCGGGTACGAGGTCCGCCTGAAGGCGGAACTCTTCCAGAAGACCGGGTCGTACAAGATCCGCGGCCCCCTCAATAAGTTCACCTTCCTCACCGACGAGGAGAAGCGCCGGGGCGTCGTCTGCTCGTCGGCCGGCAACCACGCGCAGGGGGTGGCGCTCGCGGCGAAGCTGAACGGCCTGCACGCCGTCGTGGTGATGGCCGAGAACGCCACGCCGTCGAAGATCGCGGCGACCCGGGCGTACGGCGCCGAGGTCGTGCTGCACGGGACGATCTGGGACGAGGCGAACGACAAGGCGCGCCAGCTCGTCGAGGAGCGCGGGCTCACCTACGTCCATCCCTTCGACGATCCGCAGCTCATGATGGGGCAGGGGACCGTCGGTCTGGAGATCTTCGAGGACTGGCCCCGGGTCGACGTCGCCATCGTCCCGATCGGCGGCGGCGGGCTGATCTCGGGCGTGTCGATGGCGCTGAAGAGCCTGAACCCGAAGGTCCGGGTGATCGGCGTCGAGTCGTCCGGCGCGCCGGGCATGAAGCGCAGCGTCGAGGCCGGACACGTCGTGACGCTCGATCGGGTCGACTGCATCATCGACGGCCTGCGCGTGAAGCGGGTCGGCGAGCAGACGCGCGAGGTCGTGAGCCGGTTCGTCGACGACATCGTGACGCTGCCCGACGAGCAGATTTTCGACGCGGTCGTCTGGCTGATGGCCCACTGCAAGCTGGTCGCCGAAGGTGCGGCCGCCGCCACGGTCGGCGCGCTGCTGCAGGGGCTGATCAAGGCGCCGGCCGGCTCGAAGGTCGTCTGCGTCCTGAGCGGCGGGAACGTGAACCTGGATCAGCTCAGGGGGCTGAAGTGGAACTGACCGGCGCGGCCGTCGGACGTCAGTAAATCCCCGGGACGACCCGCCACCGCACCTGCCGCTGGTACGCGGCGTACTCCTCCCCGAACGTCCGCACGAGCGACCGCTCCTCCCACGGAATCGCGACGACCAGATAGCCGCTGCTGATCGCGGCGAAGAGCAGCCGGTTCATCGTCATCTGCGGTGCGGCGAAGACGATCAGCATCCAGCCGAGGTAGATCGGGTGACGGACGAGGCGGTAGGGCCCGCGCGCCTGGATCGGGGCGCGCGCCTGCGGCTGATCCAGCTGACGGATGCCGGCCAGCTCGAGCGGATCGATGACCCGTGCCGCGACGACGGTCAGCAGGACGCCCGCGATCTCGAGGGCGGCGAGCAGCCATGCCGCAGGCCCCGCGACGTGCCAGAGGGTTCCCGGGATCGGCTGCCACGCCGCGCACGTCAAAGCGAGCAGCAGGCTGGCTGACCAGACGTACAATGGGCGCTCACGCGTCTCACCGACGAGCGCGGCGATCCGGCTCTTCAGTCCTGGACGGGCCAGCAGGCTGTGCGGCGCGGCGAACAGCGCGAACAGGCCGACGTCGACCGCCACGGCCCGGGCTGCCGGGGCGACGCCGGTCCAGGGCGCCGGGTGCCGGAGCGTGACCAGGAAGAACCAGGCGCAGTACGCCAGTGAGCCGGCAAAGGCGGCGCCGCCGAGCCAGGCGGCCGCCCGCGTGAGCGCGTTCGTCATCGTCGTCAGGAATCCATTATGCCGGGAACCGTCCCGCCGCGCATTGCCATCACCGGCATCGGTGTCGTCTCGCCGTTCGGCATCGGTCGCGAGTGCTTCTGGGACCATGTGAGCGCCGGCTGCAGCGGCACGCGCGCGATCGACGGCTTCGACGCCTCGGCGCTGCCGTGCCGCGTGGCTGCGCCGGTTCCGCCGGTGACGCCGGCCGACATCCCACCGCTCGACGGCGAGGACGAAGCGGACCGGGAATCGCGCGCCGACCCGAAGCGGTACTCGAGGACGGCGCTCGTCGGCGTGATCGCCGCGCGCGAGGCCTGGACGGATGCCGGGCTGCGGGCCGGGGAACCGGGGGCCGGCGTCATCATCGGCAGCGGCGGCGGGGGGATCGACGTCGGCGAGAAGCAGTACTACGACTTCTTCGTCGACGGCGGCCGGAAGGTCACGCCGTACGCCATTGCGATCTCCATCGTCGGCATGGTGTCGAGCGAGCTCTCGATCTCGCTGCGCCTGCGCGGCATCAGCCACGTCCTCTCGACCGGCTGCACCAGCTCCACCGACGCGATCGGGTACGGGGCCTCGCTCATCCGCGCCGGCGAGGCCGACGTGCTGCTGTCGGGGGGTGCCGATGCCTGCGTGACGCCCGGGATGATCTTCGGCTTCTCGCGCATGCGGGCCGTCTCGACGCACTACAACGACCGGCCCGCCGAGGCGTCGCGCCCCTTCGATCGCGGGCGCGACGGCTTCGTGCTCGGCGAAGGGGCGTGGATGGTGGTGCTCGAGCGGGAGGACCGGGCGCGCGCGCGCGGCGCGCGCGTCTATGCGACGATCGACGGCTACGCCTCCACCTGCGACGCCTACCATCGGGTGCAGATGGCACCCGACGGCGCCGAGATCGTGCGGGCGCTCGAGCTGGCCCTCGCGAAGTCCGGGCGTCCGATCGAAGAGATCGGCTACATCAACTACCACGGCACGTCGACGGTCCTGAACGACGCCGTGGAGTCGCGCTGCGTGCGCCAGGTGTTCGGCCGGCACGCCGACCGGATCCCCGGTTCGTCGACCAAGTCGATGATCGGCCACCCGCAGGGGGCCAGCGGCGCGGCCGGCGTGGTGACGTCGGCGCTCGCGCTGACGCGGAAGTTCCTGCCGCCGACGGCGAACCTCACGACTCCCGATCCCGCCTGCGACCTCGATTTCCTCCCCGTCACGGGCCGCGCGGCGGAGCCGCAGGCCGCGCTCTGCAACTGCCTGGGATTCGGATCCAAGAACAGCGCGCTGGTGCTCGGGGCCGTCCGGTCATGAGCCACGGCCCCGACGCCGACGTCCTGATCGCCGGCGCCGGGCCGGCCGGCGCGGTGGCGGCCACCCTGCTGGCGCGGGCCGGCGCGCGCGTGCTCGTTGTCGATCGGGCGCGCTTTCCCCGCGACAAGCTGTGCGGCGATACGCTGAACCCCGGTACGCTGGCGACGCTGCGACGGCTGGGCATCGACCCGGATCCGATCGAGACTGCCGGGCTGCGCGTGGACGGGATGGTCGTCACGGGAGAGACCGGCGTGCGCGTCGCAGGCGCCTATCCGGCGCCGCTGCACGGCCGCGCCCTGACGCGCCGTGACGTCGATGCGTGGCTGGTTGCCGAGGCACGGGCGGCCGGCGCCCAGGTCGAGGAGGGCGTGACCGTCCGGCGTGCGACCGTCGACCCGGCGACCGGCAGGGTGGGCGGTCTGGTCATCGCCACGGCGCAGGGAGCGCGCGTCCTGCGGGCCCCCGTCACCATCGCCGCCGATGGCCGGCACTCGGCCGTGGCGTTCGGCCTCGGCCTGGCGCGCCATCCGGTCGCACCGCGCCGGTGGGCCGTGGGTGGCTACTTCGAGCAGGTGGACGGCCTCTCGGCCTTCGGGGAGATGCACGTTCGCCGCCGCCACTACCTGGGGATCGCTCCTGTGCCGGGCGGCCTCGCGAACGTCTGCGCCGTGCTGGCGCCGGGCGCGGGAACTCCGTTCGACGGGCTGTTCGGAGATCCGGCCCGCCTGATCGAGACGGCCGTCCGGGCCGACCCTGTCGTCGCTGCGCGATTCGCACGCGCGCGGGCCGTGGCGCCGCCGGTCGTGCTCGGTCCGCTGGCCGTCGTCTCCGCCGGGCGCCCGCCCGACGGCCTGTTGATAGCCGGCGATGCGGCGGGGTTCGTCGACCCGATGACCGGCGACGGCCTGCACTTCGCCGTCCGCGGCGCCGATCTCGCCGCGCAGGCGGCGCTCGAGGCGTTGGCCCATGGGTGGGACGGTGTGTCCGCTCGCGTCGCCCGGCGCGCGCGTCACCTGCTGGCGGGCAAGCGACGGTTCAACCGGGCCCTGCGCGCCCTCGTCGGATCGCCGGCCGCCATGTCGGCCGCCGCGTGGGGCGCGGCTCTGGCGCCGGATCTGCTGCGCCGGATCATCTGCGTGGCCGGCGACACCGGCGTGGCGGTCCGCCAGCCCGAGTGGGGACACGTGTGATCGCCTTCGACGCGCTCGAATGGCCGACGGTCGTCACGCTCGCCATCTTCATGCTGATGATCGTCGAGGCGAGCCTGGCCGGACGTCACGATCGGCGGCTGCTCGCCCGGGGGGGCGTGGAAGCCCGTGGCGACGTCTACGGGGCAATGCGGATCGCCTATCCGGCCTGTTTTCTGGCCATGGCGATCGAGGGTGCCGTGACGACCCCGCCAGCCGGCTGGTGGCTGCCCGCGGGCATCGTCGTCTTCGCGGCCGCCAAGGGACTGAAGTACTGGGCGATGGCCACGCTCGGCGAGCGCTGGAGCTTTCGCGTCATCGTCCTGCCCGGGGTGCCGCTGGTGAAGGTGGGACCGTACCGCTGGCTTCGCCATCCGAATTACGTGGGCGTGATGGGGGAACTGGCCGGCGCCGCCCTGCTGCTGCACGCGCCGCGCACGGGCGCCGCGAGCCTGGTGGTGTTCGGCGCCCTGCTGGTGCGGCGGATCCGCGTGGAAGAACGGGCGCTCGACAGGAGATTACGAGACGGGTTTTCACAGGAGGGATAGGAGATCAGGAGCCTGGATGGGTTCTTCCTGATTTCCGTGAGAGCTTCGTCGCCTCCTGACCTCCTGTCCCTCGTGTGAATCTGGCGCCTCCTGATCTCCTGTAACCGGCCGTCGCTGACGCGGTCTTCCCCAATTGTCTTTTTTTTCCTCCTGTGGGCCCGCCGGCGTCATCCGGCACATCCGTACGGTATCCTGCAAGGGCAACGGTTCGCTCCTTAACTACTGACAACTGAGGCCGGTCCACCCAGTCAGGGGCTGGGCACGGAACCATCCGCGACTGCCGTTAGACGCGCCGTGGACTCCGGGGCCGGTCCCGTGGGGGCTGTCGTCGATCGCCGCGCGAATCATGATCCGGAGAGGTCCGCGGTTCCATCGGGCGGGTTCACGTCGGCTCGGTGCGCTGGTCACCGTGGCCGCAGTCGGCGTGGCGCTGGCCGCCGTGCCCGCGACCGCGCGGGCGGCGCGCGCGGGGCTCGCGCAGGGCGAGTCGCGCGGTGGCGTCACCCCGACGGGGCTGCAGCCCGCGCTGCGCGCGTTCCGCGAAGGCCGCCTCACCGACGTCGATCGGCTGCTCGCCCGTCTCGACCCGCGCGACCCGGGTGTCATCCTCCTGAAGGCGCGGGCCGCGGTGGTGCGCGGGCACTACGCGGATGCCGAGGGGCTGCTGGCGCCGCTGGCCGCCCGCGAGCCGGCGAGCGACGCCGCGCTCGACCTGGCCCGCGTGCAGCAGCAGCGCGGCGAGCGCGAGGCGGCGCGTGCCACCTTCGGCGCGCTCGTCGCCGCCCTGGGGACGCAGCCGGCCACGGCCCGCACGCCACAGGACCTGGCGCGCCTGGCGGAAGGCTTTCGCGGGCTCGGCCGCTTCGAGGATGCGAACGCCACCTTCCGGGCGGCGGTCCGGGCCGCCCCCGGCGACCCGGCCATCAACACCGCGTGGGGCCGGCTGTTCCTCGACAGGCACAATCCGAAGGATGCCGCCGAGTCGTTCCGGGCGGCGCTGAAGTCGGACGACCAGTGGGAGCCGGCGACCGCCGGCCTCGCCGAGGCCCTGGCCGACGACGATCCGCCGGCCGCCATCGCCCTGGCCGAGGCGGCGGTGCGGCTGAATCCCTCGGACGTCGACGTCCGCCTGTTCCTGGCGCAGCAGGCGCTCGATCGGGGCCGCACGGCTGACGCGGTCGCGGCCATCACGCAGGCGCTCGCGGTCAATCCGGCCAGCCCGCACGCGCACGCGCTGCTCGCCGGCCTCGCCTATCTCGACGGCCGCCAGGCGGACTACGACGCGGAGATCCGCCAGGCGCTCGCCGTCAATCCGAAGGACGGCGAGCCGTACCGGATGGTCGGCAGCCTCGTGGCGGCGCACTACCGCTTCGACGACGCGGCCGCGCTGGTCCGTCAGGCGCTCGCGCTCGACCCGGACGACGCTCCGGCGCACGCCGACCTCGGCCTCGACCTGCTGCGCACGGGCGACGAAGCCGGCGCGCGGACCGCGCTCGATCGGGCCTTCAAGCTCGATCCCTACGACACGGTCACCTACAACCTGCTGAGCCTGCTCGACACGCTCGGCACGTTCACCACGGTCCGGGACGGCGACCTCGTCATCCGCATGAGCGCCGACGAGGCCCCGGTGCTGCAGCCCTACGTCGTGCCGCTCGCCCACCGGGCGCTGCGGACGCTGGCGGCCACCTACGGCTTCACGCCGACCGGTCCGTTCCTCATCGAGATCTTCCCGCACCACGACGACTTCGCCGTGCGCAACCTCGGGCTGCCCGGGATGATCGGCGTGCTCGGCGCCTGCTTCGGCCGCGTGGTGACGATGGACTCGCCGCATGCGCGGCCGCCGGGGACGTTCCAGTGGGAGGCGACCCTCTGGCACGAGCTGGCCCACGTCGTCACGCTGCAGCTGTCGAAGCAGCGCGTGCCGCGCTGGCTGACCGAGGGGATCTCGGTGTACGAGGAAGGCCGCGCCGACCCGGCCTGGGGGCGGAACATGGACGCCGCCTTCGCCGAGGCGATGAACCAGCGGAAGGTGCTGCCGCTGAAGGACCTGGATGCCGGCTTCACCGATCCGGCCCGGGTGTCGCTCGCCTATTACGAGGCCTCGCTGGTGGTCGACTACCTCGTGCGGCAGTACGGCCAGGCGAAACTGAACGGGCTGTTGCGCACCTATGGCGAGGGGCTCGACACGCCGGCCGCGCTCCAGCGGGTGTACGGCACCGACCTGGCGGGCCTGCAGGCCGGCTTCGACACGGCGATCGCGGCACGCTTCGACGGGCTCAGGACGGCGATGGCCGCCCCGGCCGTCGGCCAGCTGCGGCGGATGCCGCTGCGGACGCTCTGGAACGTCGCGGGCGCGCTGCCGGGGAGCTACCCGGTGCAGATGGCGCTGGCCAACCTGCTGGTGCGCGAGGACGACCCGCAGCGGGCCATGGCCATCTACGCCCGGGCGGCCCAGCTCGTGCCGATGGCTGCGGGGCCCGACAGCCCGCACGCGATCATGGCGACGCTCGCATTGAAGCTCGGCGACAAGGATCGGGCGATCCGCGAGCTGCAGGCGCTGCTGCAGTACGACCACGACAACCTCGACGCCGCCCGCCTGCTGGCCTCGCTGCTGAACGACTCTACGGACGTCGCGGCGCGCCGGGCGGTGTATCAGCGGATCGTCGCGCTCGATCCGTTCGAGGCCTCCGCTCACTCGGAGCTCGGCCGGATCGACCTGGCAGAGAAGGACAGCACGAGGGCGCTGCGCGAATTCCAGGTGGCGCTGGCGGCGGGGCCCCGCGACCAGGCCGCGGCCCATTGCGATCTGGCCGAGACCTACTACCTGACCGGCCGGCGCGACGAGGCGAAGCGCCAGACGCTGGACGCCCTGGAGATCGCCCCGCTCTACGCCCGCGCCCAGGACCTGCTGCTGAAGCTGGTCGGAGAGCCGCAATGAGGCGCCCCGGACACGGGTGGCTCCGGGGCCTGGGCGGATGTGCGCTCGTGGCCGCCCTCGGACTGCTCACCGGCGGCGTGCACGGGGTGTCGGCGCAGATCGTGCCGCAGCACGGCGACCCGCGGCTGGCCGGCCTCGAGTGGCGGTTCGTCCGCATCCGCTACCATTTCCACACCGACGCGCGGGAACTGCGCCGCTTCGGCGAGCCGTGGTACATCGATGCGCCGGCGGCCGAGGAGAACCTGTCGCGCCGCGTGAAGTCGGCCACCGCCATCCAGGTCGAAGACCCCATCGTCCTGTCGCTCGACGATCCCCGGCTGTTCACCTATCCGTGGATCTACTTCGTCGAAGGGGGCAACCTCCAGTTGCTCGACACCGACGTGCCGGTCCTGCGCGAGTTCCTGCTGCGTGGCGGCACGGCGACCTTCGACGACTTCCACGGACCGTACGAATGGGCGAACGTGGCGCACGAGCTGCACCGCGTCTTCCCGGACCGGCCGATCGTGGAGCTGACGCCGCCGCATCCGATCTTCAGCTCGTTCTACAAGATCGATCGCTATCCGCAGGTGCCGGGGCTCGGGTCCTTCCTGGCCGGCCGCACCTGGGAGAAGGGCGGGTTCGTGCCCCACCTGCGCGCGATCCTGGACGATACCGGGCGGCCGATGGTGCTCATCAACTGGAACACCGACATGGGCGACGGCTGGGAGTGGTCGAACGCCGTCGAGTTCCCCGGGTACATCAAGTACACGACCGAGGCGTATCAGATGGAGATCAACGAGATCGTGTACGTGCTGACGCATTGACTCGGGGCTCGGGACTCGGGAGAGTGCTTCGCCGGAGGCCACGCGCGCCCGAGGACATGCCGATCCGAAGGCGAGCGTCGGCGTCAGTTCCGCGCGGGGGTGGGGCCCCGCGCGCGCTGAATGATGCGGGACTCGGGACTCGGTAGCAAGGTGGCGACTAACAGGATCCGGAGCGTAAGCGACGGCAGCGCATGGCGGGGCCGGGGGGCCACTCCAGGCAGCAAGACTGGGACTAACAGGATCCGGAGCGTAAGCGACGGCAGCGCATGGGGGTGGGGCCCCATGCGGAGTGAATAATGGACCACACACTGGCGGCCACGCCCGAGCGGGTGGCCGAGGGGCGGGAGCGGATTCTCACCGAGCTGCGCAAGGTGATCATCGGTCAGGACCAGGTGATCGACGAGGTGCTGATCGCGCTGTTCACCGGCGGGCACTGCCTGATCACCGGCGTGCCGGGGCTCGCGAAGACGCTGCTCATCAAGACGCTGGCCGGCATCCTGGATCTGTCGTTCAAGCGGATCCAGTTCACGCCCGACCTGATGCCGTCGGACATCACCGGGACCGAGATCCTCGACGAGGACCACGACGGCGTCCGCGGGCTGCGGTTCGTCAAGGGGCCGATCTTCGCGCAGATCCTGCTGGCCGACGAGATCAACCGGACGCCGCCCAAGACGCAGGCGGCGCTGCTCGAGGCGATGCAGGAGTACCACGTCACGGCGGCGGGGCGCACCTATCCGCTCGACCGGCCGTTCTTCGTCCTGGCGACGCAGAACCCGATCGAGCTCGAAGGAACGTATCCGCTGCCCGAAGCGCAGCTCGACCGCTTCATGTTCAACATCGTGATGACCTACCTGTCGGAGGACGAGGAGGTGAAGGTCGTCACCGACACGACCGGGGTGGCGCAGGGGACGCCGGCGCGCGTGCTGAACGGCGCGGACATCCTGAGCTTCCAGCAGGTCGTCCGGCAGGTGCTGGTGCCCGAAGAGGTGGCGCGTTACGCGGTGCGGCTGGTGGACGCGTCGCGGCCGGGCCGCGCCGGAGCGCCGGACTTCGTGGGGAAGTGGGTGAAATGGGGCGCCGGCTTGCGCGGGTCGCAGGCGCTCATCCTCGGCGGGAAGGCGCGGGCGCTGATGCACGGCCGGGTCCACGTGTCGGTCGGCGACATCCAGGCGCTGGCGCAGCCGATCCTCCGGCATCGCGTGATGACGAACTTCTACGCCGAGTCCGAGCGGATCGACTCGGATGCCATCATCGCGCGGCTGCTCGCCGAAGTGGCGGCGCCGAAGAGCGGGCTCTGAGACACGGGGGACACGGGAACGCCATGAGCGGACGCACCGGGCCCGGCGAGCGCCAGTTCCTCGACCCGAGCGTCCTCGCACGCATCGGTTCGCTCGAGCTGAAGGCCCGCTCCATCGTCGAAGGCTTCCTGTCGGGCCTGCACCGCAGCCCGTTCAAGGGGTTCAGCGTCGAGTTCGCGGAGTACCGGCAGTACATGCCGGGCGACGACATCGCCACGATCGACTGGAAGGTGTTCGCGCGGAGCGACCGCTACTACGTCAAGAAGTTCGAGGAGGAAACGAACCTCGAGTGCCACCTGCTCCTCGACGTCAGTGCCTCGATGGCGTACGGGTCGGGCGCCCTCACCAAGCGGGAGTACGGCGCCTGCCTGGCGGCGTCGCTCGGCTATCTGATGAACCGGCAGCGCGACGCGGTCGGCCTGATCGGGTTCGACGAGCAGGTCGTGTCGATGCTGCCAGCCAGCGCCCGACCGGGGCACCTCCGCGCGTTGCTGGTCACGCTCGATCGGCTGCCGCAGGGGACGCGCACGGACGTGTCCAAGCCATTGCACCAGCTGGCCGACGCCCTGGCGCGCCGCGGCATGATCGTCCTCATCTCCGATCTGCTCGACGATCCGGAGCAGGTGATCAAGGGGCTGAAGCACTTCCGTTTCCGCGGGTCGGACGTCATCGTGTTCCACCTGCTCGACCCCGACGAGCTCCGGTTCCCGTTCGAGCGCGCGACGCGGTTCGAGGACCTGGAGGACGCGGCGGAAGTGCTGGCGGTGCCGGCACTGGTGCGCGAGCACTACCTGAAGGAACTGGACGCGCTCATCACGCGGTACCGGCGTGAACTGGGCGGCGCGGGCATCGACTACTGCCTGGTCGATACCTCGCAGCCGCTCGACTTCGCCCTGATGGCGTACCTGTCGTCGCGCGCGAGAGTGTTTTGATACCTTTCTCTTTTCTCACCCCGGCGTTTCTCGCGGCGGCTGCCGCTGCGGCGCTGCCGCTCGTGCTGCACCTGCTGCGACGGCACCCGGAAGTCCGCGTGCGGTTCGCGGCCGTCCGGCTGCTGAAGGACGCACCGGTCGAGCAGCGCCGCCGCCGCCGGCTGCGCGAGCTGCTGCTGCTGGCGCTGCGGGTGGCGGCGCTCGTGCTGCTGGCGTTCGCCTTCGCCCGGCCGTACCTGCCGGGGGCGGCCGGCGCCGGTGCGGCACCGATCACCATCGTCGGCGTGGACGTGTCGGCCAGCATGTCGGCCCCCGGGCAGTTCGCGCACGCGCAGGCGCTCGCGCGCGAGGCGGTCCGGAACGCGCCGGGCGATGCACGCGTTGGCCTCGAAACGTTCGCCGACCGGGCGGACCTGATCGTCGAGCCGACACGGGATCGCGCCATCGTGCTCGGCGCCATCGCCCGTCTGCAGGCGGGCGTCGGCGCGACCAGTTACCGGGCCGCCCTGGCGCGCGCGGCCGGCGCCATTGGCGCCGGACGTGGAGCCATCGTGCTGGTGACCGACCTGCAGCGCACCGGCTGGGATGGCGGTGGCGCCGCCGCACTGCCCGAGGGCGTGCGGGTGACGCTCGCCGATACCGGGACCCCCACGGGCAACGTGGCCGTGGTGGACCTCCGGCGCGAGGAGGGCGGCGTCGTGGCGACGCTGCGCAATGCGGGCGCGGCTGCGGCGAGCGGCGGCGCCCGCCTCACGATCGACGGACGGCAGGCGGGGGTGCAGACCTGGTCGGTGCCTGCGGGCGGCACGGCCGACGTAGCCTTTGCGGCTGCCGTCCCGGCCAGTGGCGCCGCCGCGGTCACGATCGACGACCGCACGGGGGCCACGGCCGACAATACGCGGTACCTGGCCCTCGATCCGCCGGCGCCCGTGCCGGTGCTGGTCATCGCGGCGGGCGACGATGCGCTCTACGTGCAGCAGGCGCTCGATGCGGGCGGCGCCGACGCGCGCTTTGCCGTCACCACGGTGAAGCCGGCCGTCGTGGCGACGATGGGCGCCGCCGGGCTGGCACCGTACCGGGCGGCGATCCTGCTGGACACGCAGGGGCTCGACGTGCGGGGGCGCGAGGCGCTGGCCGCGCTGGTCGATCGTGGCCGCGGACTGCTGGTGGCGGCCGGGCCCGGCATCGACGCCGGCGTCCTGCAGTCGATCGTCCCGAAGGGGATGCCCGCCATGGACGTGACGCCGCCGCAGACCGACGGCCCGGGTCTCTCGCTCGTGGTGGCCGATGTCCGGCATCCGGTCGTGGCCTCGTTCGGACCGTCGGCCGTCAGCCTCGGGGCCGTCCGGTTCCGCCGGGTCGCGCGGGTGGCGGCGCCGCCGTCGGCGGAGGTCGTGGCGCAGTTCAGCGACGGGGAGCCGGCGCTGGTCGATCTGGCCGGCCCGTCGGCCCACGTGCTGCTGTTCGCCTCGGACCTGAGTGACCGCTGGAACGACTTTCCGCGGCATCCGACGTTCCTGCCGTTCCTGCAGGAGGCGGTCGGTTACCTGGTCGGCCCCCGGCGGTTGCCGGGTGGCTACCTGGTCGGAGAGGTCCCGCCGGGGGTGGCCGCGCGGCCCGGCGTGGTGACCGTGCCGGCGGCCGACGGCCAGCCGGCCCGGCGGGTGGCGGTGAACGTGGATCCGCGCGAGGCGGATCTGGCGCGGATCAGTCCGGCCGACTTCCAGTCGGCCATCGTCCGTCTCGAGGATGCAGGGGCGGTCGAGGCGCGCGCGGCGGCCGCCGCCGACGAGAACCGGCAGCACGTCTGGTGGTACGCCCTGGTGCTGGTCCTGGTCGTTCTGGTGGGCGAGAGCGCCGTGGCGCGGCGCACCACCTGACCGGCGCGAGTGAAGCGGGCACGCATGACTGACCACTATCGCGATATCGACGCCGTCCTGCGGCACGTCCGGAGACGCTGGCGATCGGTCCGCCTCCTCGAGGGGACGGCGCGCGCGGCGGTGGCGGCGGCCGCCGTCCTGCTGCTGGCGCTCTGGGCCTGGCTGATCACCGGTGGCAGCGGGCGCGCGCTGGTCGTCTACGCGGCCCTCGCGCTGCCGGCCGTGCTGGCGGCCATCGCCTGGGGGCTGTGGCGCGTCGGCCGCAGGCCGACCGACCGGCAGGTGGCGCGGCTCATCGAGGAGCGCCATCCGGAGCTCGAGGATCGGCTCGCTTCCGCCGTCG
>JAGWRA010000018.1 GCA_028876655.1 Acidobacteriota bacterium | reverse complement strand
TGAGAGCATCAGGATAGCGCAAGTCCCGCCTTGTCCCTTTGACCTTGCCCCTTGTCCCTGTCCACCTCAGGCCGTCTTCCCGTCCCACCCGATCTCACTCATCAATATTGAAGAACGGCCGAGTTATCGTCGATAATAGGTCAAATAACCGCAGCTCACACCCCGACCGGATCCGGAGGCCGTTCGGGGCCGTTTTCCGGTGGTGTACGGGCCGGGCGGAAGACAATCTTTAACAATTATTGACGAGTTTATGGCACTTTACGGCAGAGTCGCCCCTATACTATGGGCTCATCTGTATTTGTGATGGCATGTGCACCTGAAGGGCATGGGTGCCGAAGGTCGCGCACGCCGGCAAGCGGTCAGGACCACAGCGTTCAGCAGCCCCGATTCCCGGTACGGAGTAGATGAGCATGAGGAAACTCGCCATTGCGGTGTCAGCCGTTGCGCTGCTGAGCGTGGGCCTGACGGCCGCCAGCCTGCGCGTCGCGCGCGCCGAAGTCGCCGGGACACCGGCCCCTGTCGCGTCGCATGCGGCACCGGCCCCCGCCGCGCCGCAGACGGCTGCGGCGGCTCCGGCCGCCAGGAAGGACGCGACGGCCGCCGCCAATCAGCTCGTGCAGGACTACTGCGTCGGCTGCCATGACGACGCCCAGAAGACGGGCGACGTCACGCTCGAGCACTTCGACCTGAAGACGGTCGACCCGGTCATCGCCGGCAAGATGCTCACGAAGCTCGGCGCCGGCCAGATGCCGCCGCCCGGCCTGCCGCGGCCCGACGATGCCACGCTGAAGGCGTTCGAGCAGATGCTGCAGGCGCGGGCGACCGGGCTGGCCATGTCGGACGAGGCGGGCGCGAAGCTGGCCGCGTCTCACGGGCCGATGGTCGCCAAGGTGGTCGCCTTCCCGCACACCGGCGATCAGATGACCCTCGACGCGCAGAACGCGATGGTCCACCAGATCTGCACCCACTGCCACAACGACAAGATGAAGACGGGCGGCCTCACGCTCGACCACTTCGACGCGGCCCAGGCGCCGCAGCACGCCGAGGTGGCGGAGATGATGCTGCACAAGCTGCGCGTCGGCATGATGCCGCCGTCCACGGCTCCCGAGCGGCCGGACGCGGCCACGGTGCACGCCTTCGTCAAGACGCTCGAGGGGGAGATCGACCGCGCGGCTACGCTGAAGACCAATCCGGGCTGGCGGCCGTTCCAGCGGATGAACCGCGCCGAGTACTCGCAGGCGGTCCACGACCTGCTCGACCTCGACGTGGACGTCGACCAGTACCTGCCGCCCGACACGATCAGCGCCAGCTTCGACAACGTGGCCGACGTCCAGGGCTTCTCGCCGACGCTGATGGACGGCTACCTGCGCGCGGCGAGCGACATCAGCCGCCTGGCCGTCGGCGACCTGCACGCCTCGGCCGGATCGATCACCTACAAGCTGGGCCGCACGCTCTCGCAGATGAACCACGTCGAGGGGGCCCCGATGGGGACCCGCGGCGGGCTGTCGGTCATCCACATCTTCCCGGCCGACGGCGATTACGTCTTCAAGGCGAGCATGCACTACGAGCCGCTGGGCCACATCTTCGGCGCCATCCCGATGATCACGATGGGGCTGAAGGAGCAGATCGACGTCTCGATCGACGGCCGGCGCGTGGGGCTGCTCGAGCTCAACCCGCAGATGAGCGAGACGGACCTGAAGAACGGCCTGGTGGTCGCGACGCCGCCCATCCACGTGAAGGCGGGGCCGCACCGGCTGTCGGCCGCGTTCGTCAGCCAGATGGACGCGCCGATCGACGACCTGCTCGAGCCGCTGGGCGACTCGCTGGCCGACGTCAGCAACACCTTCGGCATCACGAACCTGCCGCACATGCGCGACTTCACGGTGGTCGGGCCGAGCAAGGTCACCGGCGTGTCCGACACGCCGAGCCGCCGCCGCATCTTCATCTGCCGGCCGCTCTCGCCGGATCAGGAGATGCCGTGCGCGACGAAGATCGTCTCGGCGCTCGCCACCGCCGCCTACCGCGGCCAGGTCGAGCCGGCCGACCTCAAGGCACTGATGGGGCTCTACGCCCAGGGCCGCAAGTCGGGCGGGTTCGAGGACGGCGTTCGCCTGGCGCTGCAGGGGATCCTGGCGAACCCGAACTTCCTGTTCCGCGTCGAAGACCTGCCGACCACGGTGCGGGCCGGCCAGCCGTACAAGCTCGACGGCCTCGAACTGGCGTCGCGCCTCTCCTTCTTCCTGTGGGGCTCGCTGCCCGACGCGCAACTCGTGAAGGTGGCCCGGAGCGGGCAGCTCACCAACCCGGTCGTGCTCGACCGGGAGGTCCACCGGATGCTGAAGGACCCGAAGTCGGAGACGCTGTCGACCCGCTTCGCGGCGCAGTGGCTGCGGCTGCAGGACCTCGACAAGATCCATCCGGACTACCTGCAGTATCCGATGTACGACGATTCGCTCGCGCAGGCGATGAAGCACGAGACGGAGCTGTTCTTCGACAGCATCGTCAAGGAAGACCACAGCGTGCTGGATCTGCTGACGGCCGACTACAGCTACGTGAACCAGCGGCTGGCCCGGCACTACGGCATCCCGAACGTCGTCGGCGACCAGTTCCGGAAGGTCACGCTGCCGCCCTACCGCCGCGGGCTGCTCGGCCAGGGGAGCATCCTCACGCTCACCTCGGTGGCCGACCGGACGTCGCCCGTGCAGCGCGGCAAGTGGGTGATGGAGGTCATTCTCGGGACGCCGCCGCCCCCGCCGCCGCCCAACGTGCCGCCGCTCGACGACTCGGTGAAGGGGACGCAGGGCGGCCGCATGCTCTCGACGCGCGAGCGCATGGAGCAGCACCGCGCGAACCCGGCGTGCAACTCGTGCCACCGCGTCATCGACCCGCTCGGTTTGGCGCTCGACAACTTCGACGTCACCGGCGCCTGGCGGATCAAGGACAACGAAGTGCCGGTCGACGCCGCGGGCGAGCTCTACGACGGGACGAAGATCACGGGACCGGCGGACCTGCGGAACGCCCTGCTGAAGCACCAGGACGTGTTCCTCCGGACGTTCACGCGAAACCTGATGACCTACGCCCTCGGGCGCCGGGTCGAGTACTACGACATGCCGACGATCCGGTCGATCGTGCGGCAGGCGGGCAAGAACGACAACCGCTTCTCCTCGTACGTGCTGGGCATCATCAACAGCCCGGCGTTCCGCGAGGGGCAGCTGTCGAGCAGCCAGTTGACGACGACCACTGCCGAGCGGCAGCGGTAGCGTTTCGTTCACGATCGGGACTTGGAGGGAGAAGAGGCATGTTCCTCACGCAGAAGCACCTGTCACGCCGGACGGTCCTGAAGGGCATGGGCGTCACCCTGGCCCTGCCGCTGCTCGACGCGATGGTGCCGGCGCAGACGGCGCTGGCCCAGACGGCCGCCGCCCGGAAGGTCCGGCTGACGGCCATCGAGATGGTGCACGGCTCGGCCGGGTCCACGCCGTACGGCATCAAGCAGAACTACTGGGCCCCGGCCGGGGTCGGCCGCGAGTTCGACCTGTCGGGCGGCGCGCTCAGTTCGCTGACGCCCTACAAGCAGTACCTGACGATCGTCAGCAACACCGACAACCACTCGGCCGAGGCCTGGTCGGCGCCGGAAATCGGCGGCGACCACTTCCGGTCGAGCGCGACCTACCTCACGCAGGCCCACCCGAAGCAGACGCAGGGGTCGGACGTGCACGCCGGGACGTCGCTGGATCAGGTGTATGCGAAGAAGTACGGGCAGGACACGGCGCTGCCGTCGATGCAGCTGTGCATCGAGAACGTCGACCAGGCGGGCGGCTGCTCCTACGGCTACTCCTGCGTCTACACCGACTCGATCAGCTGGGCGACTCCCGAGGAACCGCTGCCGATGATCCGCGACCCGCGGACGGTGTTCAACCAGCTGTTCGGCGCCGGCGCGACGCCGGAGGAACGGGCGCAGCGGCGCCGCGAGAACCAGAGCATCCTCGACACGATCACGCAGTCGGTCGCGCGGCTGAAGATGGACCTCGGCGCGGCCGACCGGGCGCGGCTCAGCGACTACCTGGACGACGTCCGCGAGATCGAGCGGCGGCTGCAGAAGGTCGAGGCGAAGAACGCGAGCGGCGAGCCGCGGGCGCTGCCCGAGGCGCCGATCGGCGTCCCCGACTCGTTCGACGAGCACGTGAAGCTGATGTTCGACCTGCAGGCCGTGGCCTTCGCGTCGGACCTCACGCGCGTGTTCGCCTTCAAGATGGGGCGCGACGCGTCGAACCGCGTCTACCCGGAGAGCGGCGTGATGGCCGCGTTCCACTCGGCCTCGCATCACGGCGAGAAGGAAGACCGGGTCGACGACTTCAACCGGATCAACCACTACCACGTCAGCACGGTCACCTACTTCCTCGAGAAGCTGAAGAACACGCCGGACGGCGAGGGGAGCCTGCTCGACAACTCGCTCATCATCTACGGCTCGCCGATGGGCGACTCGAACGTGCACAACCACAAGCGGCTGCCGCTGTTCCTGATGGGCCACGCCGGCGGGAAGATCCCCGGGAACCTGCACATCAAGACGCCGGACGGCACGCCGATGGCCAATGCGTGGCTGGCGGTCCTCCAGGCGCTGCGCGTCGACACGGACAGGTTCGGCGACAGCACGACCGCGCTCGACCTGCGCGGGCCGATGGAAACAACGACCGCACGGGCGTAACGAGGCGAGGAGCTCAGGACCATGCGCAGACAGTGGATTGCGGCCCTCGGCACCAGCGTCATCGGGGCGCTGTGCCTCTCGGCACTGCTCATCGCGGCGCCGAGCGACTCCCCGGTGGCCGATGCGGCCCAGCAGGGCGACCGGGCGACGGTGCAGTCGCTGCTCAAGCAGGCCGCCGACGTGAACGCCGCCCAGGGCGACGGCATGACGGCGCTGCACTGGGCGGCGCTGAACGGCGACGACGAGATGGCGAAGATGCTCATCTACGCCGGCGCCAACGTGAACGCCGCCACGCGGCTCGGCCCCTACACGCCGCTCTTCCTGGCGGCCCAGCACGGGCATGCCGCCGTCCTCGCAACGCTGCTGAAGGCCGGGGCCGACCCGAAGGTCGAGACCTTCACCGGCGCCACGCCCTTGATGGTGGCGGCCGCGTCGGGCGACGTGCCGACGGTGCAGGTGCTGCTCGATCACGGCGCCGACGTGAACCGGGCGGAATCGGTCCGCGGCGAGACCGCGATGATGTACGCCGCCGCCTACGACCGGCCGGCGGTCGTCGCACTGCTGGCGCAGCACGGCGGCAAGGTCGGGGTCACCACGAAGGTGATCGACCTCGACGAGCTCAGCCGCAAGGATCCAGCGCGGCTGCGGGCGCTCATCTTCGGCAACCCGCCGCCTCCGCCGACCAAGAAGAAGGCGCCGCAGGCGGCGAAGGCCGAGGGCCAGGCGGGCCCGGCGGCGGCTGGCGCGCCGGCCGATGAAGCCAACGCCCAGGAAGCGGCCGCCGCGAAGGCGGCGCCGAAGGGCGGCCGCCCGGCGGCGGCCCCGGCGACCCGGGTCGCGAAGGCCGAGAACAACGCGGCCGCGGCCGAGGGCAAGGAAGGCAAGAAGAAGCAGGAGGGCGACGACGAGTTCGACGAGCTCGCCAAGCTGAGCAAGCCGTCGAAGACGCCCCAGGTGCCGGGCGTCGACCGGCAGTACCTGCAGAACGAGCTGGTCGGGCAGATGGGCGGCATGACGCCGCTGCTCTTCGCGGCCCGTCAGGGCTACGTGGAGACGGCCAAGGCGCTGCTCGCCGCCGGAGCGGACGTCAACCAGGTGAGCGCCGGCGACCACAGCAGCCCGCTGCTCGTCGCGACGATCAACGGCCACTTCGACCTGGCCGAGTACTTCCTCAGCAAGGGGGCCGACCCGAACCTGGCCGAGACCAACGGCGTGACGCCGCTCTACGGCGCCATCAACTGCGAGTGGTCGCAGAAGTCGCTCTATCCGCAGCCCCAGGCCTACAAGCAGCAGCAGACGACCTACCTGCAGCTGATGAAGGACCTGCTGGACCACGGCGCCAAGCCGAACGTCCGGCTGAAGCGCAAGGTGTGGTACTCGGGCTACAGCTTCGACCTGTCGGGCGTGGACGAGATCGGCGCCACTGCCTTCTGGCGCGCCGCGTACGCCTCGGACATCCAGGCAATGAAGCTGCTGGTGAAGTATGGTGCCGATCCGAACATCCCCACCCTGAAGCCGGCGGGCCGGCTGTTCACCGGTGGCGGCTTCCGCGACGCCAAGGATGTCTCCGGTCTGCCGCCGGTCCCGGTGGGCGGCCCCGGTGTGCCGCCGCTGCTGGCGGCGGCCGGTGAAGGCTACGGCGAGGGCTTTGCCGCCAACTCGCACCGCTTCGCACCGACGGGCATGCTGGCTGCCGTGAAGTACCTGGTCGAGGAACTGCACGCCGACGTGAACGCCGTCGACTACAGCGGCAACACGGCGCTCCACAACGCGGCGTCCCGCGGCGACAACGAGATGATTCTGTATCTCGTCTCCAAGGGGGCCAACGTCAAGGCGGTCGATCGCGAAGGGAAGACGACGGTCGACATGGCGAACGGCCCGGTGCAGCGCATCCAGCCGTTCCCCTCGACGATCGCGCTGCTCGAGAAGCTCGGCGCGAAGAACAACCACAAGTGCGTGTCGTGCTGATCCGGCACGGCTGCTGACGACGACCCGCGGGCCCGGCGCCGGAGACGGTGCCGGGCCCGTTTCATGTCGGGCATCCCCAGGACCCCTCCCGCCGTCCCCGCCCCGGGGTGCTACACTGGATTCCGTGAGACCCGCCACCGCCATCGCCCTTGCTGCGGCCGTCTTCGCCAGCGCCACGCTGGGCTCGGCCCTCGCCCAGCAGCAGGGCTTCATGCAGAAGTTCGACGACCCGGCCATCCAGTACTACAAGGGGCCGCACACGGATGCCGTGGCGAAGCTCATGCAGGGGATGGCCGACGGGACCGTCACGCTGACCTACGAGCCGTCGAACGGCTACCTGCTCTCGCTGCTGAAAGCCCTGGACGTGCCGTTGCAGTCGCAACTGACGGTCTTCTCGCAGACGAGCTTTCAGGCGTCGCTGATCAACGAGAAGAACCCGCGGGCCCTCTACTTCAACGACAACGTCGCCGTCGGCTGGGTGCGCGGCGGCAACATGGAAGTCGCCGCCGAGGATCCCCGGCAGGGGGTGATCTTCTACGAGGTCGTCCAGCGGGCCGGGGAACCGCCGGCGTTCGAGCGGACGCAGAAGTGCCTGCAGTGCCACGTCTCGTGGGATACCTTCGGCGTGCCGGGCTACACCGTGCTCAGCACCGGTCCGAACGACGCCGCGGGGTATGCCACCGGGGGCGCGAGCAACGACACGACGCCGTTCCCGATGCGGTGGGGTGGCTGGTACGTCACCGGCAAGACGGGCCCGATGGACCACATGGGCAACGTCCCCATCAGCACGCCGCCGGCCGCGCGGCCCGCGCATCCGCCCCAGCTGCTCTCGCTGAGGGGGCAGTTCGATCTCGCCGGCTATCCCACGCCCTACAGCGACGTCGTCGCGCTGATGACGCTGGAGCACCAGAGCCGGATGGTGAACTACCTCACGTGGATTGGCTGGCAGGCCCGGGTGGACGCCGAGCAGGCGAAGGCGAACGGGCTGCTCACGCCGCCCGGGGCGGCGAGCGGCATCCCGGCCGACCTGCGGCCCATTGCCGACGACCTCGTGGACTACATGCTCTTCGTGGACGAGGCGCCGTTGCCCGGTCCGGTCGAGGGGACGTCCGGGTTCACGCAGTACTTCAGCGCGCTGGGGCCGGCCGACGCGCAGGGGCGGTCGCTGCGCCAGTTCGACCTGCACCACTGGCTGATGCGGTATCCGTGCAGCTACATGATCTACGCGCCGATTTTCGACGCGCTGCCGGCGACGGCCAAGGCGGCCATCTACGAACGCCTGTGGAACGTGCTGTCGGGGCAGGTGCACGACCCGCGCTACGCCGCCCGGCTGACCCTGGCGAACCGCCGGGCGGTGGTCGAGATCCTGCGGGCGACGAAGAAGGGGCTGCCGTCCTACTTCGGCCTGGTGACGCACTGAGGCCGGCGGCTGGCGCCGCCGGCCTGCCAGCTCACGGCTGCGAAATGATGTAGGTCACCGAGCCGTCGGGCCGGATCTCCGGCCGGTAGTAGATGCCGTCGGAGAAGTAGTACAGCACGCCGTTGATGTCGGCGACCGTCGCTCCTTCCGGCACGTACGGCACCTCCGCGCCGAGCGGCGGCGCCACCACCTCGTACTCCCGCTGGTACGGCTGGTAGAACACCCCCCCGTAATAGAAGTACGCCGCCGGTCCGATGCGAAGGCTCACGAAGCCGACCGGCAGGACTCCCACGATCGCACCCACCGGCGCCCCCACGACGACGTAGCCGGCCGGGCCCGTGCGGTAGAAGACTCCGCCCCAATAGAAGTAGGGCAGCCCCCGGACGACGACGCGGACGTGTTCGCGAGGCAGGACTCGGACCACCGTGCCGCGATGCGGTACGCGGGGCCGTTCCTGTGCCCGCGGCCTGGCCTGCGGCCGGGCCCGTTCCTGGGCTTTGGGGCGGTCGCGGTCGGGCGGCCGTCGCTCCTGGGCCGAGGCGGCCCCCCCGGCGGGCAGGAGCAGGGTTGCGAGCGCAGCGGCGGTCAGGACCGTGCGGACGGACCGGCCTGACGCAGTTGTTCCGAACATACGGGTACCTCCCTGATTCTTCCCCCGGTACGCTTAGATTCGCTCACTGGGGCAGGGGTGACAAGTGGTGGCTGACTTCAGCGAGTGCGCCTGGGGCGTCGATCGGAGGGGCTGGAGGCCTGGTCACTCCGGCGCAAGAGGTCGGTGAGGTCGAGGCGCTCGAGGTGACGATAGAGTGAGCGGCGACTGACGCCCAGCTTCCTGGCCGCTGCCGCCTTGTTGCCGCCCGCATCCTGCAGGATGCGCCGGATGTGCTCCCGCTCGGCGTCCTGCAGCGATTCGGGCGCGGGCGTTGCGAGTGCGCTCCGTCCCAGGGCCGCCTGCAGGTCGGCCTCCGCAATGGTCGGGTGCTCCGCCATCAGGCAGGCCCGCTCGACCACGTGCTTGAGTTCGCGCACGTTGCCCGGCCAGGACTGTCCTTCGAGGAGTCGTTCGGCGCCGGGCGACAGGGCCAGATCCTTGCCGAGCTGGCGCGCATGGTTCGCAACGAAGGCCGCTGTGAGGTAGGGGATGTCACCGCGCCGGTCCCGCAGCGGGGGCACTCTGATTTCCACGACGTTCAGGCGGTAGAAGAGGTCGCTGCGAAAGCGCTGGGCCTCGACTTCCGCGAGCAGGTCGCGATTGGTTGCGGCCAGCACGCAGACGTCGACCCGCCGCGACGCGGTGGCTCCCACCGGCTGCACCTCCCCCTGTTCCAGCACCCGGAGCAACTTCGCCTGCAGTGCCAGCGGCAGCTCGCCGATCTCGTCGAGGAACAACGTGCCGCCGTCGGCCAGCTCGAAGAGCCCGGCCTTCGCCTGCGCGGCGCCCGTGAACGCGCCGCGCACGTGGCCGAACAGCTCGCTCTCGAAGAGCGTCTCGACGATGGCCGAGCAATTGACGGGGATGAAACGCCTGGTCCGGCGGGGGCCGATCTCGTGCAGGGCGTGCGCGACCAGTTCCTTGCCGGCGCCGGTCTCGCCCAGAATCAGGGCGGTCCGGACGTGCGGGGCGAGGCGACGCAGGAGATTGAAGAGGTCCTGCATCACCGGGGTCCGGCCGATCATGCCACAGAAGGTCAGCTGGCGTGCGAGACGGCTCTCGCCGGCCAGCACCTGACGCCGTCGTTCGGCCTCCCGGCGCGCGGACTGCAGCAGCGTCCGCAGCCGCTCGATCTCGAACGGCTTGGGCAGGTAGTCGCGGGCGCCGCTCTTGATGGCTTCGACGGCGACATCGACACTCGCCACGCCGCTCATCAGGACGACTTCGCAATCGGGTACCGCGGATCGAATATGCCGCAGCACATCCAGCCCGCTGACGTCGCCCATGGCGAAGTCGACGACGGCGACATCCGGGCGGCGGTCCAGGCGCTCGAGTGCCTCGTGACCGTTGGCACAGACGACGACCGCGAAGCCTTCCTCCCGCGCGACCCGCGCGACCAGCCGTGCGAGCTGCGGATTGTCGTCGGCGATGAGGGCAAGGGGTTGGGAATGCATGACAGCCGCACCGCCTGTCTGCGGAGTCTATCGCGGATGGGCCCGGGTGCGACCCGAAATGTGTGCGGCAGGTGTCACACCATGCGCAGGCGACCCGTGTCAGAGCCGGACCATGACGCAGGGACGGCCCAGGTGCGACGGCGGTGCCAAGATGTTCTTTTTCAGCGGCTTACGGCGAGTGAGTGACGATGGCACTCCCTTCGCTCCCAAGGGTGAGCGGAGGACGTCACATGAAGCGCCTTGTTACCGCCATCATCACGGTCACGGCCGCCCTGGCATTCTCGTCGGCCGCGCTCCTTGCCGCCGAACCCGCGGCGGCTTCATCCCTGCACGCAGGCGTGTCTGCCGCCGCGTTGCAGCGTTTCGCACAGCAGCCGCTGTACGTTCCGCCATCGATGTCTGCTGTGCGTCACAGCCGGCCGGCGGCGCTCGTGCCGCTGTACATCAGCCTGGGTGCGCTCGAAGCCGTCGATACCGCGACCACCTTCAGGGGGCTGAACCAGGGTGCGTCCGAGGCCAATCCCGTCATGCGCGGGCTGATGGGCCACGGGGCCGCCGTGATCGGCGTGAAGGCGGCCGTGACGGCGACGTCCATCTGGGCTGCCGAGCGGATGTGGCGTCACAACCGCGTCGGGGCCGTGGTGTTGATGCTGGCGGTCAACGGGGTCATGGCGGCGGTCGTCGGCCACAACGCCGGCGTCCTCGGCCGCTGAGGAGGGGCGTCATGAAGACTCTGATTGCCTGGCAGCTGCGAAAGACGGCCGACGCCCTCACGATGGATCTGCAGCGGCTCGTCTTCACCGGCGAGGACACGTACCTCTACGACGAGGTCGAGCAGGTCGTCAGTGCGTTCATCGAGCGTGTGGAGCGGTGGCTTGACCGGGCCCAGCCCAGCCTGCGGCAGCAACAGCGGCTGGTCGGCCGCATCTACGCGATCCGGGCCGCGGAGGAACAGGCGCTGGCCCGGCTGCGTCGTCTCGCGCTGGCGGGACCGCGGCTGTTGCCGGAGCGCCGCCACTGACACGTCGGAGCCTCAATGGAGGGTACGGGCGGCGCGGAGCGAGCCGCGCCGGGCGAGCGAGAGCAGCGAGCCGGGGGGCGGGCCGGAGCCCCGCAGCGTAACGCCGCGCACGGCGCGGCCGCGACCGGAGTGGAGCGAGCCGGATCGCGAGCGGAACGAAGCGAGCCGGGGTTCGGGGCGGAGCCCCGGTCACCGTAACGGCCCGCACCGCGGGCCCGCGAGCGGAACGGCGCGAGCCGCGAAAGGCGAGCGAGTGCAGCGAGCCGGGGTTCGGGGCGGAGCCCCGATTAAGAACTGGAGCCGGCGCTCGGACTTGAACCGAGGACCTGCTGATTACGAATCAGCTGCTCTGCCAACTGAGCTACGCCGGCCAGGCGGGTGCAAACGAGCCATTCTAGCACGGCGGCTGACGCCCTGACGAGCGGCCAGGTCCAGGGCCGCCGGGGCGCCCGGATGGGTGTGACGGGAGGGGGCGGTTGAACGGCCTGCGGTCGGTGCGCTACGATGGTGTGTTCCGCATATTCAGGAATTCCCAACAGAGAGCGCGTGCGAGATGTCCGAACCGCTCGCGGCCGAAGCGACGGAAATCGTCGTCAAGGGCGCCCGGACTCATAATCTCAAGAACGTCGACGTTGCCCTTCCGCTCGGCAAGCTGATCATCGTCACGGGCGTCAGCGGGTCGGGGAAGTCGTCGCTCGCCTTCGACACGATCTACGCCGAGGGACAGCGGCGGTACGTCGAGTCGCTGTCGGCCTACGCCCGCCAGTTCCTCGAGCGGATGGAGAAGCCGGACGTCGACCGGATCGACAACATCTGTCCGGCCATCGCGATCCGCCAGAAGAACACCATCCGCAATCCGCGATCGACGGTCGGGACCACCACCGAAATCCACGACTACATGCGCCTGCTGTGGGCGCGCGTCGGCCGGACCTACTGCCGGAGCTGCGGGCAGGAGGTGATGCGGGAGACGGCCGAGGTCGTCGCGCGACGCCTGGCGGAGCTGCCCGAAGGGACGCGGCTGCTCCTCGGCTTCGACCTGCCGGTGGTGGACGTCCCGGCCGAACCCGAGGGGGAGACCGACACCCCCGAGACGGAGCCGGAGGACGATGGCGCCGAGGCGCCGGCGGCCACCGGCGCGGCGGTGGCGACGAAGGTCACGGCGGCGGCGGTCGCCGCGACGATCGACATGCTGCGCCGCAAGGGCTTCGGGCGGCTGCTGATCGGCACCCAGGCGCTGTCGTTCGAGGACGTTGACCCCGCGCAGCTCGTGGGCGAGCCGACGCTGAAGGTCATCGTCGATCGGATCCGGGTCAGCCCCGGCGATCTGACGCGGCTCACCGACTCGATCGAGACGGCCTACGAAGAGGGCGGTGGCGCGGCGTTCGCGCTCGAACTGCCCGAGTCCCGAGTCCCGAGCGCCGAGCCCCTCGCGGCGACCAGCGGAGAACCGGCGACGGCATCTATCAGTGTCGGCGGGGCCCCACCCCCGCCGACGCGCGCTGCGGGGCTCGAAGACTCGCCGTCCTCGCGCGAGCCGCAGGCGCTCTGGCACGTCTTCAGCGAGCGGTTCGAGTGCCAGCGCTGCGGCATCGCGTACGAGGATCCCCAGCCGCGCCTCTTCTCGTTCAACAACCCGTTCGGCGCCTGTCCGACCTGCCATGGCTTCGGCAACATCATCGAGCTCGACATGGGCCTGGTGGTGCCGGATCCCACGAAGTCGGTGCAGCAGGGGGCGATCGAGCCCTGGACCAAGCCGCACTACCGGTCGCAGCTGGCCGAGCTGAAGCGGGCGGCGCGGAAGCACCGAGTCAGCCTCGACGTGCCATGGCAGGAGATGTCCGAGGCCGACCGTGCGTTCGTCATCGACGGCGACGGGGAGGAGTACGAGGGGATCCGCGGGTTCTTCCGGTGGCTCGAGCGGAAGAAGTACAAGGTGCACGTCCGGGTGTTCCTCAGCCGCTACCGCGGGTACCTCACGTGTCCGGACTGTGGCGGCACGCGGCTGCGGCGCGAGGCCCGCGACGTGCACGTCGGCGGGCGGACGATCGACGCGGCGGCGGCGCTCACCGTGCGCGAGGCGCAGGCCTTCTTCGGCGGCCTGCAGCTCGGCGAGCGGGAGGCGTCGATTGCCGACAAGATCCTGAAGGAAATCGAGCGGCGGTTGTCGTTCCTGAGCGACGTCGGGCTGGACTACCTCACGCTGGACCGCCTGTCGTCGACCCTCTCGGGCGGCGAGTCGCAGCGGATCAACCTGGCGACGTCGCTCGGCTCGGCACTGGTCGGCACGCTCTACGTCCTCGACGAACCGTCGATCGGCCTCCATCCGCGCGACAACCAGCGGCTCATCGCCATCCTGCGGCAGCTGCGCGACCAGGGGAACACGGTGCTGGTCGTCGAGCACGACGCCGACATGATCACGGTGGCCGATCACATCGTCGATCTCGGGCTGGGCGCGGGGGAACAGGGCGGGAAGATCGTCTTCTCGGGGACGCTCGACGCGCTGATGCAGGAGCCCCGGTCGCTGACGTCCAAGTACCTGCGGCACGAGCTGGCGATCCCGGTCCCGGTGACGCGCCGGCGGGGGACGGGACAGCGGATCCAGTTGCTGGGGGCGTCCGAGCACAACCTGCGGAACATCGACGTGGCCATCCCCCTGAACACGCTGACCTGCGTCACCGGGGTCAGCGGGTCGGGCAAGTCGACGCTGGTGCACGACGTGCTCTATGCGGCCGTGAAGCGCGCCAAGGGGAACTGGGACCGGAAGGTCGGCGTGTTCCGGCAGCTGGAGGGGACGGAGTTCATCACCGACGCCGTGCTCGTGGACCAGGCGCCGATCGGCCGGACGCCGCGGTCGAACCCGGTGACCTACCTGAAGGCCTTCGATCCGATCCGCGAGCTCTTCGCATCGACGAAAGATGCGCGATCGCGCGGGCTCACCGCGAGCCACTTCTCCTTCAACGTGCCGGGCGGGCGGTGCGAGGCCTGCCAGGGCGAGGGCGAGGTGCGGGTCGAGATGCAGTTCCTCGCCGACGTGTTCGTCCCGTGCGACGAGTGCGACGGACGGCGCTTCAAGCCCCAGGTGCTGGAGGTCCGCTACCGCAACCGGACGATCCATCAGGTGCTGGACATGACGGTCCGCGAGGCGCTCGCCTTCTTCAGCAGCTCGCCGAAGGTGCTGCGTCGGCTCCAGGTGCTCGACGAGATCGGGCTCGGGTACCTCCGCCTGGGCCAGCCGGCGACGACGCTCTCGGGCGGCGAGGCGCAGCGGATCAAGATTGCGGCGCACCTGGCGTCCCATTCCGGGGAACGGCTGCTGTACGTGCTCGACGAGCCGACGACCGGCCTGCACTTCGACGACATCGCCAAGCTGCTCGCCGCCTTCCGGAAGCTGCTCGAGGCCGGTCACACGCTGCTGGTCATCGAGCACAACCTGGACGTCATCAAGACCGCCGACTGGATCATCGACCTGGGGCCCGAGGGGGGCGCGCAGGGGGGCGACGTGGTCGCCACCGGTACGCCCGAGCAGCTGGCGCAGATGGAGGGGTCGCACACGGGCCGCTACCTGCGCCACATCCTGGCCGAGGGGCGGTCGAACGCATACGCCGGAGGACGATCGTGAGACGCGGACGGGCGTGGTGGGGGCTGGCGGTCGCGGTTCCGGCGCTGCTGCTCGGTGGACGGGGGCCGGCGCGGGCGGCCGCGCCGCCCACCTTCGAGCAGGTGGTGGCGCAGCTCGGCAGCCCGCAGGCGGCGGACCGTCTCGCCGCGCTGCACCTGCTGCAGGAAACGGGGTACCGCGAGGCGCAGGTGCCGGTCGCGGCACTGCTGAACGATCCGGTGCCCGCCGTCCGGCTGGCGGCCATCGCCACCGAGATGAACTGCTTCCTGGCCGAGAAGCTCGTGGCTCGCTCGCACGTGGCCCTCGTCGTGGAAGTACGGAACCGGGTCGGGGCCGGGGCGGCGTTCGATCGAGGGCCGCTCGCCGTTACTCCTCAGCCGCTGGACCCGAAGGTGCTGTCCGGGCTGCTGATCGCCTCGGCCGATCCGGATCCCCGCGTAGCCCTCGAAGCGGTCTACGCCCTGGGCGTCGTCGGGCCGCTCGCCACCGGTCCGGCGCGCGACGAACTGGTCAAGGAGCTCGGCCAGCGCGTCTCGGTGCTGCTGCGCAGCGGTGACGCCGGCGTGCGGCGGGGCGCCCTGGCCGTCCTGGGCCGGGTGGCGGACCGGTACGGCGCCGGCACGTCGGCCATCGCGCAGCCGGTCGGCGATGCGGTGGTGTCGGCCCTGAACGATCCGGATGCCGCCGTGCGGGCTGCCGCCGTGGGCACGCTCGGCCAGCTCCGGTACGTCCGCGCCATCGGCGCGCTGACGCAGCGGTACCAATACTACGGCCGGGGACCCGAGGCGGCGGCCGCCCTCGAAGCTCTGGCGCGCATCGCCTATCCGACGAGCCTGCCGCTGTTCCAGTCGGCCCTGACGAGCCAGGATGGAGACGTGCGGGCGGCGGCGGTGGACGGGATCGCGCGATTGGGCGATGCCGCTGCCGTCAACGACGTGCTGGGACAGCTGCGCACCGAGCGCGACGACCGGGTGAATCTGGCACTGAACTTCGCGACGGCCCGCACGGGCGAACGGGTGGCACTCGCGCCGCTCGTCTCCGCGCTGGCCAATCCGGCCTTGCGCGCCTCGGCGCTCGCCGATCTCCTGGAACTGACCGCCACCCGGGCGGCGGACGCCGACAACTGGCAGGTGGCCCTGCGCAGCGCCCCGCCCGCCAGCCGCCTCGATCTGGTGCACATCCTCGGGCTGGCCGGCGACACGTCCCTCGTGCGGGTGCTGCAGCCGCTGGCGCAGGATGGCGATGCCCGCGTGGCAGCGGCGGCGCGGCTCGCGATCGACCGCCTGCAGCAGGTGCCCGGCCGCCCGTGACCCGTCGTTCCGCCGCCGCTCCGGCCAGCCATCAGGCGTCGCCCGGCCGCGTCCTGCCCGCAGCTTTTTACGCCCGCCCCACGCTCGAGGTGGCGGCCGATCTGCCTGGCAAGTTGCTCGTGCACCGCTCGCCGGCGGGCGAGACGAGCGGCATCATCGTCGAAGTGGAGGCGTACATCGGCGAGGACGACCCGGCGTGTCATGCCGCGCCTGGGCCGACACGCCGGAACCGGCCGCTCTACGGACCACCGGGCCGCGCCTACGTCTACCTGAACTACGGCATTCACGCCCTCCTGAACGCGGTCACCGAAGAGGAGGGCTCGCCCGCGGCGATCCTGATCCGCGCGCTCGAACCGATCGGTGGCGTGCCGTTGATGCGGCGGCGTCGCCGGCGCGCCGGGAAGGGCGTGCGCGCGCTCGCGCCGGATGCGCCGGATCTGGACCTGTGCCGGGGACCGGGCAACCTGACGCGCGCGATGGGGATCTCGCTCGACGACAACGAAGCCGACCTGACGGGGCGGCGGTTGTGCATCGTCGATGGTCCGGCGCCGTCGGGCGAGGTGATCTGGAGTCCGCGGATCGGCATCCGGGTGGGGACGGAGCGGCTGTGGCGCTGTTACGTCGCCGGGAGTCGCGCGGTGTCGGGCGGGCGGTGACTATTCCCCGATCATCGCCAGCACTTCCGGATGGCCGCTGAGGCGGGCGACGAGGCGGGCCATGTGACCGCGGAAGTTGCGGGGCAGCCGGAGCGACGGGTCGCGCGCGAGCAGGGCCTTGACGACCGGCAGGTGACAGACGCCGAAGACCGGCCGATCGATCTCCGAGAAAGCGCCGCCCGAGACGGCTTCCGAGAGCGGCGTCGCGCCGTCGGCGCCATCCTGGCGCGGGTCGGCGCCGGCGTCGACGAGCAGTTCGACCAGCGCGGCGCTGCCGTCCCCCGAGGCGATCAGCAGCGGGGTGACCCCGCCCGGTCCGGTGCGGCGGACGTCCGCTCCACGGGCGACGAGCAGGCGGGTCGCCGCGATCTGCTGGTGGTGGACGGCGTGCAGCAGCGGCGTCCAGCCCGTGGCGTCGTCCGCGCGATTGGGATCGGCCCCGGCGTCGAGCAGGGCGTCCAGCGCGGCGACGTGCCCACCGGCGGCCGCGCGGGCGAGGGGCGTCAGTCCCTCGCCATCGGGGGCATCCGGTTTCAGCCCGGCCTCGAGGAACATCCGCAGGGCCTCCAGGTCGCCGGCCGCGGCGGCGGCCGACAACGGGGTGTCGGCATCGGCACGTCCGCCGGCGGTGGACAGCAGGGCGGTTCCCATTCCCAGCACGAGCATCACGCGTGACATGGCGTCCTCCGGGAAGCGGTGGTGGACGCATGGTAAGGAAAGAGCTTTGCGATGTAAAGTAAAAAGCGCCTCGCGGCCGTGCTTCACCCGGCCGGGCTTTCGTGTCAGGCTCTAGGCGGAGGAGAGCCCCGCGGGGCTGCGGATCATGCGCCTGCTGGTGATCGAAGACGAGCCGGATGCCGCCCGGATGCTGGCCAAAGGGCTGCGCGAACACGCCTACGCCGTCGACCTGTGCGCGGACGGCGAGAGCGGCTGCTACCAGGCATCGATTGTCGACTACGACGCGATCGTGCTCGACGTGATGCTGCCGCTCAGGGACGGCCTGGAGGTCTGCCGGCACCTGCGGCAGACCGGCGCCCACGTCCCCGTACTCATGCTCACCGCCCGCGACAGCCTCGAGGCGCGCATCGCCGGCCTCGACAGCGGCGCCGACGACTACCTCGTCAAGCCGTTCGCCTTCGCCGAACTGCTCGCGCGGCTGCGGGCGCTCATCCGGCGCGGCGGCCGGCCGCGCCTGCCGGACCGGCTCGAGATCGGCGACCTGCGGCTCGACACGCTGGCCCACCGGGTGACCCGCGACGGCGAGGAGATCCCGCTCACCGCCCGCGAGTACGCGCTGCTCGAGTACCTGGCCCGCCATTCCGGCGAGGTGGTCGGACGCGCGGACATCGCCGAGCACGTCTGGGACGAGCACTACGATCCCCTCTCGAACGTCGTCGACGTCTACGTCCAGCGGCTGCGCCGGAAGATCGATCGGAACGGCGGGCCGTCGTTCATCCGCACGCGCCGCGGCGAAGGGTACCAGCTGGAGCCGCCGCGCGGGGACGGTCCGGCATGACCCTGTCGATCAGCGCCCGCCTGACGCTCTGGTACACCGTCATCCTGGCGCTCGTCCTCGGGCTGGCCGGCACCGGGCTGTACTTCGCGCAGGGCCGGCTGGATCGCGCCCGGCTCGCCGACGATCTGCGGAACGCGGCCGACACGGTCACCGTGTCGGTCAACGCGGAAATCGACGAGGGCGATACGCTCGAACAGGCCGTGCAGGATCAGCTGCGGGAGCTGCTGCTGCCGGGCCGGGCCTTCGCCCTCTACGACACCGCCGGGCACCTGCTGGGCGCCCGCTGGCAGGGGCTCGACCCGTCGGCAGTCGGTCCGATCGACCTGACGCCGGCGGAGGTCATGCGCAGCATCCGGGTGCGGCACGGGCACTGGCGGATCCTGCAGCAGGCGCACGCGCACCGCGGCCTCTCCTACCGGCTGGTGGTGGCCGAGCCGCTGCACGATCTGGCGAGCCAGCGGGAAGCCCTGCGCGCCGGCCTGCTGCTGGTGATTCCGCTGGCGCTGCTGCTGTCGGCGGCGGGCGGGTGGTGGCTGGCCCGCCAGGCACTGCGGCCGCTGTCGGTGATGGCCACGCAGGCCCGCGAGATCACCGAGCACGATCTGGGCTCCAGGCTGCACACGGAGAACCCGGCCGACGAGCTGGGCACGTTCGCCCGCGCCTTCAACGACCTGCTGTCGCGGCTGGAGGCGGCGCTGCAGGGGCAGCGGCAGTTCATGGCCGACGCGTCGCACGAACTGCGCACGCCGGTGTCGGTGGCGCGGACGACGGCGGAGGTGACGCTCGATGCTCCGCGCCGGCCCGAGGAGGACTACCGCGAGGCCCTCGACACGATCGGGCGGCAGATGCGGCGCATGACCCGGATGGTCGATCAGATGCTGGTGCTCGCGCGCGCCGATGCCGGCATGTACCGCCCCCAGCCCTCAGACTTCTACCTCGACGAACTCATGGCGGAGTGCGCGCGGACCGCGGCGGTGCTGGCACGCCGCGGCGTGACGGTCCTGTGGCAGGTGGCCGACGAAGTCGCCTTTCGCGGCGACGAGGAACTGCTGCGCCAGATGGTGCTGAATCTGCTGGACAACGCGGTCCGTCACTGCCGCGACGGCGGGTGCGTGCGTCTGACGCTGACGGTGGAGCGGCGCGACGGCGGCAGCGGGCGGGAGGCGGTGATTGCCGTGTCGGACGAAGGCCCTGGTATCCCGCCTGGCGATCGCGAGCGGGTCTTCGAGCGGTTCGTCCGGCTCGATCCGGCCCGCGACAGCAGCGGCGTCGGGCTCGGGCTGTCGATCGCCCGCTGGGTGGCCGACGTCCACGGCGGGTCGCTCACCATCGCCCGGACCGGCCCCGACGGGACGCTGTTCGTGGCGCGGGTGCCGGCGCCGGACCGGGCGGGCGCCATCCGCCGCCCGGCGTAGATCCGCGGCCCCGGCTACTGCCCGTCGCGGGGAGAGATCTGGCCGCCCTGCACGATCGAGACGGTCAGCTCCTGCCGGCGGCCGTCCCGGATCAGCCCGACGCGCGCGGTCGTTCCGGCCCTGGCGTCCGACACGTGACGCAGGAGGTCGGACGGCTCGTTCACCGGCTCGCCGTTGAACGACACGATGACGTCGCCCGGGCGGATGCCGGCGCGAAACGCCGACGAATCGCGCGCCATCCGCGTGACCAGCGCGCCCTGCGTCTGCGTGAGGCCCAGCTGGCCCGCCAGCGCCTGGGTGATGGCCGTCGTCTGGACGTAGCCGATCGAGCCGCGCCGCACCTCGCCGTACTTGATGAGATCGTCCACGACCTTCCGTACGAGGTTGCTCGGGATGGCGAACCCGATGCCCTGGTAGCCCCCGCTCTCGCTCAGGATGCCGGTGTTGATCCCGATCACCTGGCCGGCCGCGTTGATCAGCGCCCCGCCCGAGTTGCCGGGATTGATGGCCGCGTCGGTCTGGATGAAGTCCTCGTAGTCGGCCAGCCCGATGTTCGCGCGGCCCACGGCGCTCACGATGCCGAGCGTCACCGTCTGGCTCAACTGGAACGGGCTGCCGATCGCGAGCACCCACTGCCCGACCTTCAGCTGGGACGAGTCCCCCCAGGGGATGACCGGCAGGCCCTTCGCGTCGATCTTCAGCAGCGCCACGTCGGTCATGGGATCGGTGCCGACGATGCGGCCTCGCACCTGTCGCTTGTCGGGGAGGATGACGTTGATCTCGCGGACGTGGCGGCCGACGACGTGGTTGTTGGTCACCACGTAGCCGTCCGAGGAGACGATGACGCCCGACCCGAGGCTGAGCTGCCGCTGATCGTGCGATCCGAACATCTCATCGTCGTTGCCGAAGAAGTAGCTGAAGAACGGGTCGCTCGCAAACGGCGAGTTCGGCGTCCGGACCACCTGCAGCGACGAGATGTTGGCCACCCCCCGGACCGCTTCGGCGGCCACCGTGGTGAAGTCGGGCAGACCGCCGGGCCCGCGGCCGGCGGTCGCGGCGACCGGTGGTGCGGCCGGCGGCGGGATGACGTTCGACGCCGCGTCGGCCGGCGCCGCCTGATGCGAACCGGCCAGGCCGCTGTTGGCCAGCGGCAGACGTCCGGTGACGATGACGCCGGCCACGAATCCGGCCAGGACGAAGACCAGAGGGATGATGAGACGGTGACGGTGTGTCATGACTGCAGCCGCGTGCGGTCCTGCCTGGCGCGGCGCCCCGGCCGGCCGCAGGGAAGGGCTAGCCGACGTCGATGCGCCGCGGGGCGGCGCCCGGTGCCTTGGGAATGCTGACGGTGAGCACCCCGTCGCGGAGGTCGGCCGACACCGCCGCGGCGTCGATGGCCTGATCCAGGACGAAGGAGCGGGAGAAGCGGCCGTGACCCCGTTCGATCCGGTGGTAGCGCTCGCCGGCGGCCGTACCGGGCCGTTCGCCGGTGACGGTCACGCGGCCGCCCTCGACGCGCACGTCCATCTGATCGCGCGTCATGCCGGGGACCTCCGCCGTGACGATGAAGCGATCGGCCGTCTCGTAGACGTCGATCGGCGGCAGCCAGTCGGACGTGCTGCCGGCCAGCTGGTCGAGCCGGGCCCGCAGGGCGAGGAGATCCCGGAGTGGATCCCAGTGCGTGAACCCCACGGCCGGATCGTAGCACGGTTTGAAGGCGGTGAACCATATGTGCTATTATTTCAAGGATATACAGCCACCCGCCAGCGTTCACCGGGATCCGGCGGACACACGATTCAGACACACGCACGATCGACGATGAGCTCAATTCAAGCGACCCGTCTGCGCAAGGGCAACCTGATCAAGCTGGGCAGCGACCTGTTCCGGATCCTGGAACTGCATCACCTGACGCCGGGCAACAAGCGCGGCTTCGTCCAGGCCCGGATGCGGAACATCCGCAGCGGCACCCTGGTCGATCACAAGTTCCGGTCGGAAGACGACGTGGAACGGGCGATCCTCGACGAGAAGGAGATGCAGTACCTGTACAACGACGGGGCGCTGTACTACTTCATGGACACGACCACCTTCGAGCAGATCCATCTCGCGGCGGAGGTGCTTGGCGACTCGATGTCGTACCTGCTGCCCGAGGCGGTGATCCGCATCGAGTTCTACGACGGAGAAGCGGTCGGCCTCGAGCTGCCGCAGACGGTGGAGCTGACGGTCGAGGAGACGTCCCCGGGAATCAAGGGGGCGACGGCGAGCGCGCAGGTGAAGCCGGCGCGGCTCGAGACGGGGCTGGTCGTGCAGGTGCCGCCGTTCGTCAACAACGGCGACAGGATCCGCGTCAACACCGAAACCGGCGAATACCAGTCGCGCGCCTAGACCGGGCCGGAGGGGCGGCGGACGCGCGTCCGCCGCGCCGCGCGCGATGACACCGCAGGCGATGCTGTCTCCTCCCGTGCTGCTGCCGCGCGTCCTGTTCCTGTTCGGGATCGGCTTCCTGCTGGCCGACGCGAAGATCCTCGTCGACTACCTCCGGTTCCGCCGGCGCCGCGGTCTGGCGATCCTCACCTGGCCGGACCCGCGGCCGCGCTTCTCCCGGATGAACGCGGCGCTCGCGATCGTGCTGGGCCTGCTGCTGGTCTACAACCTCGCCGTCCAGCGACGGCCGTCGATCCAGGTGTTCGGCGAGGCGATGATGTTCCTCTACTACGCGTGCCTGGCGCCGCTCAGCCGGCGGATCGGCCGCGGGTTCTACGAGGACGGCATCTGGGCCGACTCGGCCTTCATCCCCTACTGGCAGATCGGCGGCATCTCCTGGCGGGAGGGCGAGCAGGTCACGCTCGTGGTGATCTCACGGTTGCGCAACCTGGCGCGGCGCGTCATCGTGCCCGGCTCCCACTACGCCGAGGCGCGGCGGCTGCTGCGCGACCGGATCCAGGCCCACGACATCGACTTCGCCGGGACGGGGCTGAATCTCGGCAACCACGACGAGCGGGAAGATGTATAGGCTCCGGGCTCCGGGCGCGGCACGCCCGGTGCGTCAGGCGAAACAACGGCGAATCAAGACATATCCGCGTGATGCCGGCCGGCCGTCGGACCGATACTTGATACTGCCGCCGCCGTCGGCGGCGGGGCTGCGACAGGACCGGAGCCCGACGCCTGAAGTCCGGAGCCCAGCCAAGAACCCGGAGATGCTCATGGCACGCGCGACGTGGAAGGGCTACCTGAAGGTCAGCCTGGTGACCATTCCCATCAAGGTCTTTCCGGCCACCGAGTCGAGTGCCACGCTGTCGTTCAACCAGCTGCACGAGGCCTGCCAGACCCGGATCCAGCAGAAGCGCTGGTGTCCGCACTGCAACCGCGAAGTCCCGATGAGCGAGGTCGTCAAGGGCTACGAGTTCGAGAAGGGGCGGTACGTCATCCTGACCGACGAGGACTTCGCGAAGGTGCGGACCGAGTCGACGCGCGTCATCGATCTCGTGCAGTTCGCCGGGGCCGACCAGATCGACCCGATGTACGTCGACCGGGCCTACTACCTGGCGCCGGACGGCCCGATTGCGGCCCAGGCCTTCGCGGTGATGCGCGAAGGGATGCGCGGCAAGGCGGGGGTGGGGAAGCTGGCGCTCTACGGGCGCGAGTACCTCGTGGCGGTCCGGCCGGGCGAGCGCGGGCTGGTGATGTACACGCTGCACCACGCCGCCGAGATCCGCCACGTCAGCGCGATCGAGGAGCTCGAGACGGTGCCCGCCACGGTGAAGCCCGAGGAAGTGAAGCTGGCGCGCCAGGTGATCGAGACCTTCGAACAGGCGTCGCTGAACCTCGCCGACTACCGCGACGAGTACCGCGAGGGGCTGCTGAAGATCATCGAGGCGAAGGTGGCCGGCGAGGAGATCGTCGCGACCGAGGTCGTGGAGCCGGCCAAGGTCGTCAATCTGATGGAGGCGCTCCGCAAGAGCCTCGATTCGGTGAGCGCCGCGAAGAAGAAGCCGGCGAAGGCCACCGTGAAGGCGGCGGCGAAGGGGAAACGGAAGAGGGCGTAGGTCAGCGGATGAGCCCCAGCAGCCAGCCGATCAGCCCCGGCCCATGCGCCATCGGGTC
>JAGWRA010000171.1 GCA_028876655.1 Acidobacteriota bacterium | reverse complement strand
TCCGGGTCGGTCACGAGCGGCAACTTCTGCGGCTACATCAATCCCATCGACCGCCGCAGCTACTACACCCTCTACTTCGTCGCGCAGTTCGACCGTCCGTTCTCCGGCTTCGGCACCTGGCAGGACGCCTCGGTCCATCCGGACGGGCGCACGGCGTCGGGCGGCACCACCTACGGCACCGACGGCTATCCGGTGGCCGGCCGCGGGTCTGGCGCGTGGGTTTCGTTCGATCCGCAGCAGGGCGGGATCGTGACGCTGCGCGTCGGCGTGTCGTACGTGAGCGCGCTGAACGCCGCGGCGAACCTGCGGGCCGAGGATCCGGCCGGTGTGTCCTTCGACGCCATCCGCACCCGGGCGCAGCAGGACTGGAACCAGGCGCTCGGAAGGATTCAGGTTGCCGGCGGCACGGCCGGCGACCGGACGATCTTCTACACGGCGCTCTACCACGCGCTGCTGCAGCCGACGACGTTCAGTGACGTCAACGGCGAGTATCGCGGCGTGGACCAGCGGATCCATGCCGTCGCCGGCGGCCAGCGCGTGCAGTACGCGAACTTCTCGGGCTGGGACGTCTATCGATCGCAGCTGCAGCTGGTGACGCTGCTGGATCCGGCCGTCGGGAGCGACATCGCGCAGTCGCTGCTGAACCAGGCCGACCAGAACGGCGGCGCCTGGGACCGCTGGACGCACAACTCCGGGGCGACGCACGTGATGGAGGGCGATCCGTCGCCCGCCGCCGTCGCCGGCATCTATGCCTTCGGCGGCACGCACTTCGACGCGAAGAGGGCGCTCGCCTCGCTGACCCGGGCCGCGACGGTGCCGACACCGGCCGATCGCAGCGGCGATGGCTGTCCGGTGGAGTGTGCGGGACAGCGGCCGTCACTGGATGCCTGGCTGAAGCTGCACGACATCCCGGCGAAGGCGCATGCCTGGGGCGGCGCCGGCGAGACGCTCGAAGATGCGACGGCCGACTTCGCCCTGTCGCAGCTCGCCGCGCGCCTCGGCGAGAGCGCCCAGGCGGCCATGTTCCGCCAGCGGGCCGGCTACTGGCAGAACCTCTTCGGGCCGGCTGGTTACGTGCAGGACCGGAACGCGGACGGCAGCTGGCCGCCGTTCGATCCCGCGTCGGACGAAGGGTTCGCCGAAGGGAGCAGCGCGCAGTACACGTGGATGGTGCCGTTCGATGCCGCCGGGCTGTTCGCCCGCATGGGCGGCGCGGCGGCAGCGGTGCAGCGGCTCAACGCCTTCTTCCACACGCCCGACGGCGCCTGGGCGCTCACCGGCCTGGGCGGGATGCACGCCGAGATGGACAACGAGCCGTCCACCGGTGCGCCGTGGCTGTACGACTTCGCCGGCCGGCCCGATCTCACCGAGCAGACGGTCCGCGAGGTGATGCGCCTGCTGTGGAGCGATTCCCCGTTCGGCATTCCGGGGAACGACGACCTCGGGGCGATGTCGGCCTGGTACGTCTGGTCCGCGCTGGGCATGTACCCCGGCATTCCCGGACGTGCCGAGCTGCTGCTGGCGAGCCCGCTCTTCCCGGCGATCGCCATCCATCGTGCCACCGGCGTGACGCTCGCGATCCACGCGCCCGCCGCGGCTGACGGCCTGCCGTATGTCGCCGGACTGCGGGTGAACGGCCTGAATTCCACGAAGCCCTGGTTGCCGGAATCGTTCGTGACCCACGATGGCGAGCTGCGGTACGACCTGCGGGCCGCGCCCGACGAGGTGTGGGGCCGCCAGCCGGCCGACGCCCCTCCCTCGTTTCCGCCCGCGCCGGCTCGTCCGTAGTCCGGACGGGCCGGCCGCGGGGCGACCGGATGCGAGAGCCGCGCGGATGCCGTGCGGCGTGAGCCGGCATCTCCGGCTCAGGGTTTCAGCGCGAAGTTCTCGGTGAGCGTGGTCCCGGCCTTCACGGTAATCGAACGCGACGCGGCCTTCTGCTTGCCGGGGTACCAGATCGCCAGCGTGTAGTTGCCCGGCGGTACGTTCGTGATCTGATAGTCCCCGGAGGGTTCGCTGACCGAGAAGTACGGGTTCTGCAGGACCACGATGAACGCTTCCATGTTCTCGTGCAGCCGGCACAACTGCGTGTAGGCGCAGGGGACCTGCTGGCACGTCTTGAACGTGTAGGTCCGGATGTGCCCGGGTTCCCAGGTGCCCAGGTCGTATTTCTCGTAGCTGGGCGAGAAGACGTTGTGCGGCACCGGGTCGTGGTTCAGGAAGGTGACCTTGCTGCCGACGAGCACCGGCAGGACGTGCGGCCGGAACACCATGTCGTGCTGGTCCATCTCCTCGGGCTGCGGCGCGAACGTCCCCGGGGCCTTCACGATGTAGATGACGGCGTCGCCATCGTGCGGCACGCCGCTGACGTCCACGTTGCCCTTGATGGTGCCGGTCCCCTGCGCCTCCAGGTGGACGCCCGCGGCGGCGATGGCCAGGGCGAAGACGAGCCCCCCGATGCGGGACAGAACGGAACGACGGATCATAACGGCCTCCACGGGCGGGCGCGGGGCCCCTCGGGCCCCGCGGAGCCGCCGATCTGGCATCTCTTCACTCCTCCTCCGTTCCTGCGCGTCGAGACGCCGGCGTCAGGGCTGCAGCGTGAAGTCCTCGCTGAGCGGCTTGCCGGCGGTCACGGTGATGGTCTTGGGCGCCGCCTTCAGCTTGCCTTCGTGCCAGACCGCCAGCGTGTACTGCCCTGGCGGCACGTCCTTGATCGTGTACTGCCCCGAGGCGTCGCTCACGGCGAAGTACGGGTTCTGCAGGACCACGGCGTAGGCACTCATTTCCTGGTGCAGCAGGCACAGCTGCGCGTAGACGCACGGGAACTTCTTGCACGTCTTGAACGTGTAGGTCTTCTTCTCACCCGGCTTCCACGTGCCGAGGTTGTACTTCTCGTAGCTGGGCGAGAAGACGTTGTGCGGCACGGTGTCGGTGTTCAGGAACGTGAGCGTGCTGCCGACCAGCAGCGGCACGACGTGCGGTTCGAACGTCAGGCTGTGCTGGTCGATCTGCGCCCCCTTCGGCGCGAAGGTGCCGGCGGCCTTCTCGATGTAGACGACCGTGTTGCCGTTCGAGGTCTGGCCGGTCGCCGTGATCGTGCCGGTAATCGAGCCGTCCGCTGCGGCGGAGAGCCGGATGGCCGGGACGGCGATGACCGCCGCGACGAGCGTGGCACTGCTGATCAAGGACAGAATCCGACGAGTCATGAGAGCCTCCACGGGTCGGTCGCGGCGCCCCCGGCGCCGCGCCCCCCTCCTGCGCGCTAGAAGCCGAACCGAACCACCGCATCCAGAGAATGATTCCTGCCTTCCTGCAGATCCCGCATGTATTCCACGATGAGCTTCACGTTGGCCCGGATGAGCGCGCTTCCGCTCGCCACGGCGGTGCGCACGTCGGGCACCGAGCGGTCGCCGGGCCGGACGGTCTCGTACCGGAACGTCCCCTGGAGCCACGGATAGATCAGGTAGTCGGCCTGGGTGAACCAGGCGTCGTAGCCAGGCGTGATCGCCGAGTAGGACGCGCCGGCTCCCTGCTGGAACAGGTTCAGCGTGTCGGTGCCGTGCATGTAGACCCCGAACACGTTCAGGTTGCCGATGAACCCGCTCACGAACAGCCCGGTCCGCAGGTAGTGGCTGTCCTGGATGGCGATCGCGTTGCCCAGCGGGTCCGTGCCCGGGAAGTCGATACCGTTGCCGTCTCCTCGGTAGACGAAGGCGCCCAGCCGCAGCGAGTTGTCCTGCCACGGCTCGACCGACGGCCCCTTGGTCGTGTAGCCGTCGAAGCCCATGCCGCCGATCTTGTAGTCGAACCGCGCCCAGACGTCCTTCGCGTTGTTGCCGTCGAAGCGGCCCGTCGTGTCACCGGCGGTCGCGGACGCGCCGTTGGCGAGGCCGGCCACCCAGAGCGCGTGGTGGTGCAGGATGCCGTAGGCTTCGATCCCCTGCACCAGGGTCGGCAGCGAGATGGGCTGGGGCGTGACGCCGTCGGCGCCGAGCCCGGTGCCGCCGTTCACGCCGACCGGGTTGTAGTTGAACACCGAGTCGATCGCCGAGTCGGTGGAGATCTGGGTCTCCGAGAAGCCGTCGATCAGGTTCGGGTTGAACTCGCCCATCCGGATGTGCAGCGCGTCCTCGGGCCCGAACGGCGAGTCGAAGCCCATGTCGGCGTGCTCGAGGGCGACGTCCACCGAGCCGTCGGGATTGTTCCCGAAGGTGATCTCGCCGTAGAAGGAGACGTGATCGCCGAGCGTCCCGGCGCCGAAGACGTTCAGCTCCTGCGGGAACTGGAAGTCGTTGTGGATGGTCGTGACCGTTCCGTCGCCGTTCAGCGTCGAGCTGTTCACGTCGCCCATCTTGACGACGACCGCCAGCGGCACGGCGCTGGGCAATTCACCCGGCCAGATCGCCTTCGGCCAGAGCTGCTTGTAGGCCGGCGCCCCCAGCGGAATCTGCGGCACCTTGACCACCGCCGCCGTCTCCCCGGGCATCCGGTACCCACGCAGGCGGAACGCTTCGCCGAAGGCGTTCAGTTTGGGAAACATGATGTGGCAGGTCTGGCAGCTCGTCTGGTACTTGCGGGCGAATGCCGGAATGGCTCGGGCAGGTGCCGCCGTGCCGATGGCCGCGACGAACGCCGCGAGCGCCATCAGGCGGGGTGCCACAGGGCCACCAGGCAGCAGAGGTCTCTTGGTCATGTCCTCCCCCTTGTCCGCGGGGATCCGTCGGCGACCCGTTCGCCGGCGATGTCTGTGCTCCGGCCGTGGCGGGCCACGGCGGACACGGCCGGCTGGAAGGCAAGTCCCGTGCACTCATCCGTAGGAGACGCTTCGAGACACAACGCACGTACTTGGAGACAATCAGGCGGGCGAGGCGACGGTTTTGCGCCGATTTCCACATCGCCGGAAATGCTTGAGGCAATGAGGACTGGGGATGATGCGCGCAATATTCCGCGGATCGGCGTCGGAGAGCGGGCGGGGAGCCGGAGGCTGGGGCGCGGGCGGCCCGCGTGACCGCGGGCCGCCTCTGCCGGACGTGAGTGGTCGGGCTAGAGCCCGGCGACGAGCGCCGGCGCCACCGCGGTTGCGGTCTCGCCGACGGCGAGCAGGTTCTTGACGAGCCGGCCGCCCTTCATGACGACCGCCACGTTCTCGACCTGTTCGAGCGAGCGGATGTCCTTGATCGGATCGGTCCGGCTGATGACGAGGTCGGCCAGCTTGCCGGCCTCGACGGTGCCGACGCGATCCTGCCAGCCGAGGCACTCGGCGGCCACCTTGGTCGTGGCCGTGAGCGCGTCCATCGGCGTCATGCCGACGTCGCACATCAGGCCGAGTTCGCGCAGGTTCGTCCCGTGCGGCACCACGCCCGCGTCGGTGCCCATGGCGATCTTCACGCCGGCCTGGTAGGCCTTCGCGATGCTCGCGCGGTGCGCCTCCAGCGCCTCCCGCGACTTCCGCACCGCGTAGTCGGGCATCGAGCCGGTCCGTTCGGCCGCTTCGAGCACGCCGATCGGCGCGACCAGCGTCGGCACCAGGAAGGTGCCGCGCTCGATCATCAGCTCGATCGCCTCGTCGTCCAGGTAGATGCCGTGCTCGATCGACCGGACGCCGGCACGGATCGCGTTCTTGATCCCTTCGGTCCCCTGGGCGTGCGCCATGACCGGCACGTTCCGCCGGTAGCGCCCTTCCTGCACGATGACGTCCAGTTCCTCCGGGGTGAACTGCGTGAAGTTGGGGTCGTCGGTCGGGCTGAGCACGCCGCCCGTCGAGCAGACCTTGATCACGTCGGCGCCTGCCCGCAGCACCTCGCGCACCTTCTTCCGGACTTCGTCGGGGCCGTCGCAGGCGGCGGCGAAGGTGCTCTGCGTGACGATGTTCACGCCGGCGCGCATGGTGAAGTCGGCGTGGCCGCCGGTGATGGTGAGGATCGTGATGCTGATCTGCATCCGCGGCCCTTCGACGAGCCCGCGTTCGACGGCCATCTTCATGCCGAGGTCGGTGCCGCCGGCGTCGCGCACGGTGGTGACGCCGGCCTCGATCGTCCGCCGCATCGAGCCGATGGCCTTGTAGTAGGCGAGCGACGGCGGCTCGTTGAGCATCCCCAGGAAGTTCGGGTTCTCGAACATCAGGTGGACGTGGGTGTCGATGAGGCCGGGCAGGATGAACCCGCCGCGGGCGTCGACGTCGGTGACGTCACCGGCCGGGCGTGCCACCTGCGCGCGCGGACCGGCCGCGCGGATGGTCTCGTTCTCGATGAGCACGGCCGCGTCCTTGACGGGCGGACCGCCGTGGCCGTCGATCAGCGTGGCGTTGTGAACGTAGGTATAGGCCATCGACCTGCCTCCGTGATTCAGGGGAGCGACGCCCGATTCTCGGACGCGCCGCGCGCGCGGTCAAGCTCAACGGCCGTCCCGCCCGTTCCGGCGCGCCGATCAGGGGGCGACGTACGCCGTCTTCACGATCGTGTAGAACTCCTTCGCGTACGGGCCCTGCTCGCGCGGCCCGTAGCTCGACTTCTTCCGGCCGCCGAACGGCACGTGGTAGTCGAGCCCCGCCGTCGGCAGGTTCACCATCACGAGGCCGCTCTGCGCGTGGCGCTTGAAGTGGCTCGCGTGCTTCAGCGACGTCGTCACGATGCCCGAGGAGAGGCCGTACGGCGTGTCGTTGGCGATGGCGAGCGCCTCCTCGTAGTCCTTCGCCCGGATGACGGCCGCCACCGGGCCGAAGATCTCCTCGCGGTTGATCCGCATGCCCGGCGTCGTGTCGGTGAAGAGCGCCGGCTCGAGGTAGAAGCCCTCGGTCGCCCGCTGCAGGCGATCGCCGCCGTACGCGAGGTGCGCCCCTTCCTTCTGGCCGACGTCGATGTACTCGAGGTCCTTGTCCAGCTGCCGCTGGTCGACGACCGGCCCCAGATCGATCCCCGGCTTCAGCGCATCGTCCACGACCAGCGCCTTCATGCGCTCGATCATCGCCTGCACGAAGCGGTCGTGGATCTGCTCGGTGACGATGAGGCGGCTCGACGCCGTGCAGCGCTGGCCGGCCTGGAAGAAGGCGCCGTTCACCGCGACCGCCACGGCCGTCGGCAGGTCGGCGTCGTCGAGGACGATCAGGGGATTCTTGCCGCCCATCTCGAGCTGCACGCGGGCGCCGGTGCGGACGGCGGCTTCCGCGACCGACCGGCCGACCTCCTGCGAGCCGGTGAAGCTGACCGCGTCGACTCCGGGCGACGAGACCAGCGCGGCCCCGATGCGCGAGCCGGGCCCCATCACCAGGTTCAGCACGCCGGCGGGCAGGCCGGCCCGCTGGACGATGTCGGCGATCATCCAGGGCGATCCGGGCACCAGTTCGGCCGGCTTGAAGACGATGGTGTTGCCGAAGGCGAGGGCCGGCGCGATCTTCCACGCCGGGATGGCCAGCGGGAAGTTCCACGGCGTGATGGCGGCGACGACCCCGACCGGCTCGCGCGTGACTTCGATCTCGATGCCCGGCCGGACCGAGTCGAGCCGATCGCCCGACTGCCGCAGCGCCTCGCCGGCGAAGTACTTGAAGATGGCGCCCGCGCGGCCGGCCTCGCCGATGCCGTCGGCCACCGGCTTCCCCTGCTCGCGGGCCAGCAGCCGGCCGAGCTCCTCCTTGCGCGCCAGGATCTCCGTCCCGGCGCGGTCGAGGATGTCGAACCGCTGCTGCGGCGTCGTGTGCGACCACCCGTCGAAGGCCGCGCGGGCCGCAGCGATGGCGTGCTCGACGTCGGCGGCGGTCGCCCGCGCGTATTCGCCGACGGTGTCCGCCGTGTTGGAGGGGTTGATGTCCGGCGCGCGGTCGCCCGCGTCGACCCGGTGACCGTCGATCAGGTTGCTGAAAGCCGTGCTCATCGGTGATTCTCCCTGTGTCAGTCCGGACCTTCGCCTCAGGCGCCGGTCCCGGGCGCCAGCCGCGGCCGGTCGATCTCGAGCAGGTCGCACAGCACGTCGACCATCGACGAGAAGTCCAGGGCCCCGTAGCCCCGCCCGCGCGCCGTGCTGAACGCCTCGCGCGCCGCGGCGCCGATGGCCATCGGGACGCGCGCCGCGTTGGCCGCCTCGACGATCAGCGTCAGGTCCTTGTGCGCGAGGTCGATCGTGAAGCCCGGCGCCGTGTCGCCCCGCAGCACCTTGGCGGGCCAGGCGATCTTCAGCTGCCCGTTCACCGCGGTCGTGCCGTAGACGACGTCCAGTGTCCGCTCGAGCGAGAGGCCGAGCCGCTGCGAGAGCGCCAGGGCCTCGGCGTTCAGCTGGCACGAGACGATGGCCAGGTAGTTGTTCACCAGCTTCGTCCGCGTGCCGGTGCCCACGCCCCCGCAGTGATAGATCGTCGTCCCCATCGCCTCGAAGAGCGGCTTGACCCGCGCGAAGTCGGCGTCGGAGGCGCCGACCATGAAGAGCGACTCGCCGCGATCCGCGTGGCTGGCCAGGCGGCCCACCGGTGCGTCGACGAACGAGACGCCGCGCGCCGCCGCGGCGGCGGCGAGCCGATCGGTGGCCAGCGGGCTGACGGTGCTCATGTCGACGATGACCGAGCCCGGCCGGGCGTGCGCGAGCAGGCCGTCCGGACCCGCCACGACCAGCTCGACCGCGGCCGAGTCGGGCAGCATCGTGAAGATCACGCCGCCCGCCCGCGCCACGTCGGCCGCGCCGCCGGCCGCCCGCGCGCCGGCCGCGACGAGCGCGGCCACCGGCTCAGGGTTGATGTCGTGGACGACGAGGGCGTGGCCCTTGCGGCACAGGTTCAGTGCCATCGGACGGCCCATCCGTCCCAGGCCGACGAAGCCGGTGGTCTCCATGGTCATGCGCTCCCGGGGAGCCCGCGAGGTGGCCTGTGGCGAGCGGCGCGGGCGGGCCGCAGCCCATGCAGCCTACTCAGACGCCGCCATCGAGGCAACACCTTCCCGCAGGTCACGCGGCCGGCGCCCTGCGGGCCGTGGCTGGCGGATGCCGCCGGGCCATCGTGGCATAATGAGGCGACGCCTCCGCGCGTCACATCCGCAGACAGCTCGCGCCCGTCACCGGCCCGTCGGCCACACCCGATAGGAGTCCATGTCCCGTCCGGATCGCCTGCTCATCGTGTCGAATCGGCTGCCGATTACCGTGCGGCTCGAGGAGGGGAGCGTGCAGGTGAGCCATTCGTCGGGCGGCGTGGCGACCGGCCTGCGCGGCTGTCACGAGCGGTCGGAGGGGGCGTGGCTCGGATGGCCGGGGGACCTGGCCCGGCTGTCGTCGGCGCAGCGCACGGAGCTCGATCGCAAGCTGGCCGCCCAGCGCATCGTCCCCGTGGAGCTGTCGGCCTCGGAGGTGCGGCGTTACTACGAGGGGTTCTCGAACGGCGTGCTCTGGCCGCTGTTCCACTACCTGCTCGATCGCATTCCGGTCGGCGCCTCCGACTGGGACACCTACCGCGAGGTGAACGCGAAGTTCGCCGACGCGATCGTGGCGCACTACCGGCCGGGCAGCCTGGTGTGGATTCACGATTACCAGCTGATGCTGGTGCCCGGGCTGGTGCGCGAGCGGCTGCCCGAGGCGCGCATCGGCTTCTTCCTGCACATCCCGTTTCCCGCGCCCGACGTCTTCCGGATCCTGCCGTGGCGGGAGGACATCCTGCACGGCATCCTCGGCGCCGACCTGATCGGCTTCCACACCTTCTCCTACCAGCGCCACTTCGCCGACGCCCTGCTGCACCTGCTCGGGCTCGAGTCGAGCGTCGACCGCGCGGTGGTCGGCGGCCGCGAGGTGCGCCTCGGCGTGTTCCCGATGGGGGTGGACGTCGAGTCGTTCGAGAAGCTCGCCAGCGACCCCGGCGTGCAGGCGGACGCCGACGCGATCCGGCGGGATGCGGCGGGGCGCCAGATCCTGCTCGGCGTCGATCGCCTGGACTACACGAAGGGGATTCCGCGGCGGCTGCTCGCGGTCGAGCGGCTGCTCGAGAGCGACCCCTCGTGGCGCGACCGCATCCGCTTCATCCAGCTCGCGGTGCCGTCACGGACGAAGATCGAGATGTACCAGGGCTTCCGCCGCGAGGTGGAAGAGACGGTCGGGCGGATCAACGGGGCCTTCGGCACCGTCGGCTCGGTGCCGATCCACTACCTGTATCGATCCGTGTCGCCGCGGCGGCTGGTGGCCCTGTACCGGGCGGCCGACGCGATGGTGGTGACCCCGGTGCGCGACGGGATGAACCTCGTCGCCAAGGAGTTCGTCGCCTCCCGCACCGACGGCGACGGCGTGCTGGTGCTGAGCGAACTCGCCGGCGCCTCGGCCGAGCTCGGCGAGGCGCTGCTCGTCAACCCGTACGACGTCAGCGGCATGGCCGCCACGCTGCGCCGGGCGCTCACGATGGACGCGACCGAGCGGACGACGCGGATGCTGAACCTGCGCGAGCGCGTGGTCGCCCAGGACATCCACCGCTGGGCGGGCCAGTTCCTCGAGGCCCTGCGCCAGTGCGCCGCCGTGGCGCCCGCCCGCGCGCTCCGGCCGACCTCGCCCGAACGGATGGAGGACCTGCAGGCACGCCTGCGGCACGCCACGCGCCTCGTCCTGCTGCTGGACTACGACGGGACGCTGGTGGCGATGCCGAGCGCACCGGGCCTGCTGCCGCCGGACCCCGATCTGATCGATCTGCTGGCGGCGCTCGCGGCCCGCCCGAAGACGACCGTGCACCTGGTGAGCGGCCGGCGTCGCGAGACGCTGGATCGCTGGTTCGGCCCGATGGGCCTCGTCCTCTGGGCCGAGCACGGGCTCTGGCGGCGCGCCGGCGCCGATCAGCCCTGGGAACAGATGGCGAGCGTGTCGTCCGAATGGGTGTCGCGCGTCCGGCCCATGCTCGAGCAGTACACCCGCAGCACGCCGGGGTCGCTCATCGAGGAGCGCAGCGCGTCGATCGCCTGGCACCACCGGATGGCCGACCCGGAGTACGGGTCGATGCAGGCGCGCGACCTGCGCTCGGTCCTCGGCCAGGCGATGAGCAACATGCCGGTGGAAATCGTGGAGGAGAACAAGGCGATCGATCTCCGGCCGCACGGCGTCACCCGCGGCCGCATCGTCGAGCGGATCCTGAAGAGCGTGCCGCGGCCCGTGACCATTGCCGCCTTCGGCAACGACCGGGAGGACGAGGACATGTTCCGGGCGCTGCCCTCGTCCAGCGTTGCGGTGCACGTCGGTCGGGCGGCCAGCAAGGCCGGCTACCGCCTGCCGGATCACCTCGCCGTCCGCGCGTTCCTCGCGGGGCTGGCCGGGGACTGACGCTTCAGTCCCGCCCCGTCCAGCGCTTCTCTCCCGCCGGCGCCATCGACAGCCCGCCCGTGTGGATGAACACCACGCGGCGCCCCTTCTCGATGCGCCCCTGGGCGACCAGCTGCGTCAGTCCCCAGAACGCCTTCGCGGTGTACACGCTGTCGAGGAAGTAGCCCTCGGTCGACGCCAGCAGGCGGATGGCGGCATCGCTGCCCGCGTTCGGCACGCCGTAGCCCTCCTCGGCGAACCCGAAGACCACCTCGTGCGGCGGGACGTCAGCCGCCGTGAAGCCGAGCCCGAAGTGTGCGGACGACTCGAGGAACAGCTGGGCCGGCGGGCTCGCCTTGAAGACGTCCTGGACCGCATGGCGGGAGGCCACGGCGACCGGGTGCAGGCGCGCGCCGAAACCGCCGAGCGCCAGTCCCAGCAAAATGCCGGTCGTCGTCGAACCGGTGCCGTACGCGACGACGATGTGGTCGAAGTCGAAGCGGCCGCCGCGCTGGCCGGCGATCTCGGCGATCGCGTTCATGTAGCCCGGCTCCGCCTCGGGCATCGTGCCGCCGCCCGGGATCCAGTAGCCGCCGGTCTCGGCGACCACGCGGTCGGCGAGCGCCCGCAACGCCGCCACTTCGGCGTCGCTCGGCTGCGCGTAGTTGATCGGCGAGAAGTGCAGCGTCGCGCCCATGTAGTCGAGCAGCAGCAGGTTGCCGCTCCAGGTCGACTTCGGCGGCTCGGCGCCGCCGACGATGCAGTGGATGTCGAAGCCGGCGCGCCGGGCGGCGGCCGCCGTCATCATCGTGTGGTTCGACGTCAGCGGGCCGATCGTCACGAGCGTGTGGTACCCGCGGGCGCGCGCGTCGGCGAGGATGAATTCCAGCTTCCGCGTCTTGTTGCCGCCGATGGCCAGCCCCGAGCACTCGTCCCGCTTCAGCCAGAGGTCGATGCCGAGCTGCTCGCTGAGGCGCGGCAGCGGCACGAGCGGTGTCGGGAACAGCCCGATCGGCAGGCGCGGCAGGGTGGCGATGAACTGGTTGAGGGCGTCGAGGGATCGCGGCATGTGGGGAGATTCTATCTCAGTGGACGTCCCTGGGCGCCGGGCGGCGGCTGCGGGCGATCCGCTGCGCCGACTCGGCCATGAGGCGGTTCGCTTCGTCGTAAGGGAGGCTGTCGGCCGTGATCGCGTCGAACGTCCCGGCGGCCAGCGCCGTGGCCATGCGCTGGACCAACGCCAGCGTGGCCCGCATCGGGCCCGAGCCCACGCTGACGCGTGCGACGCCGAGCTGCTGCAGTCCGGCGACGTCCGGGCTTCCCGGTCCGGCCAGGATGTTGAGCGGCGCGCCGATCGCCCGGACGAGGCGTGCGATCGTGGCGGCATCGCGGACACCTGGCACGAAGATGCAATCGGCGCCCGCCGCGCGGTACGCCAGCGCCCGGGCGACCGTCTCGTCGAATCGTCCCGCGGGCTCGCCAAGGGCGGCCAGGTACACGTCCGTGCGGGCGTTGATCACGATCGGCAGCCCCGTGGCGGCGGCCAGGTCGCGGATCGCCCGGACCTTCTCCGCCTGCAGTCCCGTCGCTTCCAGCCGGCCCGCGAGGCCCGGCACGGCGTCCTCCAGGTTGATGCCGACGGCGCCGGCCGCCATCACCTGTTCCACCGTGTGCACGACCTCGTCGACGCTGCCGCCGTAGCCATGTTCGATGTCGGCCGTCACCGGCACGTCGACGGCGGTCGCGATGCGGCCGATGACGTCGATCATCTCGCCGGGCGGGATGAACGCGCCGTCCGGATAGCCGCGCGCGTAGGCGATGCCAGCGCTCGTGGTGGCCACGGCGGGGAAGCCCGCGGCCTCGAAGACGCGGGCGCTCGCGGCATCCCAGGCGTTGGGGAGCACCAGGATGGGCGGCTCGACGTGACGGCGCTGCAGCTCGCGGGCTTTCTGGACCTGAGCGGTCGGGATGGCCATGCGTCAGTGTAGCGGATGACCGGGCCGGCGCGCCGGCGCGCCCCCGGCCACGGCCGCCGGCGGCTGCGGATGCGCCAGGTAGCGGAGACCGCCGCCGAACGGGTCGGTGCCGGCCTTCCAGCGCGCGACGACCGTCCGCCGGCTCACGTCGACGACCGCCACGTCACCTGCCCCGCGGTTCATCACGAACAGCCGGGCGCTGTCGGCGGAGAAGACGGGGAAGCCGGGGCCCCGACCGGTGGCAACCACCCCGAGGAGGCGCCGGGCCCGGGCGTCGATCAGCGCGACGTCCTGCGATGCCGCGTGCGTCACGGCCACGTAGCGACCGTCGGGCGAGACGGCGATCCGGCTGGCGCCCCGGCCGCCCGTCCGGACGACCTGCTGGACGCGGTGGGTCATCGAACTGGCCACGGTCGCCGTGCCGTCGCGATCCTCGCTGAACCAGACGTCCCCGTTCGGGGCGAAGCCGACGTCGGCGGGATCGCCGTTGACCCGCAGGACCGCGGTCCGGCGATGGGTCGACGTGTCGAAGACGATGACGCGGTTGGTGTTACCGGTGGGGAAGTAGAGCCAGTCGCTGCCCGGCTGGATCTGGAACAGGCCGTCCGGCAGCAGGCCGCGCTCCCACCGGCGCGTCAGGTGCGACGCCAGGTCGACTTCGACGAGCCCGTCGCCCGCGCCGGCGTAGAGCGTCGTCCCGTCGCTGGTCAGCGCGAGGCCGGCCGGCGCCGGCCGGGCGGCGAAGGCGCGGCTGTCGATCCGTCCGGCCAGCGTGAAGCTCCGCGCGTCGATGGTCTGGATCGTTCCGGCGGCCGGGAGGCTGACGTAGATCTGGTTCCCATCGGGCGAGATGGCCGCATCGCGCGGGTCCGCCGGGAGCTGGACGCGGTGGAGGATCCGTCCCGAGTCCGGATCCAGTTCGTAGACGCTGCGATCGGCGTGGCTCAGGACGACGAGGGTGTAGCGTGCGGCGGCGCCGGCCGGCTGCAGCAGCAGCGCCAGCGCCCCGATCGCGCAGGCGGCACGGAGGGCGGTGGGCATGCGCACGTGGGCTCGCTCCGGACGTGGGAGGTGGCGGGGCCGGCCCGGCCGTGCGCGGGGCACGGGGTGACAGCGGGCGGCCGGACGGAAGAATATCAGAAGCGGGGGAAGGAGTCCTGATGAAGGAGATCGCGTTCAAGAAGCTGATGCCCGCGCTCGTCACCGCCGGTGTCGTCCTGGTGGCGATGTGGGTGGCGAGCTGGCTGCTCTCGCGGGGGATCGCCCGGATCGCACAGGCGCTGAAGGGCCGTTCGCAGGACCAGGATCACTGGCGCGAGGTCGAGCAGGCGGCCGCCAGCCTGAACCGGTTCATGCGGCGGATCGTGCAGTTGATGGCGCTGCTCATCGCGGGCGTCGTCATCCTGGAAGGGCTCGGCTTCCGCGGCGTCCCCCGGCTGACCAGCGAGGAGATCGTCAAGTGGCTGGTCGGTCCGGGCTTTCGGATTGCGGTGATCGGGATCGGGGCCCTCGGCCTGACCCGTGCCATCCACTTCCTCGCCGAAGGGCTGCAGAACCGGCTGGTCGGCGCCGGGGCCTCCGTGGACGTCCTCGAGCGGCGCAAGCGGGTGCAGACGCTCGCGCGCCTGATGGCCCTCACGAGCGACGTCCTCATCATGAGCATCGCCGTCCTGATGATCCTGCGGCAGGTCGACGTCGACATCACGCCGATCCTCACCGGGGCCGGCATTGTCGGCCTGGCCGTCGGCTTCGGCGCGCAGAACCTGGTGCGCGACGTGATTTCCGGCTTCTTCATCATCCTCGAGAACCAGGTCCGCGTGGGCGACGTGGCCAGCATCAACGGCAAGAGCGGCCTGGTCGAGGCGATCCGGCTGCGGACGATCGTGCTCCGCTCGCTCGACGGCACCGTGCACGTGATTCCCAACGGCGCGATCACCGAGTTGTCGAACATGACGAAGGACTTCTCCTACGCCGTGATTGACGTCGGCATCGCCTACAAGGAAGATGTGGATCGCGTGATGGCCGTCCTGCGCGGCATCGGCGAGGGGCTGCAGGCGGACGCCGCCTGGGCGCCGGTCATCCTCGACGCGCTCGAGGTGCTCGGCATCGACAGCTTCGGCGATTCCGCCGTGGTCGTCCGGACGCGGATGAAGACCATGCCGAGCCAGCAGTGGGCCGTCGGCCGCGAGCTGCGCCGCCGGATCAAGCGGGTGTTCGACGAGCAGCAGATCGAGATCCCGTTCCCCCACCTGTCGCTCTACGCCGGCGAAGCGAGCAAGGCGTTCAGGGTGGAGGGCGCCGACGGGGAGCTCGGTCAGGGGCAAGGGGCAAGGAACGAGGGACAACGTGGCTGACGAGCGCTCCAGGTCCAACATCGCTGGTCGCAGGATCCGGAGCGATGGGGCGGGGTACCGGCCGGTGCCGCTCCAGGAGCAACATCGCTGGTCGCAGGATCCGGAGCGTGAGCGACGGCAACGCATGGGGGTGGGGCCCCATGCGAACTGAAGAATGAAGGACCACGACCCATGTCCGATCGCGACCACAGCAAGATCCTTCTCGACGGCGACAGCCGCGCCCCCGCACGGGCGATGCTGCGCGCCTGCGGCCTGACGGACGCCGATCTCCAGCGGCCGCTCGTCGGCATCGCGAACACGTGGACCGAAATCGGCCCCTGCAACCTGCACCTGCGCCGGCTGGCCGAGCGGGTGAAGGAGGGGATCCGCCAGGCCGGCGGGACGCCGCTCGAGTTCAACACGATCGCCGTCTCCGACGGCCTCTCGATGGGGACCGACGGGATGCGGGCGTCGCTCGTCAGCCGCGAGGTGATTGCCGACTCGATCGAGCTGGTGGCGCGCGGGCACCTGCTCGACGCGGTCGTCGCGCTGGTCGGCTGCGACAAGACGATCCCCGGCGGCGCCATGGCGCTCGCCCGTCTCGATCTGCCCGGCCTCGTCCTCTACGGCGGCTCGATTGCGCCCGGCCGGTTCGAGGGGCACGACGTGACAATTCAGGACGTCTTCGAGGCCGTCGGGGCGCGGACGGCCGGCAAGATGTCGGTCGCGGCGCTGCACGATCTCGAGGCGCACGCCTGCCCGGGCGCGGGCGCGTGCGGCGGGCAGTTCACGGCGAACACGATGGCGACCGTGTGCGAGTTCCTCGGCCTCTCGCCGATGGGGAGCGCGAGCGTGCCGGCCACCGATCCCCGCAAGGACGAGGTCGCACGCGAGGCCGGCCGGCTGGTGATGGACCTCGTGCGCCGCGGCGTCCGCGTCCGCCAGCTGCTCACACCGGCCGCCTTCGAGAACGCGATCGCGGCCGTCGCGACGACCGGTGGATCGACCAATGCCGTGCTCCATCTGCCCGCGATCGCCCACGAGGCGGGCGTGCCGCTCGACATCGCGGCCTTCGACACGATCTCGCGGCGCGTCCCGCTGCTCGTCGACCTGAAACCCGCGGGCCGCTTCGTCGCCGCGGACCTCTACCGCGCCGGGGGCTCGGCGCTCGTGGCGCAGCGGCTGCTCGAGGCGGGCGCCCTGCGCGGCGACGCGATCACCGTCACCGGCCGGACGCTGGCCGAAGAGGCGGCGCGCGCCGTCGAGACGCCGGGGCAGCAGGTCGTGCATGCGGCCGCGTCGCCCCTGGCCCCCGAAGGCGGCCTCGCGATCCTGCGCGGCAACCTGGCGCCCGAGGGGTGCGTCGTGAAGATCGCCGGGAAGAAGAAGCTGCAGCACCGCGGGCCGGCGCGCGTGTTCGACGGAGAGGAAGCGGCGTTCGAGGCCGTCACCGCGGGACGGATCGCCGAAGGCGACGTGGTGGTGATCCGCTACGAGGGGCCGCGCGGCGGACCGGGGATGCGGGAGATGCTGGCGGTGACGGCGGCGCTGGTGGGCGCCGGGCTCGGCGGATCGGTGGCGCTGCTCACCGACGGCCGGTTCTCGGGCGCGACGCACGGCCTGATGGCCGGGCACGTGGCGCCCGAGGCCGCGCTGGGCGGTCCGATTGCCGTGGTCCGCGACGGCGACACGATTGTGTTCGACGTCCCCGCGCGCACCCTGTCACTGGAGGTCGGCGATCAGACGATCGCAGACAGACTGGCGGCGTGGCAACCCCCGGCGCCGCGGGTGACCACCGGTGCCCTGGCCAAGTACGCCAGGCTGGTCTCGTCGGCGGCGGCTGGCGCGGTGACCAGCTGACGCCGCCGACGCGACTGCCGTGTCAGGCCGGGCTGCCGGAACCCGCCGCCGCCGGCTGCAGGCTCGTCACGGTTCCCTCGTCGCCGAACCGCGACTCCGGGGGCGCGAAGACCAGCAGGTCGGCGACGGAGCAGTGCCGCTCCATCTGATGGCGTAGCGGGAGGTCCGTCCGGACCTCGTACCGGTTCCGGCGACCTTCGCGTACGCGCCGCAGATAGGCGTGCTGCTCGAGCTCGGCCACGATCCGCTGGACGGCCCGTTCGGTGATGCCGATGTGGCGGGCGACGTCGCGGATGCGCGCCTCGGGATTCCGGACGAGCAGAATGAGCACGAACGCATGGTTCGTCAGGAACGTCCATGCGGCCGTGGCGGGTCCGACTGCCGTGATTGGAAGTGCCATAGCTCAACAATAACATTGTTCTGCAGAAATTCGAATCGCAATATCTGCAGACAACAGGCCTGTTTACGGGAACCCATGGGCCGGCGGCCCGCCGGGTCCGCCTCCGGACCGGGCCGGCACCACGCCGGCCGCCTTCCGGCGACTGCCTCCGTTTGACGTGGCAAAGGCTGAGCTGGCCGGGAGGTGGACGCCCCGGGAGCAGCCCTTCGGCCGCTGACTGGTTCGACCGGCATGCAGACCGACGATCCCCGTACGACCATCCGGCGTGCCGGTCCCCCCGATCCCGACGGCCGCTGCGTCGTCTATTGGATGCAGCGCGCGCAGCGCGCCGTCGACAATCCCGCGCTCGACACGGCCGTCGAGGCCGGCAATGCGCTCGGCAAGCCGGTCGTCGCCTTCCTGGGGCTGGTGCCGTTCGTCGAACGTGCCAACCTCCGGCACTACCACTTCCTGGTCGAGGGGCTCGAGGATGTCGCCGAGGGGCTGGCGCGGCGGGGCGTGGGCTTCGTCCTCCGGCGCTGGCCGGAGCACGGGCTGCTGGCCTTCTGCGCTGAGGTCCGTCCGGCCCTGGTCGTCGGCGACGAGAACTGGTTGCGGCAGCCAGCGGCGTGGCGCGGGAAGGTGGCCACGCGGCTGCGCGTCCCCTTCTGGACCGTCGATGCCGACGTCGTCGTGCCGACCGGGCTCCTGGAGCGCGAGCAGTACGCGGCCCGGACGATCCGCCCGCGCCTCCTGCGGCAGGTCGATCGGTTCCTCGTGCCGTCGGCCGAGCCGAAGGCGCGCATCCCCTGGCAGCAGCCGACCAGCCTGATGTCGCTGCCGGTCTCGCCGGCGATCCTCGAGGGCCTGCCCATCGATCGGTCCGCGGCGCCGGTCGCCGGCTTCCGTGGCGGGACCCGGGAGGGGCTGCGACGGCTGCGGGGGTTCATCCGTTCACGGCTCGCGGCGTACGACCGGCAGCGCAACCATCCCGAGACCGACGGGACCAGCGAGCTGTCGCCCTACCTCCACTTCGGTCATCTCGGCCCGATTCAGGTGGCGCGGGCCGTGGCCGCGGCGGATGGCACCGTGTCGGCGACCGCGTTCCTCGAGCAGTTGATCGTCCGGCGCGAGCTGGCGGTGAACTTCGTCCGCTACAACCCGCACTACGACACCCTGGCCGGCTGCGAGGACTGGGCGCGCGCGACGCTGACGAAGCACCGGCGCGACGCGCGGCCGGTCCGCTACACGGACGCGCAGCTCGAGGCAGGGGAGACCGGCGATCCGCTGTGGAACGCCGCGCAGCGGCAGATGGTCCGCACGGGCTGGATGCACGGCTACGTCCGGATGTACTGGGCCAAGAAGCTGCTCGAATGGACGGCTGCGCCAGCCCACGCGCTGGAGCTGGCGATCCGGCTGAACGACCGCTACGAGCTCGACGGCCGCGATCCCAACGGCTACACCAACATCGCCTGGGCGATCGGCGGCAAGCACGACCGCGCCTGGGGGCCCGAGCGGCCGATCTTCGGCACCATCCGCTACATGTCGTTCGCCAGCACCTCCCGCAAGTTCGACTGGCGCGCCTACGCGCGGGCCATCGACGCGTCGTAGCCTGCCCGGGCATTCCTCCTGCTGAGCTTTCCTGCTACCATCTGCCGTTCAGCTTGGCAACGAAACAGGGGGATGACGGGCATGGCCAAATCTGCAGCACTCGTGACAGCGATCCTGGTGGCCGGCGGGCTGGCGGCCTCGGCGACGTTCGCGGCGCAGCCGGATGCGGGCGGCGTGGCCGCCTTGATGCGGCAGCCGGCGGTGAAGGCCGCGCTCGAGGCCGCGAAGGCCGGCGAGCCGCAGACGATTGCCGACCAGATCCGCTTCTGCGAGGTGCCGGCGGTCGAGTTCAAGGAGCAGGCGCGGGCCGAGGTGCTGAAGAAGGAGTTCGAGGCGCTCGGCCTGCAGAACGTCCACATCGACCGGGCCGGCAACGTGCTGGGCGACCGCCCGGGCCGTTCGGCGCGGCCGCACCTGTTCTGGGCGGCGCACCTCGATACGGTGTTCCCGGAGGGGACCGACGTGCACGTCCGGCGCGAGGGGACGGTGCTGCACGGGCCCGGCATCGGCGACGACTGCCGCGGTCTGGCCGTGATGGTGGCCATGGTGCGCGCCATGAACACGGCGCACGTGCAGACGGAAGGGACGATCACCTTCGTGGCCGACGTCGGGGAAGAGGGCCTGGGCGATCTGCGCGGCATGAAGGGGTTGTTCGCGGATCACAAGGGGGACATCGACCGGTTCGTCTCGATGGACGGCACCGGTCTCGGCATCGTCAACACCGCCGTCGGCAGCCACCGCTACCGGGTGACCTACACCGGACCGGGCGGCCACAGCTTCGGGGCGTTCGGCCTGGCGAACCCGATTCACGCGCTCGGCCGCGCCATCGCCAAGATCGCCGACTTCCAGGTGCCGAAGACGCCGAAGACCACGTTCAACGTCGGGCGGATCGGCGGCGGCACGTCGGTGAACTCGATCTCGGCGTCGGCGTGGATGGAGATCGACATGCGCTCGCGCGACCAGCAGGCCCTGGCCGACGTCGACGCGAAGTTCCACAAGGCGGTGCAGGACGCGCTCACCGAGGAGAACGCGCGCTGGGGGACGCCCGGCGTGCTGAAGGTCGACGTGAAGCTGATCGGGGACCGCCCGGCCGGCCACACGGCCCCCGACGCGCCAATCGTGAAGACGGCGCTGGCGGTGACGCAGGCGCTGGGTTTCCAGACGCGGCTCGGCGAGGCCTCGACCGACTCGAACGTGCCGATGAGCCTCGGCATCCCCGCGATCACCATCGGCAGCGGGGGCGCCGGCAAGGGCGCCCACTCGCCCCTCGAGCAGTTCGACACCGCCGATTCGTGGCAGGGAACGCAGCGCAACACGCTGCTGGCGATCGCCCTGGCGGAGAAGTAGGCGCGGGCGCGCTAGGACCGGCCGCGGTGCCGCAGCCCGCGGACGGCCGCCGTCACGTAGTGCCGGCCGGTCTCGCCGAGGAACAGCACGATCCCCAGCAGGAGCACGCCGATGAGGACGACGTCGAACCGCGCGTAGAAGGCCCCCCGCGCCAGCTCGTCGGGATAGACGGCGTAGCGGCGGGGGATCGAGTGCGCGCCGGCCCAGAAGAGCGTCAGCACGAAGCCGTAGCCGCCGACGAGGAAGAAGGGCAGGACGAGCCGCCGGACGAGGCGGCTCTCGGCCCGGCCGCTCAGCTCCAGGCCCAGGTGACTGGCGAAGCCGAGCAGCATCAGCACGACGCCCATCAGGTAGTAGGTGTGGAAGTGCGCCGGCACCCAGAGCGTGTTGTGCAGCACGGCGTTGGCGGCGATCGTGGAGTCGATGACGGCGCCGACCCCACCGACCGCCCAGCCCATCAGGCCCAGGAAGAGGAACGACGAGGCGATCGTCCAGCGCATGCGGGCGCCGTAGACGAGCAGCAGGCCGTCGAAGATCGAGACGGTGGCAGCCGGCACCGCGCTCAGGTAGGAGACGACCTGTCCCGCCACCTGCAGCGCGTGCGGCTGCACGACGTCCATGTAGAGGTGATTCAGGTAGGAGACGAGCGCCAGCGCCAGCGCGGCGTTCCAGGCGAGCGCCACCACCCGCGTCGTCTTCCAGGATCGGGCGGCGAAGGCGGGCAGCAGCTCGTAGACGACCCCTACGCCCAGGTACATCGTGGCGTAGGCCGTCATCTGCGTGAAGAAGAAGGTGAGGTTCTTCATCAGCAGCGCGTCGGCGACGAAGCCGTGCACGCGCCACTGGAGCAGGTAGAACGTGAAGACCGCAAAGGCGTCCAGGAAGCCGGCCACGCCGAGCAGCAGGGCCACCGTGCTGATCAGGACGAGCGGCGGCACCGCCGGTGCGGACCGGCCGGCCAGTTGCGGCCAGGCGAGGGCGCGGGGCAGCGGATACTGCCGCAGGATCGCCCAGAGCGTAGCCAGGGCCCAGATCAGCCAGACCGCGCACAGCGTTGCCAGCGAGGCGAAGAAGCCGCCGGTCGCCCATGTGGGCCAGATGCCCTGCGAGAACATCGGCAGCGGGTACAGGAAGTACCAGCCCGCGCCGAACAGCCCCTCGGTCGTCGCTTCCACCAGCACCACGAAGCCGGCGACCGTCCCCGCCAGCGCCAGCCACGAGGCCCATCGCGGCGGGCGGACGTAGCGGGCGAGCAGGTAGTTGCCCGCCGCCAGGCTGGCGGCCATCCAGAGGCCGACCATGCCGATCCCGTGCAGGGTCAGCACGGCGTAGAACAGCTCCGGGCGCATGGTCGCGAACAGGAGCTTCGACTGATACGTCCGCAGGAACCAGCCGTCGAGCGAGAAGGCAAGGAACAGCAGGCAGACCATGCCCATCCACAGGGCGGTCAGCGTGCGGAGCGGCCGGGCACTGCGCGACGCGGGAGCGCCAGCGTCCGTCATGGATGCGCTCCGGGCGGCACGACTTCGAATTCGCCGCGCATGAGGTGATGACCCATGCCGCACAGCTCCAGGCAGAACACCCAGTAGGTTCCGGGCGTCGTGAGCCGCAGCTGCAGCCGGTTCTCGTAGCCGGGCATGGCCTGCACCTGGCCGAGCAGGTGGTGTGACGGATCGAAGACGCCGAAGCCGTGGTTCACGTCGAAGCTCGTCACGCGGAACTCGACGAGGGAACCCGCCGGCACGTCGATCGGATTCGCGAAGGTCGAGTTCTGCCACTCGTCCTGGGTGGTGATCGGGCTGGTCGACAGGCCCCACGCGTACTGCATGCCGACCCCGTAGATGACCAGGTCCGGATGCGCCCGGCCGCGCGGATACGGGAGGTGGAGCAGCGTGACGACCAGGGCGGCGAGGAGGCCGGTGCCGAGGACGCCGGCGAACCATCGCCGCAGGCGGGTGGCCGCGGCCGCACCGGGGTCATGCGGCTGGCGCGTGCTGAGCGCAACCCCGGCGAAGACGGCGGCGACCAGCACCGCCACGACGATGAACAGTGAGAGCGCGGCCGCTTGTGGGAGCATCGGCTCCTGCACCCCGGGGGGCCCGGGGTCAGAGGGTCTTGAGGTACGCGATCAACTCGTCCATCTCGGTCTTCGAGAACTTCTCCTTGAAGGCCGGCATCGGCATCGGGTCGGCGTTGGGCGCCCCCTTCTCGATCCGATCGAGGACGTTCGCCACCGTGGCCGGCGTCTTGCCGTCGGGCATCAGCTTGTTCTTCAGCAGCCCCTTCAGGCCCGGGCCGACCTTGTTCGCCGTCTGGTCCGCATAATGACAGACGGCGCAGTTGGCCTGATAGAGCTTCTTGCCCGCCTGCGCCTCCTTCGACAACGGGGCCTTGTCGCTGCCGGCCCAGACCACCGCCGTCGCCGGGAGGGTCAGCCCCAGGGCCACGACGAACACCCACGCCATCGACCGTCCTGCACGCTTCCGCATTACTCCTCCTTCTTCAATCGGGGCGCTGCCCCGATCCCCGGCTCACGACGTTGCGCTCGCGATCCGGCTCCCTCCACTCTGTTCGCGGGCGCGCGGTGCGCGCCGCCGGGCTGTGCCCGGACTCGAACGGGCGCCGGCCCGAGTGGCCGGCGCCCTCCAGCCGTCCGCCGGTGCTACCGGTGGGTGAATGTGAAATCGGACGTGGTCGTCGCGCCGGCCCGCACGGTCACCGTCTGTTCCTGCGTGCCGTAGGTCGCCGTCCAGGCCTCGATCGTGTAGGTGCCCGGGGGCAGCCCCTTGATCGTGTAGGTCCCGTCGGTCCCCGTCGTGTCGTAGAACGGGTTACTGACCACACCGATGTACGCCTTCATCCAGGGATGCATGTTGCACTGCACCGGGATCATAATCTCCGGCTTGGCGAACGTCTTGTAGATGGCGGCCCCGCCGGGCGGCTGCGACTCGTTCCATTCCGCGTTGATCTTCGGACGGACGTGCACGTTGTGCGTCGTGAAGTCGCTGTTGAGGACCTTCAGCGGCTGGCCAACCATCACGCCGACGACGTGCGGCACGAAGACGCAGCCCTGCTGGTCGAGCACCACCGGCGTCTTCGGCGCGGTTTCGTGCGCCGGCGCGCCCGACTTCACGTAGACGAAGACGTACGGCAGGGTGCCGTTCTCGTTCACCTCGCCGTCCTGCACGTAAACCTTCTTGCCCTCGTTCTCCCGGACGCACTCCGGGTCGCGGGCCATGTTGATGAGTTGCGGCTGCGGCCGCGTCCCATGGAAGAGGACCTTGCCGGTCAGGGTGCCGTCGCCGGCGGCCCGGACGTGCGTGACCTGCACGCCGCAGATGGCGAAGAGCGCTGCAGCCAGCGCGACGATCCAGATGCGTGGTTTCAATGTCATGGTCGTTGTGCCCCCGCGAAGAGGTTCAAGCATGCCCTGTCGGCAGCTGCCCTAGAAGATGAACCAGACCCTGGCGTAGATCGCGTTGTTGTCCGACGCGTTCCGCCCGGCCCCGTCGTAGTTCGTGCTGCCGCCGTTGAACGTCGTGTAGCCCGTGTACTGCAGGGCCATCTCGATGTTCTGGACCGGCCACCAGGAGAACGAGGCGGTGTAGCCGGCGTTCCCGGGGTCGCCATTCGCGCTGCCGTCGACCGGATCCTGGGCGTAGAGCAGCGGGTCCACGGTTCCCCACGTCTTGAAGTAGCCCAGCGTCGCGCCGTACTTGTTGCCCCAGTGGTACGTGCCGTCGAGCCGGTACGTGCTCAGGTCGTGGGCCGTGAAGGACGCGCTGCCGGCCGCGTAGGTCGCCAGCAGGTCCGATCGCTCGTGGATGTAGGTCGTGTGCACCGAGATCGTGTCGTTGGCCAGGCTCGGCAGGATCCGTTCGTACTGGCTGTCGGCCGCCAGGTCCGTGTACGTGTCCTCGGGCCCGCTCACCGCGTTGGGCGACGAGACCACGTGCATGCCGTAGGTGCCGACCTCGAGGTAGTTGTTCCCCATCGTCTGCTGCCAGGCCGCGCGCCAGTAGGGAGCCGTCCCGCGGATGTTGTAGGGGAACCCGGCCCCGTCGAAGGGTTGATCGGCGCCGAGGTGCGCCGTCCGGTACACCGTGACGTCGCCGTAGAGGTGATCGTTCCACATCGCATACGCACCGACTCCGCCCACGTCGTCCGTGAGGGTGCCGTCGAGCAGCGTCGCGGCCATCGGGCCCGGCGCGGCGTCGCTGCCGATCCACGGGAAGCCCCACACCGGCGTGTCGTTCCACAGGTCCTCGCCGGTCGGCGCCGTGGTGAAGTCGAAGCCGTACACGAGGTCCTTGCCGCCCAGGCTCGTCCGGTTGGCGTAGCGGGTGTCTTCCATGTCGAGGCTGATATGGTCCGCACGCGGATCATACGTGATCTGGGTGAACGTGCCGGCGTGACTGCTGACCGCGCCGGAGAAGAACAGCCCGATCTCCTGGGGGATCGAGAAGCTGCCGTTCTGCGTCCCGGGGACCGCCGTGCTGGTCGCCGTGAACGAGAACGGAATCTCGATCGAGACCGGCAGTTCCCGCGCGACGGTCAGGCCGGACCGCTGCTGCGCCGGCTTCGCCGTCAACTGCGGCAGCCCGGTCAGCGTGTAGCCGTTCAGCTTGAACGCCCGGCCGAACGGCGTCAGCTCGGGCGGCATCGTATGGCATGCGCTGCACGGCAGCCCCGTCTGCCTGGCGAAGCTGGTAATCGCGAACGCGCTGCGCCCCGGAAGGATGGCGATCACGGCGAGCGCGGCAGCGACGGCAAACACCTTGTACAAGCGTTTGGCCGAATTCATGGCTGTCACCTCCAACACGAACGTTACGGATGAAACCGGCAATCGATTGTCCGCGCCGCACTGCTCCCGACGAGGGGCGAGGCGCGACTGTCGCCGAGCCAGATGAAAAGGCCGGGTCTGGCGGCCGGCAGCCCTTCTGAGAGGGGAGCCGTTCCGCCCGCGACCTGACCGCGCCGTCATGCTGCAAGAGGAACGCCAAGGTGTTCCTCAGGTGTCGATCCGCTGGATCGCCCGAAAAACACTGGAATTTGCTCGATTCAAGGCTGAGCTCCCCGATGACGGCCGGGCGCGTGTATGGATCGCTATCCCTGAGCTGCGAGGAAAGCTACGGATGAGCTGCCGGGAAATTTTCCCGGGACAAGCTCATCAATTGAACGAGGGAGAAATCCACAGCACCCGCGGAAGCCTCCGGGGACGGCGGCGGCCTGCAGAGAACCCGCAGGCGCGCCGGCCCGCGAGTACCGTCGTACCGGTCGAGTCTCGCGGATGTCAGGCCTGATCCGGTGAGGTGGCGTGGTGGTCCGATCGAGAGCCGCCGGCGCACGTCTCGTGCATCCTGACGCCCCGTCGGGCACGACATTCGCTTAATACCGCCGCAGCCCGGCTCGACGCGAACCGCACGAGCGCAGGGAGCCAGAGGAGGTGGGTATGCGCCCGGTGCGAAGTCTGACCGTCGTCGCCGGCATCGCGAGTGTCGTGGGACTGCTCGCGTGTACAGGATCCGGCCGCTCCTCGTCGTCGTCCATGTCGAGCGCCAATCCGCTGGCGCCGACCAGCGCCGCGTCGGCCGGTCTCACGGGCATCTGGACGGGCAGCGCCGGCGATTCGAGCGGCTCGATGATGGGCGCCGGCCTGACGACCACCATGATGCAGGGGATGACCTGGCAGCTGACGCAGACGGGCGGCACGTTCTCGGGCGTCATGCAGTTCCAGGGGTACTTCGGCGGCCGCATGAGCGTGTCGGGGAACATCGACGGCTCCACGGGCACCTTCACGATGAACATCCCCATCGGCTCGATGATGATGATGACCCAGTGCACCGCGACCGCCACCGGGTCGTTCGACTGGGACGGGGTCATGAGTCAGATTCAGGGCATCTATACGGGCACGAACAGCTGCAACGGCGCGTTCAACAATGGCCAGGTCCTTCTTACCCGTCACTGACGGTGGCGCCCTCCCGGCGCGCCCGCACGCGCGCGGCCGCGGCGCCGGATGGCTCGTGTGGGCCCTGCTGGCCGCCGGCGTGACCGGCGCGGCGGGCTGCGGCGCCTCGTCGAGTCAGCGGATGGGATTCGCGGCCGATCCGGTCATCTCCAGCGGAACGTACCGTTCGAACGGCCAGCAGATCTTCCTGACCGGCACCTCAGCGTCGGGCAGCCCGATCACCTACCAGGGCGGCCCGAGCTGGATGCCCGCACCGATGATGATGCGCATCGCCTGTGCGACCTGTCACGGGACCGACGGCCACGGCGGGCAGGTGTTCCTGTTCGCACAGAGCTTCGTGGCACCCGATATCACCTGGCCCGTGCTGACCGGGCCGTACACGGACCACCCGCCCTACACCGTGGCGACCGTCGAGCAGGCCATCACCCACGGCATCGACCCGGGTGGCAATCCGCTCGACCCGGAAATGCCGCGCTGGTCGATGTCGGCGTCCGACCTCAACGACCTCGTGGCCTACCTCCAGACGCTGAAGTAGGCCGGAACGGAGCCGGCCCTCGGGCGCATCCCCGGCCTCACGCGCGCGGCAGCTTCCACCCCTTCCAGATGAAGTAGATCGTCGGGAAGACGATCAGGATCACCACGGTCGCCGAGACGATGCCGCCGACCATCGGGGCGGCCATCCGCTTCATCACGTCGGTCCCCGTGCCCTGGCTCCACATCACCGGCAGCAGGCCGGCGAGGATGACGCTGGCCGTCATCAGCTTCGGCCGGACCCGCTGGACGGCGCCTTCGTAGACGGCGGCGGTGAGGTCCTGGCGCGTCCGCAGGTGCCCTTGCGCTGCGGCGGCGTCGTACGCCCCGTCGAGGTACAGCAGCATCACGACGCCGGTCTCGGCGGCCACGCCGGAGAGCGCAATGACGCCGACCCAGACGGCCACGCTGAGGTTGTAGTGCAGCAGGTACATCAGCCAGAACGCCCCGATGAGGGAGAACGGCACCGCCAGCAGCACGAGCAGCGTGCGCGGAATCGAGCGGGTGCTCAGATAGATGATGACGAAGATGAACAGCAGCGTCATCGGGACGACGTACAGGAGCCGCTGCTGGGCGCGCAGCATGTACTCGTACTGGCCGCTCCAGGCAAGGCTGTAGCCGGGCGGCAGGGTCAGCTTCGCCGCCACGGCCTGCTGCGCCCGCTTCACGTAGGTGCCGACGTCGATGTTCTGGATGTCCACGTAGACCCAGGCGTTCGGCCGGCTGTCCTCGGTCTTGATGACCGGCGGCCCCTTGGCGATGTCGAACGCCGCGAGCTGTCCCAGCGGAATCTGGGCGCCGGTCGGCGTCGGCACGAGCACCTGGCGCAGGGCCGGGACGTTGTCGCGCAGATCGCGGCTGTAGCGCAGGTTCACCGGATAGCGCTCCAGCCCCTCGACGGTCGTGGTGATGTTCATGCCGCCGATCGCCGACTGGATGACGTCCTCCACGTCGCCGATCGTCAGCCCGTAGCGGGCGATCGCCTCGCGGTCGATCTTGATGTTCAGGTAGTTGCCGCCGGTCGTCCGGTCGGCATAGACCGATCGCGTGCCGGGCACGGCGTTGAGGATCGGTTCGATCTCCTCGCCGAGCTTCTGCAGGACACCGAGATCGGGGCCGGAGATCTTCAGGCCGACGGGTGTCTTGATGCCGGTCGACAGCATGTCGATCCGGTTCTTGATCGGCATGGTCCAGGCGTTGGTCAGGCCGGGAATCCGGATTGCGGCGTTCATCTGGTCGATCAGGCGGTCCGGCGTCATCCCCGCCGGCCACTCCGATTCGGGCTTCAGCATGATGGTGGTCTCGAACATGCCGAGCGGAGCCGGATCCGTGGCGGTCTCGGCGCGGCCGGCCTTGCCGAAGACCCGCACGACCTCGGGGAAGGTCTTGATGATCCGGTCGGTCTGCTGCAGGAGCTGCCGGGCCGTGGTAATCGAGATCCCCGGCAGCGTCGTGGGCATGTAGAGCAGGTCTCCCTCCCAGAGCGGCGGCATGAACTCCGAGCCCATGCGCGAGTAGGGAATCCAGGTCAGGCCGAGCGCCACGAGGGTGCCGGCGAGCACGAGCCAGCGCCAGCGCAGGGCGAAGTGCAGGATCGGGTCGTACAGGCCGATGAGCACCCGGCTGACCGGGTTGCGCGATTCCGGGCGGATGCGGCCGCGGATCCAGTACACCATGAGGACCGGCACCAGGGTGATCGACAGCAGCGCCGCGGCCCCCATGCTGTAGGTCTTCATGAACGCCAGCGGCTTGAAGAGGCGGCCCTCCTGCGCCTCCAGCGTGAACACCGGGACGAACGACACGGTGATGACCAGCAGCGCGTAGAAGAGGGTCGGCCCGACTTCGGTCGCCGCCTCCGCGATGATGTCGGCGTGCGACTTCCGGCCGGCGTCGCGTTCCAGGTGCTTGTGGGCGTTCTCGATCATCACGATCGCCGCATCCACCATGGCCCCGATGGCAATGGCGATGCCGCCGAGCGACATGATGTTCGCCGTGATCCCCTGGTAGTACATGACGATGAACGCCATGAGCACCGCCACCGGGAGCATGAAGATGGCGACGAGCGCCGAGCGCACGTGCAGCAGGAAGATCAGGCAGACGAGGGCGACGACGAGGCTCTCTTCGAGCAGCTTCTCGCGCAGCGTGTCCACCGACCGCTGGATGAGATCTGATCGATCGTAGACCGGAACGATGTGCACGTCGCTCGGCAACCCGGGCTCGATCTGCTTCATCTTCGTCTTCACCCGCTGGATGACGTCGTAGGCGTTGACGCCCGACCGGACGATGACGATGCCGCCCACCACCTCGCCCTCGCCGTTCAGTTCGGCCAGTCCGCGCCGGATGTCGGGGCCCAACTGCACCGTGGCGACGTCTTTCAACAGGATCGGCGTGCCGTCCCGGTTGACCCCCAGCGCAATGTTCCGGATGTCCTGCAGGCTGCCGATGTAGCCTTCGCCGCGGATCATGTACTCCGCCTCGCCCATCTCCAGCACGCGGGCGCCGACGTCGTTGTTGCTCCGCTGCACCGCCGTCCGGATGCGCGAGAGCGGGATGTTGTAGGCGAGGAGCTTGTTGGGATCGACCGCGATCTGGTACTGCTTCACGAACCCGCCGACGCTGGCGACCTCCGCAACGCCCGGGACGGCCGAGAGCTGGTACTTGAGGTACCAGTCCTGGAGTGACCGCAGCTCGCCCAGGTTGCGGTGCTTCGACGTCAGGGCGTACATGAACGCCCAGCCGGCCCCCGTGGCGTCCGGGCCCATCGTGGGGGTGACCCCGGGCGGCAGGCGGCCGCTGACGGTGTTGAGGTACTCGAGCACCCGGCTGCGCGCCCAGTACAGGTCGGTGCCGTCGTTGAAGATCACGTACACGAGCGAGAAGCCGAAGTACGAATAGCCACGGACGACCTTGGCGTTCGGGACGGCCAGCATCTGGGTCGTGATCGGGTAGGTGACCTGATCCTCGACGATCCGCGGCGACTGTCCGGCGTACGGCGTGTAGATGATCACCTGCACGTCCGACAGATCCGGGATGGCATCGAGCGGCGTCTGCCGGGCGGCGTAGACCCCGCCGGTCACGACGAAGGCGGTCGCCAGCAGGACGAGGAACTTGTTCGCGATCGACCAGTTGATGATCCGTTCCAGCATGATGGGCCGTCCGTTCCGCTACTGATGCGAGGCCACGCCGGCGTCCGGCACGGGAACCGCGGCCGGTGCCGGGGCTGGCGGCACCGCGGCCGGTGGCGTCGAGGCCTGCGCCGGCGTCATCTGCTGGATGGCCGCCTTCAGGTTGCTCTCCGAGTCGATCAGGAACTGCGCCGACGTGACGACCCGCTCGCCTTCCTGTACGCCGTCGAGGACCTGCCACAGGCCGCGGCCGTTCAGTCCCAGCGTGACCGTCCGGGCCTGGAACAGCCCGTGCCCGCAGTCGATCACGACGACGTTGCGCGTGCCGCTCTGGATGACCGCGTTCTCGGGCACGGCGAGGACGTGCCGGGCCGCAGGCACGTCGAACGTGACGTTCGCGTACATGTCCGCCCGCAGCCGTCCACCGGGGTTCGGCATCTCAATCGACACCCGCATGGTCCGGGTCTTGGGATCCAGGTACGGGTAGATGAAGCGGACCCGGCCCGTATACGTCCGGCCGGGCTCGGACGGCAGCGTGACGGAGGCGCGCTGGCCGAGCCTCATCCAGGGGATCTGGTTCTCGAAGATGTCGGCGTCCACCCAGATCGTCGACAGGTCGACCGTCTTGTAGAGCGGCATGCCGGCCTTCACGTACATCCCCTGCAGCGCCTGGTCCGCCTTCTGGACGACGATGCCGGTGACCGGCGCGAGGACCGGCACCGTCCGCTGCACCTGGCCGGAGGTGGCCAGGGCGTCGATCTGGGCGTCGCTCATGTCCCAGAACCGCAGCCGCTGCCGCGCCGAGGTGACGAGCGCTCTTGCGCGGGCGGCCATGTCGGGATACGGCGTCTCTTCCATCTGGCGGGCGTAGTGGATCGCCTGCAGGTACTCCTGCTCGGTGGTGACCAGCTGCGGGCTGTAGATGTCGAACAGCTTCTCGCCCCGGTGCACCGGCTGGCCGACGTAGTTGACGTAGACCTTCTCGATCCAGCCGTCGTACTTCGTGTTCACCCAGGCGACCTGCCGGTCGTTGTAGGTCAGCGTGCCGACGGTCCGGATCGTGAACGGGATGTCGGTCCGCTGCACCGGCACCGACTGGACCCCCATGTTCTGGACGAACGCCGGGTCGATCTTCACGACGCCCGGCGTGCCGCCGGCCTCGTCCTCGTAGACGGGAACGAGGTCCATGCCCATCGGCGACTTGCCGGGCTTGTCGCTGATGTAGCTCGGGTCCATCGGCGCCCGCCAGTAGAGGACCTTGCGGGTGGTGATCGGCCGGGCCGCCGGTGCCGTCGCAGAGGCGCCATCCGCCTGCGACGAGGCCGTGGCGGGCAGGGCCGTGCGCGCCAGGCCGGCCCACTGCCAGCCGAGCGGGTTGATGAAGACGAAGATGGTGATGGCCGCGCCGAGCGCGAACGCCGACAGGCCGAGGATGAAAGGTTTCATGGGGACCCTCTTTACTGCTCTGGAAACGCGGTGCCGACCGCATGCTCGAGCCTGGTGAGCGCCACGAGGTAGTCGGCGACGTTTCGCGCGTCGATCAGCCGGATGCTCAGCCGGCTCCGCTCGCTGTCGAGCAGATCGAGCAGGCCGAGCTGGCCGCTCTCGTAGGCCGCCTCGGACGCGCGCAGCTCCTGCTCGGTCTGCGGCAGCAGCACGTCGGTGAAGAGCCGCACCTGCTCGCGCAGCGTCTGCAGCCGCACGACCTGGTCGCGGATCGTGAACGTCATCTGGTTGCGGACGTCGGTCCGCTGGAAGTCATCGGCCGCCTCCGTCTCGGCGGCCCGCCGGACCTCCGCGCGGTACTTCTCGCGGTGGATCGGCAGCGTGAAGCCGGCCATCACCGTCAGCGCGTTCTTGCCGTTGTCGGGGGGCGGCTGCGCGAGGCCCGCCGCGTCGCCGCGGTGTCCGACGTTGATGAAGCCGGCGCTCAGCACGAGGTCCGGCCGGAAGTCCTTCCTGGCGAGGTCGACGGACGACCGATCGCCGGCGAGGCGCGCCGAGACCGCCTGCAGGTCGGGGCGGTGCGCGTCGCCGAGCGCGTAGAGCCGATCCAGCGCGAGGGACGGAGGCGGCGGCAGCTCGAGCGCGGCCACGGGCGGCACGGGAGCCGACGGATCGCGGGCCATCAGCGTGTTCAGGCCGGCGGCCAGCGACACGCGCTGCTGCAGCAGCAGATCCAGGCGGCTGACGATCTGCGTGATCTCGGCCTGCAGCTTGATGACCCCCTGCTGCAGCCCCTGTCCCGTCGCGTAGCGGTCGCGCGCCACCTGCTCGTAGTGCTCGAGCAGCGCCTGCTCCTCGCGCGTGATGCCGAGCGCGGCATCCACGTAGCCGAGGTTGTAGTAGGTCTGCTTCACCTGCGCGATGACGTCGCGCTGCCGCGCGACCGACAGCGCGCGCGCGGCCGCCGCGTCCTGCGCCGCCACCTGGCCGCGCAGCTGGAGCTTGCCGAACCAGGGGATGGCCTGGCTGAAGGTGTAGCTGTTCAGCTGCGGTCCGACACGCGTCTCGACGCTGCGCAGGGACTGGCCGAACGTCACCATCGGATCGGGCAGCGTCGAGACGATGTCGGTCTGCTGCGCGGCCGATCGCGCCCGGGCGAGCGCTTCCTGCACGGCGGGATTGGCCGCCAGCGCCGCGCGGACATAGCCCGCCAGCACCGGATCGTCGGCGTAGAAGCCCGGTGCGGACGGCGCCGCGGAGGCGGCCGCCGGCGGCGCTGCCGCCCGGAGGCCGGTCGTGAAGGCCGGAAGGACTGCGAGGAGAACAACCGCCGGGAGGAGCCGCCTGAACGTGCACATGTCCAACACCCTGAGCCTGAATCGCGGCTTCGTGCTGCCAGCGGGCAGACGAAGTCATCCGGGAGCCCCGCGGCCGGACGGATCACGGACGGTGATGCGCGTCAGGACGCGGAACGGGAACCCGCAACCCGCGGGGAATCAGATCAGGAGCGTCGACAGCAGGAGGGGGAGCGGGCGGGACCGATGACCGTGCGTGGCTGTTCGCGGCTGCCACGGCGTCGACGTGAGAGACAGCGGCGACGGAGACGCCACGGCCACCGCGGCCGCGATGAGCGGATTCGCCGGGGCGTGCACGGCCGGTGTGACGGCCGGCACCTGCGGGGCCCCCTTCACGCAGCATGGCCGGGGCGCGAGCGGCAGCGACCGCGAGCCGCAGTGCGGCTGCACCATGCACATCGGCCGGGCGCACAGGGCCATGCCCGGCGAGGCAGCGGCGATGCCCAGGGCGGCGATGAGCGCGACGAGCAGCGTGCGAAGTCTGCGGGACATGGTCCTCTTCACTGACCGTACACCCTCAGCAGACTTCGTGCCAGGGTGCCGGCACGCGCCGAGCCGGGAAATTTCACGGAAGCGGCCGATTCGTCGGCGTGCCGTGGCTGGAACTGGGCTGTTCAGTCCGGGGAGAATTCCCCGAATCCGAGAACAGAGTCGCGCCAACCGCAGACGGGAAGCTGGACGGCAAGACGCGGGACGTAGGACATGGAAGCTTGGACGTCGGACGTGGGACGTGGGAGGTATCGAGAATGCACCAATGGTCGGGGCGCTCGGATTCGAACCGAGGATCTCCTGCTCCCAAAGCAGGCGCGTTGCCAGGCTACGCTACGCCCCGACAGTTCCTATTCTCTCGTACTTCCCACGCGGACGTCGCACGCCAACATCTTGACGCGCCCCGGGTGCTGCCAACTCCTCCATTCTTCGTTGACAGTCTTCGTCCGGTAGCGACCGAACGGGTATCATACGGGCGATGTCCGACCCCACCGCCTCGATTGTGGCCGCCGTTGACGCCCAGCGCGACGAGCTCGTGGCGTTCATCCAGAGTCTCGTGCAGACACCCAGCCTGCCGGGCCGCGAACGTCCGGCGCACGCGCTGGTCGCCGCACGCCTCACCACGATGGGGCTCGGCGTCGACGTCGTGCCGATCGAGTACGAGCGGATCAGGGAACATCCCGCGTTCTGCGACGACGGGATCCCCTTCGAGGATCGGATCAACATCGTCGCGCAGTGGCGCGGCGCGGGACCGGGTGGACGCGACGCCTCGACGCCCGGCGGCTCGCTGATCCTCAACGGCCATCTCGACGTCGTCTCGCCGGGCGACGAGCTGCGGTGGACGGGGTCCCCCTGGAGCGGGGCGGTCCGCAAGGGGCGGATCTACGGGCGCGGCGCCTGCGACATGAAGAGCGGCGTCGGCGCGATGATCTTCGCCGTGGCCGCACTGAAGGCGGCCGGCGTGACGCTCGAGCACGATGTCCTCATCGAGAGCGTCAGCGGGGAAGAGAGCGGCGGCGCCGGGACGCTCGCGACGATCGTGAAGGGCTACCGGGCGGATGCGGCCATCATCATGGAGCCGACGTCGCTGAAGATGTGCCCGGTGCAGGCCGGCGCCTTGACGTTCCGGCTGAAGATCCCCGGCCGCTCGGTGCATGCGTGCATCAAGCAGGAAGGGGTGAGTGCGATCGACAAGGCCTGTCTGCTGATGAACGCGCTCCTCGATCTCGAGCAGGCCCGGCACCGCGCGATCGTGAACCCGCTGTATCCGGATCCCATGCACATCGCGCCCATCAGCGTCGGCACGATCCACGCCGGCAACTGGCCGTCCACCGTGCCGGAGCAGGCGGTCCTCGAGGGCCGCTACGGCGTGCTGCCCGGCGAGTCGGTCGGCGAGGCGCGTCAGGCCATGGCCGAGGCGCTCACCCGGGTCGCGGCGGCCGACCCCTGGCTGTCGAAGCATCCGCCCGTGCTCGAATGGTTCGAGGGACAGTTCGAATCGGGGCAGACGCCCGTCGACTCGCCGATCATCACCACCCTGGCTGACAGCCACGAAGCCATCATCGGGGCACCGCCCGTGATCGAGGGGGTGACCTACGGTTCGGACCTCCGGCTCTTCACCAATCACGCGGGAATGCCGGCCGTGCTCTATGGCCCCGGCGACGTCCACCAGGCCCACGCCGTGGATGAGTCGATCGAGATCGAAGAGATCATGACGGCGACCCGCGTGCTCGCCCTGACGATCTTCCGCTGGTGCCGCGGCCGTTTCTGAGCCGCGCGGTTCGGCGTCGTCCCGATCGGTCGATCCTGCCTCTGCAGTCGTTCACTACACGGCCCGTCTCCGGCTGAGACAGCCGGCGGCCGGATCCACCGGGCGGGCCGTTGGGCCCGGCCGGTGCCGTTCTCAGCAAATGACTGATTGGCAATGGGTTGATTTCGGCGTCTGGAGGGCAGTGGTACGACGGGCCCGGCTGGTACGGCCGTTGCTCAGATGAGGATTGGTTTCAACATTTTCCTCCCGACCGCGTGGCACCTTTCTTCCCGCCTTTGAGCCGTCGCCACCGGTGAGACGCCCTGCCGTCCCCATCCCGGGCGGTCGACCTTCGGGTCGCCGCCCGCGGCTCGGATTCAGCGCATCGTTCGATCCGCCAGCCATCGATCGAGTTCCCGGCGAAGCGCTCTGAACGCCTGTCCGCGGTGACTCACGGCTGCCTTCTCGGCCGCTGAGACCTCTGCCAGCGTCCGTCCGTACGGCGGATAGAAGAAGATCGGGTCGTACCCGAACCCGTGGGCCCCGCTCGGCACCGGCGCGATGGTCCCCTCGATCGTGCCGCGCGTCTCGATCGGGAAGCTGTCGCCGTCGGCCAGCGCGACGGCGCAGACGAACCGGGCCGGGCTGGTGGAGGCACCGCGCGCGCGCAACCCGTCGTAGATCAGCCGGAACTTCTCGGGATAGGTCGCATCGGCGCCGCCGAAGCGGGCCGAGTGGATGCCGGGCTCGCCCCTCAGCACGTCCACTTCCAGCCCGGAGTCCTCGGCGACGGTGGGCAGTCCGGTGGCCGCCGCGTAATAGCGCGCCTTCTGCCGCGCGTTCTCCGCGAAGGTGCGCCCGGTTTCTTCCGGTGGCGTGAGGGCGGGGAAGTCGGCGAGCGTCAGGACCTCGAGATCCAGGTCGTCGAGCAGGGCGTGGATCTCGCGCAGCTTGCCGACGTTGGTCGTGGCCACCAGCAGGCGGGCGGACCGTCTGCTCATTTCAACAGATCGCCGACGATGGCGCGCTGCTTCGCGATGAGCTGGGTGATGCCGCTGTCGGCGAGGTCGAGCAGCGTCAGCAGGGCGTCCCGGCCGAACGGCAGCGCCTCGGCCGTCCCCTGCACCTCGACGAAGCGGCCGTCGCCCGTCTTGACGATGTTCATGTCGACCTCGGCCGTCGAGTCCTCCTCGTAGGCGAGGTCGAGCATCGGTTCGCCCTTCACGATGCCGACGCTGGTGGCGGCCACGTAGTCGCGCACCGGCATCGTCTTGACGAGCCCCTTCGTGACGAGGTGCTGGGCGGCGAGGACGAGTGCCACGAAGGCGCCCGTGATGGAGGCCGTGCGCGTCCCGCCGTCCGCCTGGATGACGTCGCAGTCGATCCAGATCGTGCGCTCGCCGAGCCCCTCGAGGTGGGTCACCGACCGCAGCGACCGGCCGATCAGCCGCTGGATCTCCTGCGTGCGGCCGCCGACCTTGCCCGCGGTCGACTCGCGCGTCATCCGCGTGTTCGTCGCGCGCGGCAGCATGCCGTACTCGGCCGTCACCCACCCCTTGCCGCTGTTGCGGAGGAAGGCGGGGACCCGCTCCTCGACGCTGGCGGTGCAGATCACCCGGGTGCGGCCCGCTTCGATCAGCACCGATCCCTCGGCGTGGGCGATGAAGTGCGGCGTGATCGTGGTCGGACGGAGCTGGTCGTTCTGACGGTTGTCGGTGCGCATGCGAGGTCCTTTCAGTGCCCCTTGCCCGTGGGGGCTGCGGGGGGCCCCGTCTGGACGATCGTCAAATCCTTCTGCAGCGGCCGCCGCAGGTCCACGTGCCCGGCCAGGGTGTCGACCTCCTGGCCGTTCAGGAGGATCTGCACGGCGGAGATCGCCGGCATGTTCACGGTGAGCGTGTCGACGATCGTGTAGACCGTCAGCAGCTCGGCGGTCGTGCCGCCGGGATGGTTCTGGCTGACTTGCGGGCTCAGGTCGACGTACGCATCCCCTTTGTCGGTGATGTACAGCGCCTGCAGCGTCGTCCCCGTCGGAATCGCCGAGACGAGCGGCGGCTGCACGGCGGCCAGCTGCGCGTTGACGAGGGCCGTGGCCTGGTCGACCGGGGTGGCGCCGAAGGGGACCTCGCGCGCGACGGCACGCAGGTGCAGCCCGTCGTCGGCGACGTAGAACAGCCTGGCGGTAATCGTGCGCCCCTCGTCGGCGGGCGCCGTGGCGGCGACGGCCGGCGCCGCCGGCTGGGCCGACGCAGGGGGACGGGCCGTGCCCCGCGGCAGCCGGGCGAACAGCAGCCAGGCCAGCAGGCCGACGGCGACCACGACGCCGGCGGTGGCGAGGAGGCGCGTGCGGCTCATCGACCGGCTCCCTGCGGCGATGCCGGCTTCGGCGCGCCGGTCCCCGGCCCGCCCGGATTCTGGCGGCCGGTCTGGTGCGTCAGATAGTCCCGGAACTGGACGATGGCGGCGTAGAGCGCCTGCACGATCGTGTTCTGGTACGCCGCCGTCCCGAGCTGGTTCTCTTGATCCGGGTTGGTGAGGTAGCCCATCTCCACGAGCACCGCCGGCATGTTGGCCCCGACGAGCACCCGCAGCGGCGCCTGCGTCAGGCCCCGCGCGTCGAGTGGGACCTTCCCCTGGAACTGCTGCTCGATCATCTGCGCGAAGGCCTGCGATTCCGGGATGAAGCGCGCCTGCGCGAGCTGCCACGGGACGATTTCGAGCGTCCGCGACCCGCCGCCGAACACCGGCAGCTGCTGGGCCCCGGCCTGGGCCTCCTGGGTCGCCTTCGCGGCGTCACGGTCGAGGCCGAGGTAGAAGACCTCCGCCCCCTGCACGTTGCTGCGGAACGACGCGTTCGCGTGCAGGCTGAGGAACAGGTCCGCCTTGTTGTTGTTGGCCATCGACGCCCGCTCGTCGGCGGTGAGCGTCTGGTCGCCGTTGCGGGTCAGCAGCACGCGGACACCGAGCCGGCTCTCGATGGCCGCCTTCAGCTGACGGGCCACGGCCATCGTGATGTCCTTCTCCAGCGTGCCGTGCGGCCCCTTCACGCCGGGATCGCTGCCGCCATGCCCGGGGTCGATGACGATCGTCTGCAGAGACGGCTGGGCCGGGGCTCCCGGCAGGCCCGGCAGAGGGCCTGACGGCGCAGCCGGCGTGGCCGGCGCCGCCGGGGCCGACGGAGCTGGCGGGGTGGGCGTCGGGTAGGGCGCCGGGGCAGACGGCTGTGGCTGGCCTGGCGAGGCGGCCGGCATCACGTCGATCTCCACGCGGCCGGCCGTGGCACCGACCGCCTGCGTGGTGGCCCTGGTCTGGCCGGCCTGCGGGCCGAGTCCGATCACCAGCGTGGCCGGGGCCGAGGTCGAGAAGCTGCGGACGAGCGCGCCCGACGAGCTGACGGCGGGCAGCACCGGATCGAGATCGTCGGCCTGGAACGCGATGCGCAGTTCCGTTCCGCTGCGCGTGACGGTCTCCGGCGTCCGCGGGCGGATGTCGATGGTGATCCGCGCCCCGGGGCCGGCCGGCGCGACGGTGACCGAGACGTGGGGGACGCGCAGGTTGCCGACGATGAGCAGCCGGGACTCGGGCCTGAGCTCGAGCGGCGTGTCGTAGATCGGGGCGAGCGCCCGGCCGACGAACTCGACCGGCACGAACCAGCGGCGTCCGGCGCGCGCCGGCGGCGCCGGCAGCGACACGAGACGGCCGTTCACCGAGACCAGCGTCTGCTCCGGCGTCAGGATGATCGTCTTTCCCTTGTACGAAACCGTGAGCGCCCCCAGCGTGTCCTCGTGCACCTGCAGCTGGAAGAGCGACGCCAGGTCGTCGAGGCCGAACATGTCGTGGCCGCGCACGTCGGACGTGGCGAGCGGGCGGCGGCCCGAGGCGGTCAGCAGGGTATAGGGCGTCCCGGCCCGGACAGCCTGCGCGGCGCGCAGGCGCGGGGCGGTGCCCAGGGCACCGGCGGCGGCGATGGCGGCGGCGAACAGCAGGATCCGGGCGGCGAGGCCGGGGGGACGTGGAGTCAATGCCCGTCTATTCTACCGGAAGCGAGCGGTTGCGCTGCCGCCGCGCGGCGCGTTAGGCTCGCGGGGAGGGCCCGGTCGGCTCAGCCCATGACCCGCGCGGCCACCTTGGTGTCGAGGAAGAAGCCGGTGACCGACGCCCGTACGTGCGATCCGGCCAGCGGGCTCACCTTGTTCACCTTGTGCATCAGGCCCCGCTTGATCACGATCAGGCGGTTGGGGATCGGCGCGATGAACCGGCCGGCCGTGCAGCCGGCCTGCGGATGCACCGGGGCCGCCACCGCCAGCGGATCGAACTGCCGGTTCCGCCAGTTGTCGGCGACCTGCGTCTTCACGGCGTCGTCGTAGATGAGGAACTCGCCGCCGAACTCGGCGTCCCATTCGGGATGGACGAAGAACGAGAAGGCGCCGGTGTAGAGCACTTCGTCGGCGTGCCACGACATGCCGACGCCGGCCGGATGGATGTAGGGAGCCGCGGTGAAGGCGATCCAGTCGTCACCGGGCTGGCCGATCCACTCGGACAGCCGCTCGAGGGCGAGCGTCCGCAGCCGGCCGATGAAGACGTCCATCACCGTGCTCGAGGGGTAGAAGAGCGTGCCGCGCTCGTCGGCCCACTTCCGGCCGATGGCCCGGATGTCGGCCGGCAGCTGATCGTCGGGGACGGCGAAGGCGGCGAAGCCGGCGCCGGTGAGCGCGTCCCCCTCGTCGAGCCGCCAGGCGCGCTTGTAGCCGCTCTGCAGGTGCTTCGGCATGTTCGCGCGCGTCTCGTGCACGAACTTGAAGTCGACCGTGCGGAAGTACTCGAAGAGGCGGTGCAGGTCGTCGGCCGCCAGGACGTCGTCGAACACGGCGCAGAAGGGACTTTCGAAGGTGAGCTCCATTTCGATCCTCGGCGCGCTCTGGACCGTGGTCGTGCTCGGCGGCGTGCCCCTGCAGTCGCTGACCACCCGCCGGACGCTCGAGCTGCATCGCCCGCCGCGCCTCTACATCTATGGCAGCACGGCCGTGGCGCTCGCCATCCTCGGCATCCTAACACTGTTCGTCGACCGCGAGGGGACGCGGCCGGGCCTCGCCCGCCTGTGGACCGTCCAGCGTCGGGAAAGCACCCTCGCCTGGACGGCCGGTACCCTTGCGGCCTGCCTGCTGCTCGCCCTGGCGTTCCTGCTGTGGCAGAAGGTCCGCGGTCAACGTGCCGACGCGACGCTGGTGTCCGTCCTGCCCGGCACCGTGCTCGAGCACAACGTATTCGTCGCCATTTCGCTGCTGGCCGGTCTGGTCGAGGAGTACGTCTACCGGGGGTTCTGCCTGGCGTTTCTGATCGAGTCGACCGGGTCGCGCTGGACGGCCGTGGCGCTGGTCACGGTGGGCTTCGGCCTGGCGCACATCTACCAGGGCCGCGCGGCCACGCTGAAGACGGCGGCGATCGGCGCCGTGCTGGCCGTCCCCGTCCTCGCCACCGGCGCGCTGCTGCCGTCCATCCTCGCTCACGCGGCCTTCGACATTCTCGCCGGCTTCTCGATGAAGCCGCTGCTGAAGCGGTGGGACCTCATCGAATACGGGGAGTGGATCGAGCCGGAGGACGGTGGAGACGGTCTGTAACGCAGAACCGGGACCGAAGCATACCGACGCGCGATGCTGGCCTCCCTCTCGAGATCCGGAGCGTCAGCGCCGGCGACGCATGGGGGTGGGGCCCCATGCGGATTGAACAATGACGGGCTCCGGCGGCGTGCCGGAGCCCGTGAGTGTGACGGGTGCCCATTTCAGGCGGCCAGCTGGCGGCTGCCTTCAGGCGTGGGCGTTGACCTGGGTGCCGATCACCTGACCCTGGCCGTTCAGGCCGGGTCCCCGCGTCGCCCCCTTGGCCGCCGACGCGGCGCCGTCGTCGGCATCCCCGTCGTGATCGGGAGCGCCTTTGACTTCCTGGCTCTCCGGCCGCGCCGAGGCGGCCGACTGGTGCGCTGAAGAAATCAGTGACACGTTCATGCGGACTGCTCCTGTGACTGGCGCTGGCGTGCTGCTGCGTGCCCCAGATGAATCGGCCGTACGACCGATTCTCTGAGCTCGGCCGTATGGGGCGATTACGCCGTCGTCTTCACCCAGTCCGCAATCCGCTCCCGCGTCCAGTGATGGTCGTCGTTCAGGTGGAGGATCATCGGCCCGAGCGGCAGACGCTTGCGGCAGCCCTCCGGGCAGCTGCGCACGATGTACTCGAGGCAGTCGAAGAAGCGATCGAGATCGAAGGTGGGATGGAGGTGCCCGACCGTGCGCGGCACGAGGTACAGGCTCTCGTAGGCCGCCCCCATTGCGCACGATCCGCCATCGTCGCAGAAGTACTCGCCGAAGCACTGCGGGCGCCGGCGCGCGCCTTCGAGGATCGCCTCCGCGAGCGCCGTCCGATCGTCGTGCAGATGACGCGGGATCATGACCGTCCCTCCTGCCGGCCGGCTGGCAGACCGGCCCACCAGCTTCGGTTCCTCAGCGGCTGCTCAGCAGGCCCCGGTCGCGCAGCCGGATCAGCTCGTCCACCGAGGCAGCCTGGTAGCCGGCCGACCGGGCCCGCTTCACGAAGGCGCCCGTCACGCCGTGATCCCGCAGCCGGACCAGCGCGTCGGCACCCGGCATCGCCAGCCCGGCCCCGGTGAGATCCTTGATATAGGTAGCCGTCACACCGTGGTCGCGGGCCCGCACCTCAAGACGGCCGGCTTCACGGGCCTCCCGCTCGACGAACTGATCCGCACGCGCGATCACGGCACGGCCAGCGAGATGGCCGGGGTGGTCAGGCGAGGATCCGCGGCCGCCAGACCGGTGATAGCCGATCGCGGCACGTGACCGCCCGCGGACGATCGGATCCCGGTTCCGGACGGTGGCAGGCCCCCGGGTCGGCGAAATGTTCGTGTTCCGGCCGGATTTCCTGTCGAGTCCGCACGGGGGCCGGCACCGGTCTCTTCGGTTAGCGCGAACCGTGCCAGGGCCGGCTGTTCCTTGCGTCATTTGTCCGGGGCTGCCGGCTTTCGGTATGCTCCTCGGCGACGACCGCCTGCATCCCGGCGTCATTCCGACAGGAGCTGATCCGTGACACCGCACGCCGCTGTCCCCCTGCGTCTCCGGCGCCTCTTCGGCGCCATCGCGCTGGTCCTCGCCGGCGCCGGTCTGGTGTCGGCCGCCCCGCCGTCCTGGTACTGGCAGCGTGGACCCGCCGACCTCGTGTTGCGCCATGGCCACGTCGTGACGGTCGACCCGGCGCATCCGGAGGCACAGGCGGTGGCGGTCTCGGCCGGGAAGATCCTGGCCGTCGGTAGCGACGCCGACATCCAGCGATACATCGGGCCGCACACGCAGGTGATCGATCTGAAGGGGCGGCTGCTGCTGCCCGGGTTCATCGACGCGCACGCCCACTTCATGGCGATGGGCGAGGTGCTGAAAGAGCTGGACCTCACGAAGGCGCACACCTGGGACGACATCGTCCAGATGGTGGCCGACGCGGTGAAGACGGCGAAGCCGGGGCAGTGGATCCAGGGAAGCGGCTGGCACCAGGCGAAGTGGGACCACGCGCCCGAGCCGAACGTGGACGGCCTACCGT
>JAGWRA010000170.1 GCA_028876655.1 Acidobacteriota bacterium | reverse complement strand
CGGTTCTCGCTCTCGACCCAGTGGTATTCGAAGCGGCCGATGTCGCACATCCAGTAGCCGTTCACGTCGGGGTTGTACCGCGGCGTGAATCGTGCGAGCCGATCGCCCATCGCCCACTCCGGCTTCGCCTTGATCCAGGCGGTGACGTTGCAGCCCTTCGAGCACTGGGTGCAGACGGTGTCGACGGCGATCGGGTTGTCCCAGGGCCGGGATTTGAAGCGATAGTCGCGCGTCGTGATCGCGCCGACCGGGCAGACGTCCATCAGATTGCCCGAGAGCAGCGAGTGGACGCCGCCCTCGCGATAGGTCGCGATCTCGCTCCCGTACGCGCGGTTGATGATCCCGATCTGGGCGTCGCCGTCGATCTCGCGCATGAAGCGGACGCAGCGGGTGCACATGATGCACCGGTTGCGGTTCAGCATCAGCGTCGGACCGAAGTCGACGTCGGCCTTCACCCCTTCGCCGTCGAACGTGCGCCGCGTGAACTGCATGCGGCTCTCGTCGGGTCCGAAGTTGTAGGAGAAGTCCTGCAGCGGGCACTCGCCGCCCTTGTCGCACACCGGGCAGTCGAGCGGATGGTTGATGAGCAGGAACTCGAACACGCCGGCGCGTGCCTCGACGACGTCGGGCGTCCGCGTGTGGACGACCATGCCGTCGGTGCAGACGGTCGAGCACGACGTCTGCAGCTTGCCCATCTTCTCGATCTTCACGATGCAGACCCGGCAGGAGCCGTCGATGCTGATCCCGGGGTGGTAGCAGTAATAGGGCAGGTCGATGCCGTGTTCGATGGCGGCCTGCAGCACCGTCTTGCCTTTTTCGACGGTGACTTCCCGGCCGTCAATCGTGAGGGTTACGGTTTCCATAAGTCGTCTGCCGTGAAGGAGATCTGGAATCTCAGCGGGCCGGGGGCGGGCGGGTGAGCCCGGCCTCCAGTGGCGCCGGTTTTCAAGCCCCAAATCATATCACGGGGTCTCTGAGGCCTGCAGGCGCCGGCGCTCATCCGCAGGCGCCGGGCGAGGAATGGCGTCAGTCTCCGGTCTTCAGTCTCCAGTCTTCAGTCCTGAGCAGAAACGGCGCCGGACCCGGCTCGGGCATTGCCCGCGAAGGGGTTCGCTGCAGGACCGGAGACCGAAGACTGGAGACCGGAGACTCGGCAGTTTACTTCCGGTCGAACTCGGCCAGCGCGGCGTCGTCGCGGTTGATGTCGAGGCCGCGGTACCTGCCGGTCAGCGGGATCCGCAGCTCGTCGGTCCGGTGGGTGATCTTCATCACGACGTCCTCGGCCGGCCGGTCGCTGTACTGCACGGTGAGGGTGACCGGCAGCTCGTAGACCTGCGGGTTCTCCTGCTCCGCGTGGACGACGAGCACCGGGCCGGCCGGCGTCTGTTCGACCGTGCTGCCGATCGCGACGTGCGGGATGCCGTCGCCGTAGATCCAGTCGTCGAAGAAGCGTTCGAGCGGCTCGTGGGCCTCGGCCTCCATGGCCTTGCGGAGGTCGTCGGTGCCGACCTTGCGGAAGCGCGAGGCCATGTAGAAGCGGCGCAGGCCGGCGAAGAAGGTCTGGTCGCCGAGCAGGCGGCGCAGCATGTGCAGGACGAGGGCCCCCTTGTCGTAGACGAGCGCGCGATAGACGCGCGGGTCGTTCCTGATGTGGCCGAGGCGATAGCCCAGGTAGATCGGCCCCTGATCGGAGTCGTCGATCGCCCACTGCCGCATCTGGTGGAGGATCCCCTCGAAGACCTCCTCGCCCCGGGAGTGCTGGGCGTAGAGCGCGGCGAAGTACTGGGCGAAGCCCTCGCTGAGCCACTCCTCGTGGTAGTTGGCCGGGCCGACCGCCTGGCCCCACCACTGGTGCGCGAGCTCGTGCGCGAGGAAGAACTCGGGATAGTCGTGGAACGACGCCGGGTCGTGCCGCCAGGTATAGGGCGTCGTCGGCAGCGGCTGGTTCAGCGCGGCGAAGTAGCCGGGGCTGTGGCCGCCCGGCAGGTTGCTCTCGATGAGCGCGAGCGTGAAGCTCGGGTACGGACAGTCGCCCATCAGCGAGGCGTAGAACCGCGCGATGTCGGCCGCCCGCTCCTGCTCGGGCTTCTCGTGCGACTGCTGCCGCCTGGTCGTCTCGACCGACAGCGTGAGGCTGTCGTAGTAGACGCCGGGGCGGCGGTCCACGCCGCCGTCGCCGGCATCGTCGGACACCACCGGCGGCCGGTCGGCGCGCGGGATGGTGACCGTAATCGGGGCGGTCTCGAGATCGACGAAGCGGCTGATGATGCAGGCGAGGTACTGCAGCGGCTGCGTCGCCACGAACACGTACAACCGGCGGGGCGGAATCGTCCCGCCCGACGGCAGCTGGACGGGCGAGCCGTTGGCCCGGGCGCCGCTCGCCACGCACTGGTACGCCTCCGGCACCGTGAGGCGCAGCGTGGCGGTGGCGTAGCCGTCGATCGGCGACTGCGGGTACCAATAGCTCTGGTTGCTGTACAGGTAGCTCGGCTCCGGGTCGATGACCGGCCGGTCCATGCGCGTGAGCGGAGGCGCCTGGCCCCCGACGTCGACCGCCTCGCGGCCGGTCGGCTGCGGCTGCAGGCGGCCGGCGTAGGAGATCGTGAGGCTGAACTCCGTCCCCTGCGTCACGAACGACGGCAGGTTCACGACGATGCTGTTCTGGTCGTGCACGCGGACGCTGAGCAGCTGGCCGTACTGCTGGCTCGACACGTTGCGGACGGTGAGCGGATCGGCCAGTCGCAGCGTGAGGTGATTGATGGCGGAGGCCCGGACCCGGACCGTCAGCTCCGTGCGGCCCGACACCCACAGGCGCGTGGGATCGATCGACGCGTCGACGTCGTAGTGCAGCACCTCGAAGTGCGCCAGGTCGTCCTCGTTGTAGAAGCGGCCCCGCTCGGCCAGCTTCTCCTTCGAGGCGTACAGCGCGATGTTGTGCCGGTGCCGCCGGTCGAACAGCGTGATGTCCTCGGGGTCGGCCATCGACCGGGCGTAAGTGAGCGTGCCGAACTTGCCGGTGCCAATCTCGGCCAGGAAGTCGCCTGCCGTCGGCAGCAGCGACCAGTTCTCGGGACTGAACTCCGAGAGGTCGAGCGTGAACGACTTCGCCATCTCCCGGTCGAAGACCTCGGTCGCCTTCTTCAGCTCGCCTGCATCGACCGGCTTCGGGACCAGCGCGTCGGTGGCGAAGTGGTTGGCGACGTCGGTCGGATTGACGCGGATGAACGCCGTGTCGAACGCCGTGTCGAGCGTCTCGCTGCCGCAGAAGATCTTCACCTGACCCCGTTCCATCGCCGGCGCCGGACGGAACACCATCTGGCCGCGGCCGAGCAGCACGAGCGCCGTGATGCCGCCATCGGCCCGGGCGACGAACGCCGATCCGGCCGGCAGGCGCAGCTCGAGATCCTCGCCGCGGACGACGAGATCGTGCGCGTCGTATTCCTGCGTGGGATCGAGCGTGAGGTGCTTGAGGCCGTCGATGACGCCGAGCACCTTCTGGCCGGCGAGCGCCCAGGGGAGCACTTCGTCGGACCGCGTTCCTGCGACGCCGCCCGGCCGGCGGACGTCGAGCCGCCAGGTGGCGACGCGCGCCCGGTCGCCCCGCTGGATGAAGGCGTCGACGATGAGGCGATAGCCGTTGCCCGGCAGCGTCCCTTCGAGCGGGCCCCGCGCCCGTTCGTGCAGCGCCACCATCGTGACGCCCGGGCCCAGGTTCTCGCGCGCGAACGCCTCGGCCTGCGCGCGGTCGGCCGTCGTCGACAGCAGGGCGAGATACGACTCCGCCGTTCCCGTCCGGACCGCCTGCTCGACCCGGCTGAGCAGGGCCTGAATGCCGGCCGTCTCGGCCGCCGCCGCATCTGCCGCCGGCCCGGCCGCGGCCTGCCCGGCCACCGCCGGCGCCAGGCCCGGCCCCAGCAGCAGGAGGGCCGGCACGAGCCAGCGCCACACGATCCGGACCCGGGAAAGGTGAACACCCATCCGGAGACCTCTCGAGGCTGATGATCCCGCGTGTCGATTGTGGAACGTCTACCAGCTTAGACACCGGGCGCGGCATTTCGGCTCTGGCGTCCGCCCGCTACGGGTATGACGAGATCGTGGCGGGAGGCGTTCCCCCTTGTGAAGAACCACTGGCGGACGACGGGCCGGATCCACTTGCCGGCAGCGCGAAGACGCGGTCGTCACCGAACGCCGCCACCGGCCGCGCACCGTGGGCCTGCAGCCAGGCCGCGACCTGCGCGCCGCCCGTGCCCCGATACAGCGCCGCGTGCACGATCGCGTAGGCGGCGCCAGCGCCGGCCAGCGCGTCCCAGGCGCGTCCCGGGTTGGTCAGCACGTCGCGCAGCGCATCACGCAGCAGCAGGTAGGCAGGCGGGAACCCGCCGCTGTACCCGTTCAGCAGCGGATGCCAGTGTGCCGTCGAGAAGTACATGTAGCGGACCTCGAGCGGGTACTCGCCGAACGGGAACTCGACCACGGGCGCGCCGGGCGGCAGCGTCCGCAGGAAGGCGTACACGGGCGGAAAGGCGGCACGCGCCGGCATCGGTCCGGCGGGGATCCGGATCGCGGTCTCGTCGGGTTCGGTCCAGCGGCCGTTGAGCGCGAGGGGCGCGGCGTCGGCTTCGGCCAGGACGAGCGTGCAGGCGGCCAGCAGCAGGACGATGCCGGCCCGCCGCCGTTCGAGCGCCTGCGCGCCCGCGCCCGCAACCACGGCGAGGAACAGTCCGGCGATCATTCCGTACCGCGCCGGCACGCGCAGGCCGTTGAAGCCCGGCACGAGGCGATAGGCCAGCAGGTACAGCGACGGCGCGTGCAGATCGCGGCCGCCGGCATGCAGGACCGGGCCGAGCGACAGCCAGGCCGCTGCCAGCAGCAGGCAGACGTAGAGGCCGGGCATGCCGCCGGTGAACTGCCCCAGGAACGCCCGTGCCCGCCGTGATCCCACGACGAGCAGCACCAGCGCCATCACGACGACGCGCAGCAGCCAGTCGGCGCTGGTCACGCGCACCACGCCGAAGGGCATGTGGAGCGCGAACGGGCCCGCGACGAGCATGGCGAGTCCAAGCCCGGCGTACACGATCACGACGATCGTCAGCACCGCCGCCAGCACGCGCCGCCAGCGGCTGCCCGCATCGGTCCGATCCGCTGTCTGCCTCCACGACGCACGCAGGCCCGCGACGAGGCCGGCCAGCGCCAGCGCGATCGCAGTGAAGCCGGGGAACAGCTCGCCTTCGGGCTTCTGGAACAGCTGCAGCCGCGAGCCCCACAGCCGCACGCTTCCGGCGGTCGTCAGATAGCTCCAGGTGTCGGCGGCGAACGCGTTCACCTCGGCGAGCGAGCGCGGCGCGAACCCCAGCTCGCGCAGGCGGAGGTACGGCCAGGCGAAGGGCAGCGTGACGGCGGTCACGCCCGCGGCCGCCACGGCGAGGTCGCGCCAGCACCGGCCGTCCGTCCACAACCGCCGTCGTCCGATCTCGACAAGGACGAAGGCGACGAACGGCACGGTGAAGAACACCATGAAGTACCCGCACGACAGGTTCTGTGCGACGAGTGCCAGCGCTCCCCCGGCGAGCGCGCGGCGGCGGCCCGTCCGGAAGTAGCGGACGAAGCCGAACAGCGCGAACGCCATCCACTGCGACGAGAGCACCTGCAGGTGCGGGATCTGCGCGGCACGGTACGGCAGGAACGCGAAGACGACGCCGGCGACGAAGGCCGGCCACCGCCGGCCGGTCAGCTCCCGCACGAGGAGGTACGTGCCGAGCCCCGACAGGACGACGGTCGACAGGAGCAGCAGGTTGTAGCAGAGGATCGGGTTGCCGGAGATTGCGTACACCGGCAGGATTTCGATCGCCTGCGCGGTGAGGTGTTCGGAGTAGGCGAGGGCGAGCGGCGCCGGGTAGAAGATGTTGGCGTTCCAGTACCCGGACAGCCCGTGGAGGTGGCCGCCGACGAAGCGCAGGAGATGATGGGCGTCCCACGCGAGGATCCAGCAGTTCAGCAGCGGGTCGCCGAGGCCGCCGGGCAGGTCCCGCCCGAGGCCCCGCACGAGCGGCCAGGTCATGGCGATCGCGAGCAGCGTATAGGCTGCCGCGGCGGCCGTGGCACCCGGGCCGGGGACGGGCGGGGCCGGGGGGCCGCCGGCGCCGGGCGGGGAAGAGTCGTTCACGCGTGTCGCTCCTCGCGGGCGGATTGCACGGCCGCCGTCAGGGGCGCGCCGCGTGGCTGCGCTCGGGGATCAGCTCGTCGAAGACGACCGAGAGGATCGCCGCCGTTGGCACGGCCAGCACGGCGCCGATGAAGCCGCTCAGGGAATACCCGACGAACAGGGCCACGATCACCGTCACCGCGCCGAGGCCGACGCGGTTCTTCATGATGAGCGGCACCAGGACGTTCGACTCGAGCTGCTGGAGGGCGACGAAGAAGGCGAGCACGATCAGGCCCTGGTGGATCGACGCCATCAGCGCGATGCCGACCGCGCAGGCACCGGCGACGAACGGCCCGAGCATCGGAATGAACTCGCCGCCGGCCGCGAGGAGGGCGAGCACGTACGAGAAGCGCACGCCGATCAGCGACAGGCCGACGGCCGTCGCAATCCCCATGAGGGCGGCCAGCATCAGCTGCGCCAGCAGCCACCCGTTCACCCGGCTCACCACCTGGTTCGCCATGGCGACGACCTGCGCCCGGTCCCGCTCGGGGAACAGCCGCGCGAAGGTGAGCGACAGCGCGCGCCCCTCGACGAGCAGGTAGAAGCTGAGGAACAGGACGGTGGCCGCGGTCATGATCGCGTGGAACAGCGTCGAGGCCGCCGTGGCGATGGTGAAGACGGTGTTCCCCCCGGCCGACTGCACGGCTTCCTGCAGCGACACGTTGGCGGCGAGCAGGTCGTGCTGCCGGAGGAAGGCCTGCACGCCGGCGAACAGCGCCGGCAGGTCGGCCGCGAGCGCGCGTCCCTGCGTGACGATCGGGGGCACGGCCACGAGCGCCAGGCCGACGAGCACGCCGACGAGCACCAGGTAGACGACGAAGATGGCGAGCAGGTGGGGGACGCGGAGGGCGGGCGCCGGGCGGCCGTCGCGCTCGACGAGGCCGACGAGCGGGGAGAACCCCATGGCCAGCAGCGCGCTCACGTAGACCACCAGCAGCGCCGCGCGCGCCTCGTACAGCACCCAGAGCACGACCCCCGCCAGCGCCACGACGGCGACGGTCCGGACGAGCCGGCGGTTGAAGTCGGACTCGGTGCTCACTCAGGCGTGGAGGAACCTGTCGGTGAAGGTGGCGATGGCGCCGTACATCTCGTCGAGCTCGGCGGGCGGCGCCAGGAACACGATCCGGAAGAACCCGTCGCCGGCCGCCGTATTGAACCCGGACCCGTACACGCACAGCACCCCGGTGGCGCGCAGCAGGCCCAGGACGTAGTCCACGTCGGTGCGTCCCGGCGGCAGCGCCACCTTCGGCATCGCGTAGAACGCCGCCTGCGGCTCGACGCAGCTGATGCCGTCGATCGCGTTCATCCGGCGCGTCGTCAGCACGGCCCGCTCGTGCAGCGCGGCGCGGAACGCCGCCTGGTGGCTGCGGTCGCCGTCGATGGCCGCGACGATGGCGTGCTGCATCGGCACGCTGCTGCACAGCCGCGCATCGGCCAGCTTCTGCACCGCCGCCAGCACGGGATCGAGCAGCGGGCTGCGGCCGACGGCCAGCCAGCCGGTCCGCCAGCCCGGTGCGAGGTAGCCCTTCGACAGGCTCGAGCAGGAGATGATCGGCGCATCGGGGGCGAGGCTGCCGATCGGATCCACCGGACCGGCGTAGGCGACGTCGCCGTACACCTCGTCGGCCAGCAGCACGAGCCGGTGCGTCTCCGCCAGCTCGATGAGCGCGCGCCGGACGGCCGGCGGGTACACCGCGCCGGTCGGGTTGTTCGGATCGATCACGACGATCGCGCGCGTGCGCGGCGTGATGAGGCTGCGCAGGTGATCGAGATCCGGCATCCAGCCCTGGGCCGCGTCCAGCCGGTAGAACCTGGCCTCGGCGTCCAGGCGGGCCAGCACCGCGGTGTAGAGCGGATAGGTCGGCACCGGCACCAGCACCTCGCCGCCCGGATCGACCAGCGCGCCCAGCGCGAGCTCGATGGCCTCGGAGGTGCCGGCGGTCACCACGACGCGGTCGGGCGACACGGGGAAGCCGCGCCGCGTCAACTCGCCGGCGATCGACTGCCGGGCCGGCAGGATGCCGACCGACGGCCCGTATCCGTTGTGGCCGTCGCGCAGCGCCCGCTCGACGGCGGCGATCATGGGCGGCGGCGTCTGGAAGCCGAAGGCCACCGGATCGCCGATGTTCAGGTACCGCACGCGGCGGCCCGACGCTTCGAGGGCCCGGGCCTCCGCCACGATGTTGCGGATGGCGTAGTTGAAGCGGCCGACACGATCGGCGACCGGAAACGGCGCGCGGGCGGCGCCGGCAGGCGAGGTCATGCAGCCATCTTACGCCATCGGCCCGCGGAGCCGGGCGGTACACCCGTGGCGGGACCCGCGGAGCCGCGCGGCACGGCGGCGGCGGGACCTGCTGTGTGAAATTCCGTCGAAGATGTAATAATTACTCTGTTCCTCGGGACGTTCACCGCAACGAACTCGCCAGATCGGCCGAAAAGAGGCGCAAAGGCCTGATGCACGGCTGAGGTCGAGCTGGCAGGCGCCTTGATACGATGTCCTCCATGAAGCCTGCGGCCGGATCCCTGTTCATGTCGCTGCTGCTGCTGGCCGGCTGGCCGGTGGCGGCGGCGGGCCCGTCGGCGGCCGCCGTGCCGGTCTTCAAGTCGGGGGTCGATCTGGTGACCGTCAGCGCGATCGTGCGGGACCAGCGCGGGCGGATGGTGACGGGCCTGAAGGCGTCGGATTTCGAGGTGCTGGATGCGGGGATGCCGCGCACAATCGTGCAGTTCCGTGCCGATCGGGCACCGGCGAGCGTCGCTCTGCTGATTGACACTAGCGGGAGCATGGAAATCGCCGATAAAATTGCACAGGCGCGTGTCGCGGCCACGGCGCTGGTCGATGGCCTCGATCAAACGCAGGACGAGACTGCCGTTTACGCCTTCGACACCGGGCTGCGCACCCTGCAGCCGTTCAGCCCGCCACGCTCGCTGCTCTCGACGTTCGCGGCGTTGAAACCGTACGGGGCGACCTCGCTCTACGACGCGATCGCCCAGGCGGCGCGCCGGGAAGCGGTGCGGCCGGTGCCCCATCGGGCGGTCGTGGTGTTCACCGACGGGCTGGACAATGCGAGCCGGCTGACGCCGGCGCAGGTCTCCGGGCTGGCGAGCTCGATCGACGTCCCCATTTACGTGGTGGCAGTGGTCTCTCCCCTCGACCGGGCGGCGGTGCTGGGGGGCGGCGGCAAGGGGTCCGGCGTCTACGCCACGGCCGCGGCGGCTCTGGCGGATCTCGGGCGCTGGACGGGTGGCGGGCTGCTGGTGGCGAGCAGCGACGACGAGATGCGCGTCGCCATGCAGCGGATCGTGGCAGATCTTCATCATCAGTACCTCCTGGCGTTCACACCCGGGCTGCCGCCGGGGTGGCATCCGCTGGTGATCCGGACGAGGAATCCCCGGTTCACCGTCGACGCCCGCGGGGGATACATGGCGGGCGGGGCCCGTCCGACGAGTTAAGGAGAGAGAGGAGTAGAACATGCGCAGGTCATTGTTTGCCGTGTCGGTTTCCGCGCTGGTGCTGGTGGTGTCGACGGCGTGCGCCACCAAGGGGTACGTCAACAAGCAGATCGCCGACGTCAACACGAAGGTCGAGGGGGTCTCCAAGGCGGTGGAGGCCACGCAGGCCCAGACCAAGCAGAACGCCGACAAGATCCAGCAGGTGGACCAGTCGGCGCAGGCGGGGATCAGCGACGCCAAGCAGGCCGCCGGCAACGCGGCTTCGGCGGCGCAGAAGGCGCAGTCGACGGCGTCTCAGGCCGATTCGACGGCGACCGCGCTCGACCAGCAGGCGAAGCGGCTCGTGGCCGAGGTCGTCCTGAGCGAGGCCGAGGGGAACTTCAAGCTGGGCAGCGCGAAGCTGCCGGAGAGCGCGACGGCGAAGATCGACGACATGATGTCGCAGCTGAAGGCGAACCCGAAGGCCGTGTACTTCGAGATCGACGGCTACACGGACTCGACCGGGTCGGCGGCCTACAACAAGCGGCTGGGGATGGCGCGGGCCGACGCGGTGCGCGACTATCTCTACACGAAGTACCAGGTGGCGCTCCACCGGATGAACGTCTACAGCTACGGCGAGTCCGATCCGGTGGCGTCGAACAAGACGCGTGCGGGCCGGGCGCAGAACCGCCGTGTCGTGATCAAGGTCGTGCAGTAAGCCGTCGGGCGGTTGCGGCCCGGCCGGATTCGACCGGCCGGGCGCCTGCCTCCGGCACGCCGGCACGTCGGGGCCGCTCGTGGTCGATGCGATCGACCGCGGGCGGCTTTCGTCTTTTCGGGCCCGTCCGGCCCGGCCGCGCCCGGTCCACTCAACCATGAGCGATGCGCACGCGTCGGCCGGCGCTCCCGCGCGGCCCGCCGGGGCCCGGCGGCCGGCGCTGTCGCTGCGGCTGCGGGCCCTGCTCCTCGCCGGCCTCGGCGTGACGCTCATCGTCGGGCTCGCCTCCTGGCTGGAGGTGCGGGCGATCGAGCACGACATCCGCACCGACCTCCTGACGACGGCGCGCCAGACCGCCGAAGCGGTGGCCGACGACCTGTCGCTCCGCCCCGATCCGCTGAACGTCGACGACCTCACCGACAGCCTGCACGACTTCGTCGCGGCCGTCCCCGCCATCCGCGTCATCAGCGTCGTCACGCTGCAGCAGGGGATGCCGACGGTGCTGGCGAGCACGTCGACGGCCGCGCGCGCGGAAGCGCTGGCGGTTGCCCGGCGCTCCATCGAGACGACGCGGATCGCGCCTCCGGCGGGGACCGGCACGCTGCAGACGCTGGCCGTGCCGGTGATCCGCGACGATCGGCTGTTCGGGGCGGTGGCCGTGACCGTCTCGCTCGGCGCCGTGCAGGAAGTGCGGACGCGCGGCTGGCGGATCGCGCTGTGGCTGGTGCCGGCGGCCGTGCTGGCGCTGACGCTGCTGGTGGACACGCTGACGCGCCGGCTCTTCCAGCGGCCGATCGGCACGCTCGTCGAGACGATGGAGCGGGTGTCGGCCGGCGACCAGGCGGCGCGCGCGCCGGTCATCCGGCGGGACGAGATCGGCGAGCTGGCGACGGGGTTGAACCAGATGCTGGCCGAGCTCGAGGAGCTGAACGCGGGGCTGCAGACCCGCGTGCGCGAGGCGACCGAGGAGCTGCGCGGGCGCAACGCGGAGCTGGTCGACAGCTACCAGCGGATGTTCGCGCTGCGCGAGGCGCTGGCCCGCGCCGAGCAGCTGGCGGCCGTCGGGCAGATGGCCGCGAGCGTCGCCCACCAGATCGGGACCCCGCTGAACCTCGTGTCGGGCTACGTGCAGATGCTGATGGAGGAAGCCGGTCCGCAGTCGCGGCTGCGCGAGCGGCTGCAGATCATCGAGGAGCAGATCCAGAAGGTGGCGGCGGTCGTCCGGTCCATGCTCGACCGCGCGCGTCCCGCCTCGCCGCGCGTGCCGGTCGACCTGCGCGCGCTGGTGCAGCGGGTGGCGGACGTGGCGCGACCCGCGCTGGAGGCGGCCGGCGTGCAGCTGACGCTGGACGCTCCGGTGCGCGAGTCGCGGGTGAGCGCCGACGAGGTGCAGCTGGAGCTGGCGCTGCTCAACCTGATCAGCAACAGCCTCGACGCGATGCCGTCGGGCGGGCGGCTGCAGATTGCGATGGCCGAGGCGGACGGCCGCGCGCGGATTACCATTGCGGACAGCGGCACCGGCATCGCGGCCGATCTCCTGCCGCAGATCTTCGAGCCGTGGGTCACCACCAAGCCGGTGGGCCGGGGGACCGGCCTCGGCCTGAGCATCACGCGTGACGTCGTCGTGGCCCACGGCGGGACCATCGTCGCGGAGAACCGCGCCGAGGGCGGCGCGCGGTTCACGGTAGAGCTGCCCCTATGCGCCGCATCCTGATCGTCGACGACGACCGCGAGACCTGCCGGTTCATGGCCGAGCTGCTGGCCGCGCCCGACCGCGAGATCGTGCCGGCCTACGACCCGGCCACCGCGCTGGACCTGGCGCGCGCGCGCCCCTTCGACCTGATCATCTCCGACATCAACCTCGGGGCGGCGCTGTCGGGGCTGGACCTGCTGCGCGCCTTCCGCGCGGCGAACCCGCGCGGGCCCGTGCTGCTCATCAGCGGCTTCGGCACGCTCGAGACCGCCATCGAGGCGGTCCGCGCCGGGGCGTTCGACTACATTTCCAAGCCGTTCAACATCGCCGAGGTGAAGGCGGCGGTCGAGCGGGCGCTCGCCGAGGCCCGCGAGCCGGCGGCCGGCGTCCCGGCGGCGGAGACGCCGCCGGCGGGGCTGGTCGGCCGCACGGCCGGCATGCTCGACGTCTACAAGCAGATCGCGCACGCGGCCGACTCGATGGCGCCCGTGCTCATCGTCGGCGAGAGCGGCACGGGGAAGGAGCTGGTGGCGCGGGCCGTGCACGCCCACAGCCGCCGCGCCGGCCGGCCGTTCGTGCCGATCAACTGCGGCGCCATCGCGGAATCGCTGCTGGAATCGGAGCTGTTCGGCCACGTGCGCGGCGCGTTCACCGGCGCGATCGCCGATGCGAAGGGGATCTTCGAACAGGCCAACGGCGGCACCGTCTTCCTCGACGAGATCGGGGAGACGTCCGCGGCGCTGCAGGTGAAGCTGCTGCGGGTGCTCGAGGAGAGCGAGGTGCGGCCGGTCGGCGCGAACCGGCCGGTGAAGGTGGACGTGCGCGTGGTGGCGGCGACCAACGTCGACCTCGAGAAGGCGGTTGCCGAGCAGCGCTTCCGGCAGGATCTCTTCTACCGGATCAGCGTGGTCGTCATCCGGATGCCGCCGCTGCGCGAGCGCCGCACCGACATCCCGCTGCTCGCCGCGCGGTTCCTGCACGACGCGTGCGCCCGGGCCGCGCGCCAGGTCGAGCTGACGCCGGCGGCGGTCGAGGCCCTGACGGTGTACCCATGGCCCGGCAACGTGCGGGAGCTCGAGAACACCATCGAGCGGCTGGTGCTGTTCAGCCGGGGATCGACGATCGACGCGGAGGACCTGCCGCCGGCGTTCCGGCACGCGGCGCCGGCGCTCGAGCCGCAGCTGTTCCGCGATCTGCCGTCGCTCGACGAACTGGAGCGCCGTTATCTCGTGCACGTGCTGGAGCACGCCGGCGGCAACCGGACGCGCGCCGCCGAGATCCTCGGCATCGACCGGCGGACGCTCTATCGGATGGCCGAGCGCTACGGGATCGACCTGAAGGAGGACGGGCGGGCGGAGTGAACACGGGCCACGGGCTCCGGGACGCCGGCTTCGGGCTCCGGGCGACGGGGCTGTGGATGACGCACTCTGGGGCAATGGGCCACGCGCAACGGGCAATGGGTATTGAACGGCCGCGAGCCCGCTGTGGCTTCAACACCAGTTCCGTACCGCCTGAGCGGGACCGGCAGGCGAATGGCGGCCCCCGGAGACGCCACGCGCGTCAGGCGAGGCGTTTGAGGACGACGAGCGAGAGGTCGTCGAAGACCGGGGCGTCGCCCGTGAAGGTGTCGGCGGCGGCCAGCACGGCCCGGCCGAGGGCCTCGGCCGTCGCGGTCGCCTGTCCGCCGAGCGCCGCGCGCAGGCGGTCGTCCCCGAAGAAGTCCCCCGCGCGGTTCTGCGCCTCCGTGACGCCATCCGAATAGACGACCAGGAACTCGCCCGGTGCCACCTCCGCGCGCTGCTCCGTGTAGTCGGCGTCCGGCGTGATCCCCAGCGCGATCGATCCGCGCGGCAGCTCCTCGATCCGATCGGGATGCAGCAGGAGTGGGGGCATGTGGCCGGCGTTGACGAGCCGGATGGCCCCGCTGTCCGGCGCCAGTTCCAGGTAGACCAGCGTGGCGAAGCGGTTCGGCAGGCCGTCGCGGTTCAGGATGACGTTGACGCGGCGTCCGAGCTCGTCGAGCGTGGGACAGTCGGTGGCGAGGGCGCGGATCGTCGCCTGCAGCTTCGCCATCAGCAGCGCGGCCGGCAGCGCCTTGCCGGCGACGTCGCCGAGCATGACGGCGAGCCGCGACGGGTCGAGCGGCAGGTAGTCGACCAGGTCGCCGCCGACGTCGTTGGCCGACCGCGTGAAGAGCCAGATGTCCCAGCCCGCCAGGCTCGGCGCGTGGCTGGGCATGAGCGCCAGCTGCACGGCGCGTCCCGCCTCCAGCTCGTTGCGCGCGAGCAGCTTGTCCCGCAGCTCGAGCATGAGGATGAGGAGCAGCACCGCGATGCCGAGGAACGGGAACGAGACCGTGACCTGCGTGCGTCCCGCCGAGAACTGGAACTGACCCTCGACCATCAGCCAGAAGCTGAGGAGCAGCAGGAGACGCCGTGCCGGCGTGAGCTTCAGGAAGAGGGCCTTCAGCAGCCACGCCCAGAGGACCAGCGTTCGCTTCACCCGGCCCATGCCGGCGAGCCGGTCCCGCCGGTGGGTGGTGAGGTAGAACTCCTCCAGGTCGGAGAACGAGCGGCGGACCGTCTGGCGGACGCCGACGCGGCCGACGTCCTCCCAGACCTCGCGGACGTCCTTGCCCAGCGTATGGAAGAGACGTGGTTCCTGCTGCGACGAGCCCGTGCTGGCCATGCCCCGTCCACCTCTCGCGTTGTGACGGACGCAGCCGCCCGGGAGTTCGATCCCCGTGCGCGGCGCATCCCGCAGGTCCGTACATCATACCCATGCATTCGGGACCGGCCGGCGTCTTTTGACACGCTGCCGACGGCCGCGGCAGAATGCCCGGATACCCGTCCCCTGAGCCGAGTGCGACCGGACCGCCGCGCGGGTCAGTCCCGGCGCGGCAGAAGAGGACCCATGCGTCATTCGATCCGCATTCCCGCGATGCTGTTCGCTGCGTGCGTGCTGGCCGCCCTGGCGGCGCCGGCCGCCGCGACCGGCGGCCAGGCGAAGCCTGCCAAGCGCGCCAATCCGTTGATGAAGCCGAGCACGCTCCCGTTCCAGGCACCCGAGTTCGACAAGATCAAGGACAGCGACTTCCAACCGGCCTTCGAGGCCGGCATCCGGGAGCAGCGCGCCGAGATCCTGAAGATCGCCGACAACCCGGCGCCGCCGACCTTCGAGAACACGATCGTGGCGCTCGAGAGGAGCGGCCAGCTGCTCTCGCGCGTCTCGATGATCTTCAACGGCCTGGTCGGCGCCAACGCCGACGCCGTGCTGGAGAAGGTGCAGGAGGTGGAGGCCCCGAAGCTGTCGGCCGTCCGCGACGAGATGCTGCTGAACGGGAAGCTGTTCCAGCGCGTCGAGACGATCTACGACGCCCGCGCGACGCTGAAGCTGGGCGCGGAAGGGACGCGGCTCGTCGAGTACTACCACCAGCAGTTCGTCCGCGCGGGCGCGCGGCTGTCGGCCGCCGACAAGGCGCAGCTGAAGAAGCTGAACGAGGAGGACGCGACGCTGAGCGCGCAGTTCATGAGCCGGCTGCTGGCCGGCACCAAGGCGGGCGCGCTGGTCGTCAGCGACAAGGCCAAGCTCGCCGGGCTGTCGCCGGCGCAGATCGACGCCGCCGCGCAGGCGGCGAAGGCGCGCGGCCTGACGGGCAAGTGGGTGATCCCGCTCCAGAACACGACGCAGCAGCCCGACCTCGCGGAGTTGACCGATCGGGCGACCCGTCAGGCGCTGTTCGAGGCGTCGTGGAATCGCACCGAGCGGGGCGACGCCAACGACACACGGAAGATCATCGCCCGGCTGGCGCAGCTGCGGGCCGAGCAGGCGAAGCTGCTCGGCTATCCGGACTACGCGGCCTGGAAGCTGACCGACCAGATGGCGAAGACGCCCGAGGCGGTGAACCACTTCATGGACCAGCTCGTGGGGCCGGCCACGGCGCGCGCCCGCGCGGAAGCCGCCGAGTTGCAGAAACTGATCGACGAGCAGCACGGGGGCTTCACGCTGGAGCCGTGGGACTGGGAGTTCTACGCCGAGCAGGTGCGGAAGGCGAAGTACAGCATCGACGAGAACCAGATCAAGCCGTACTTCCTGCTGAGCCGCGTGCTCACCGACGGCGTCTTCTACGCGGCGCACCAGCTCTACGGGCTGACCTTCAAGGAGCGGCACGATCTGCCGGTGTACGAGAAGACGGTCCGCGTCTTCGAGGTGTTCGACAAGACGGGCGCGCCGCTCGGCCTGTTCTACGCCGACTACTTCAAGCGCGACAACAAGTCGGGCGGCGCCTGGATGGACAACTTCGTCGTCCAGTCGAAGCTGCTGGGCACGAAGCCGGTGATCTACAACGTGGCGAACTTCGCGCCGCCGGCGCCCGGCCAGCCCGCGCTCATCACGTCCGACGACGTCGTCACCATGT